>NZ_JBQVPI010000121.1:0-525 GCF_052438155.1 Shinella sp. | reverse complement strand
CCCGGCGTACCTTTTATCCGTTGAGCGATGGCCCTTCCACGAGGGACCACCGGATCACTATGACCGACTTTCGTCTCTGCTCGACTCGTCAGTCTCGCAGTCAGGCGAGCTTATGCCATTGCACTCTAACAGACGGTTTCCAACCGTCCTGAGCTCACCATCGCGCGCCTCCGTTACTCTTTAGGAGGCGACCGCCCCAGTCAAACTACCCGCCACAGAGGGTCCCTGCACCGGATAACGGTGCGAGGTTAGACATCAGAAAACAACAGGGTGGTATTTCACCTATGGCTCCACGACAGCTGGCGCCGTCGCTTCAAAGCCTCCCACCTATGCTACACAGTTCTTTCCTAATGCCACTCTGAAGCTGCAGTAAAGGTGCACGGGGTCTTTCCGTCTAACCGCGGGTACTCCGCATCTTCACGGAGAATTCAATTTCGCTGAGCATGTACTGGAGACAGTGGGGAAGTCGTTACGCCATTCGTGCAGGTCGGAACTTACCCGACAAGGAATTTCGCTACCTTAGGA
>NZ_JBQVPI010000120.1:0-528 GCF_052438155.1 Shinella sp. | reverse complement strand
GTGTAGCCGAGGGCCTCCAGACCGAGCGCATGCGTTACCTGCAATGGCGTGATGAACTTCGAAGTATTGCTCATGCTTTCCTCGCAAATGGGTTTCCACGCCATCGGGCGTGTGCCGATTGCTAGTCGGCGCAGAAGCCGGGAGTTGTTCCCTTGGTAACAGGGGGAAGCGCAGTAGAAGAATAGTCATTTCCTGAATACGGGCGGGCGCGCGTGCAGGAAGCAAATCAAACATGTCGATCCGCAATCGACAAGCCCGTGCAGCGACAGAGCCGTCAGCGAATGACGATCACCGGGCCGAACCGGGTCACCTTGACGCCGAGGGCTTGTTTGATGAAGGCGAGGGCGGCGTCGGTATCGGCGACGGTGATGGTGCCGCTCACCCGACGGCGCGCGAGCGCATTGCCGGCAACGATGATCCGGTCGGAGAAGTGACGCCCCATCTCCTCCACGGGTGTTGTCACATAAACGCGGCGTCAGTGAATTGGGCCTAGAGACGGTGGGATGAAGAGTCTTGCCGTTAGCTACA
>NZ_JBQVPI010000119.1:358-531 GCF_052438155.1 Shinella sp. | reverse complement strand
GATGAGGTGGCCCCAATCGGAGTAGGCCGAGAGCTTGTCGGCCTGGCAGCGAATGTTACTGATCGAGTTGCACAGGATAGCAATGTCGTCCGCATAATCAATGCTGCCGATGGTGAATCGCCCGGCGGTGTCCGTCGCGTCCATTGTGAACTTGTACCCCCGCGCTCCTACTT
>NZ_JBQVPI010000119.1:0-348 GCF_052438155.1 Shinella sp. | reverse complement strand
CTCCTAAGTAGGTGAATGGTGCGGACGGGCGGAGGAAGGTGATCGGCTTTCCTTGCAGCCGCAAGACCTGCAGTTCGCGGCGGGCTTGCTTCTCCGCGTCTGCTGGGGTGCTGCACCTGCCGGACTGGTGCGCGTGGTGGAGCGCGGCAGTGGCGAGGGTTTTGCTGTGTGATACGATGAGGTGGCCCCAGTCGGAGTAGGCCGAGAGCTTGTCGGCCTGGCAGCGAATGTTACTGATCGAGTTGCACAGGATAGCAATGTCGTCCGCATAGTCAATGCTGCCGATGGTGAATCGCCCGGCGGTGTCCGTCGCGTCCATTGTGAACTTGTACCCCCGCGCTCCTACTT
>NZ_JBQVPI010000118.1:0-547 GCF_052438155.1 Shinella sp. | reverse complement strand
GCGCAGGGGAAGGCGGGGTCATAGGTGGGGTGGAGGGCAGGGGGGAGGGTGAAAGGGGGGCAGGTAGGGCTCAGAGGGACAGGAGCGGGACAGGGAGCCAAGAGAGGGGCAGAGGCACAGGAGCGGGGCATGGCAGAAGGGCTGGCAGCAGCAGGGACGGAGGAGGAGAGAGGCTTGGCGAGGGAGGTGGTGGTCAGGAGCAGCAGCAGCATGGGTCGCTCAGGCAGGTCTCCCATACCTCAGCAGACGCTGCCACCCTAACCCAGCATGCCCCAGCAGGGGGTGGCAGGACTGAGGTGGAGGCGGATGGCGGGGCAGGGGGTGAGGGTGTGGCTAGGAGCAGAGGGCAGGGCGGGGGCGAGGGCGGGGCGGGGCTGGAGGGCCAGGGCTGGGCGGGCCGGGGGGCGGGGCTGGAGCCGTGACCATCCCCCTGCGCCACGGGGCGTGCCCGTCCGACACCTAGGGGTGCCTCTCGGGGCAGCCAGCTACTCCGCCATAAGCGAGGCTGCCTTTGAAGGGCAGCAGCGGCCATAGGGAGGGGCAGCAG
>NZ_JBQVPI010000117.1:0-548 GCF_052438155.1 Shinella sp. | reverse complement strand
AACACCGCACCGGCGCCTTCCGGCGAGGCGGGAAGAAGCGCCAGAAGGGCCGCGGCGCCGTCGCTTTCCCCTGCCGCAACCAATGTACCGAGAGCAGAGGCCACATGATTGGGGCGAGGCCTCGCTGCCGCATTCGACGCGAAGGACGAAATGCACGTGCTGAGGTCGGACGGCGAAAGCCAAAGCTGAAGATGGACCGCCAGCATGAAAAGGCTCGGCGGCATGTCGCTCGCCGACAAGATCAGGCTGCCGTATTGTTCCGCAAAGTCACGCCGCGCAGAGGGAAAGTCAGCTTCCGCGAGCGTTCTCTTCCGGCGCATCATCTCAAGAATGAGGACCAGCTTGGCATGCCGCGGGTCCTGTTCCAACACCTGCGAAATCTCTGCGTCGAACCGGCTCGAGGCTACGTCCTTGATCGCGGCAACCAGCGCGACGATGTGGCGGCCGCTCAAGGCCGGCGCGATGCGCCTGTTCTCCACGACCGAAACCGCCACCGGCCAGTATTCGGTGTAAACCAGCTCGGAAACAACGCGCTCGACATTCGTCAG
>NZ_JBQVPI010000116.1:0-554 GCF_052438155.1 Shinella sp. | reverse complement strand
CTGGTGGAGAGTAGCCACGCTGCGTGCCGTTCAGTAAGCCGCAGCCACCGCCAGCTTGGGGTCGATCTGCCAGGTTTCACTGACGATCTTGCCTTCACGGAACGTCAGCACGTAGCGCACCTTGATGGGCATCTTGCCTTCGAAGACGACGTTGGCCGAGACGGTGGCGCCCTTGGGGTTGGCCGATTCTTCAATCTGGCCGACTGTGAGCTTCAGTGGGCCGACGGCCTTGCCGAACTTCTCCCAGGTGCCGCGAATGGCATCGGTGGTGGCATAGGTGCCGTCGAGTGGGCCGCCTACCCAGTTCAGCTGGGCCTGGTCGGCATAGGCACGCATGACGATCTGGGTGTCGCCCGAGGCGATGGCCTGGAAGTGCGTGCGGGCGTCGTCGCTGGGGGCGGCGAAGGCGCTGCCGGAGGCGAGCGTCAGGGCGGTGGCGGCGAAAGCGAAAGTCTTGAACATTGTGGGCTCCGATGAAGGGTTGGTGTGAAGTGAAGGGGGGTGAGTGCTGGACGAAGGGTCCGATAGGTCCCGACAAAAGAGCAGACGGCGTC
>NZ_JBQVPI010000115.1:0-557 GCF_052438155.1 Shinella sp. | reverse complement strand
GCTCGGCCCCAACGGAGCCGGCAAGAGCACCACCCTCAAGACCATCTCCGGCATGCTGGACGTGGAGGAAGGCCGCGTCGCCTCGGGCAACGTGCGCATGCTGGGCCAGGACATCACCGGCGCGTCCGCCGAGCGGATGGTGGCCGACGGCGTGGTGCACGTGGTCGAAGGCCGCAAGGTGCTGCGCCACATGACCGCCGAGCAGAACCTGGTGGTGGGCGGGCACCGGCTCACGCGCATGGCCGATGTGAAGCAAGGGCTGGAGCGGGTCTACGGCCTGATCCCGCGCCTGGCCGAGCTGCGCACGCGCACCGCCGGTTACCTCTCGGGCGGCGAACAGCAGCTGCTGCTGATCGGCCGCGCCATGATGGCCAGGCCCCGGCTGCTGATGATCGACGAGCCGTCGCTGGGCCTGGCACCGCTGATGGTGAAAGAGATCTTCGACCTGCTCGCCAAGCTGCGCGGCGAAGGCGTGTCGCTGCTGATCGTGGAGCAGCACGCCCAGGCCGCGCTGGCGCTGGCCGACCACGGCTACATCCTGGAAAACGGCCGCGTGG
>NZ_JBQVPI010000114.1:0-564 GCF_052438155.1 Shinella sp. | reverse complement strand
GCGCATCACTGAGTTTGCCGTTGTAGGACGGCATCTGCCCAATCCCGTTGCGCAGCGCGGTGGCCACGCGCTTGGCATCGGGCTTGAGCTCGTCCAGGCTGGGGCCCACGGCGCCTTCGGCTCCCGCGTCCTTGAGCGCATGGCACAGGGCGCAGGCAGGCACCGCGCCTTGGCCGAACAACACCTTGCCTTGTTGAAGTTGCGCGGCATCGTCGGCGGCGTGCACGGGCAGCACTGTGAATGCCAACGACCACAGGGCAGCGACCAACGCGTGTTTTTGGATTGTGCGCTTCATGCCACGCTCACTTTCACGGCGTGGTCGGCCCAGCTGGTGTTGTTGTAGCCGCCCGCGTTTTCCATGCGTTGTTCGGGCTGCACGTTGCCTGCGGTGTCGGTGGCTCGGCTCGCCAGGGTGAACTGGCCCGCCGGCAGGCGCGCCGCAAAAACAAACTGCCGCCACGCAAAGCGGCCGAGGTCGGGCCCCACCATGCGCGCGAGCTGCCAGGTTTTTCCGCCGTCCAGAGAAACCTCGACCTTGGCCACGGCGTTCATGCCGCCAAACGC
>NZ_JBQVPI010000113.1:0-600 GCF_052438155.1 Shinella sp. | reverse complement strand
ATGCAACCACGGCATCGATTAAAAAACCCATTCACAATGTCAAAGAGCAGGCCACTCATGGGCCCGCACACCGGCTACGGATAAATCCGCGCCGGAATATGTTGTCTTCATCTCTGGAGAAATGCGTGGTGGTGGAGCCTATCGGGATCGAACCGATGACCCCCTGCTTGCAAAGCAGGTGCTCTCCCAGCTGAGCTAAGGCCCCCAACCATGATCGCCGCTCTTTCGTGTTCGCACACAAAGCGAGCAGCGCGTCTATAATGGTGGGCCGAGTAGGAGTTGAACCTACGACCTCACGCTTATCAGGCGTGCGCTCTAACCACCTGAGCTACCGGCCCCACCTGCGGCCTTTCGGCTTAGGCGGGCAAGCCCGGGCTGCCCAAAGGCGGCGTTATCCGCTGCTCGCAAACATGTGAAAAACACACATTCGCGACAGCGAAATCTCCAGGATGAAGGGACATGAGGACGACGGCAATGTTCTTTGGAACGGAAGAAGCTCTTCCCGATACGAGGATCTTGCGATCCAATCAGGCGCTTTCTGCCAATATCCTTAGAAAGGAGGTGATCCAGCCGCAGGTTCCCCTACGGCTACCTTGTTAC
>NZ_JBQVPI010000112.1:0-620 GCF_052438155.1 Shinella sp. | reverse complement strand
GGTGTGGGGCATGGGCAGCACCTCCCTCCTGCTGTTCACCGTCAAGGCAGCACGGGTGCGCCTCACGCTGTTACAGCGGGCCCGCACTAACCCACCTACCCTGGTGGTGGGGGCCTCTGGCCAGCCTTGTGAGGGCCGCGACCGCCGCCGGGGCAGAGCCAGTTCAGGTGCTAGCTATCGCGGGGAAAGGCTTGCGGACCCTTGAGCGGCGCTGTCTGGATACCGTCACGCTCCTAACAGCGCAGCGGGCAGCGGGGGAACGGGCGCAGCAGGGCAGTGAGGTAGAGGAGCTGCTCCCGGAGGAAGTGCAGGGCAGCCAGCCACCGCGCTGGCTTGACACCAACACCGGACCTCCTCCGCGGCCTACGCCGGAGCTCAGGGCAGTGCAACGGGCACAGCGGCAGCTTGACGCCCAGCTCCGACCGGGAAGGGGGGCCAGGCAC
Organism: Shinella sp.; assembly: GCF_052438155.1. NCBI lineage: Bacteria > Pseudomonadati > Pseudomonadota > Alphaproteobacteria > Hyphomicrobiales > Rhizobiaceae > Shinella > Shinella sp. Next base: position 177 of record NZ_JBQVPI010000112.1, on the reverse strand, counting down.
AGCGGCAACAGGCGGGCAGGCGCGCTGCCAGCTGCCGGACATGGAGCGCTGGATGGCACGGTGGACGAGCTAGCACGCTCAGTTCAGGCCGGCCAGCCTTGCCTGGAGGTGTGGCAGGAGCTGCTGGACCCCACCCTCCGCCGCGAGCATGTCATTGTGGCGTGGCGGGTGCTGCAC
>NZ_JBQVPI010000111.1:0-633 GCF_052438155.1 Shinella sp. | reverse complement strand
ATGTAACGGGGCTCAAGATACGTACCGAAGCTTAGGGTTTGGATCTTTGATCCAAGCGGTAGCGGAGCGTTCCGTAGGCCGATGAAGCGGGAGGGTAACCGACCGTGGAGGTATCGGAAGTGCGAATGCTGACATGAGTAGCGATAAAGAGGGTGAGATGCCCTCTCGCCGAAATCCCAAGGGTTCCTGCTTAAAGCTAATCTGAGCAGGGTAAGCCGGCCCCTAAGACGAGCCCGAAGGGGGTAGTCGATGGGAACCACGTTAATATTCGTGGGCCTGGAGGTGTGTGACGGATGGCGTAAGTTGTCAGGCCTTATTGGATTGGTCTGGCTTCGAAGTTGTCCCAGGAAATAGCCCCTCCGTATAGACCGTACCCTAAACCGACACAGGTGGGATGGTAGAGTATACCAAGGCGCTTGAGAGAAGTGTACTGAAGGAACTCGGCAAATTACCTCCGTAACTTCGGGAGAAGGAGGCCCTGCATGCGGGCAACCGTGTGCAGGGGGCACAAGCCAGGGGGTAGCGACTGTTTAGCAAAAACACAGGGCTCTGCTAAGTCGGCTTCAAGACGACGTATAGGGCCTGACGCCTGCCCGGTGCTGGAAGGTTAAGAGGAGGAGTGCAAGCTCTGAA
>NZ_JBQVPI010000110.1:0-633 GCF_052438155.1 Shinella sp. | reverse complement strand
GATCTGGCTGTGGGTTGAGACGAAACGCTGGCATTGCCGCGTCGACTTGAAGCGCATCATGCGTCGTTCTCGTCGTCTAAGAGGAAGGGGGGGGGATTTTCTGCGCGGTTGTTCAGACCCTTGTGCGAGCGATGCTCGACGCCCGGCATCAATTCAGCTTTGGCGGCGGCGTAAGAGCGCAGCTTGTCGGTCACCATGACGCGCGGGGCAATACCCCGGCCTTTGAGCAGCTTACGCATCAGCCGAAAAGCCGCACCCTTGTTCCTACGGCTTTGCAGCAGAGTATCGAGAACGTAGCCGTTGGCATCGACGGCGCGCCACAGCCAGTCCTTCTTCCCCTTGATCGCCACGGCCATCTCATCAAGGTGCCACTTATCGGCAAAGTGACCACAAGATCGCCGCCGAAGTTGATGGGCGAATTTCAGGCCAAATTTCGTTGCCCATTCTGCGACGGTCTGAAACGAGACGTCAATGCCACGCTCGGCAAGCAGGTCCTCGACGTCGCGCAGGCTCAGCGGAAATCAATAATAGAGCCACACCGCATGCGCGATGATCTCGGCCGGAAAGCGGTGACGTTTGTAGTGGGCGCACACCTCTTCCGTCATGCCGGTAGACTATCGTCCCGATCCACAC
>NZ_JBQVPI010000109.1:0-641 GCF_052438155.1 Shinella sp. | reverse complement strand
AGTCCACCTCCCGCCACCAGGCGGCGACCCGCGAGGCATTCGCCATCATCGAAGCGATTGCCATGATGGGCACGGCCTCGCGCGGTCCGAACACCAGCACCAGGGCCGGCATCAACATGATGGAGGTGCCGAAGCCGACGACGCCGCCCACCGTGCCGGCCACCAACCCGAGCACGAGCACCAGCGTGAAGTCCATGGACATGGGATCTGAATGAATGAGGGTTGTCGGGCTGGGCAGAACTGTAACCAGCTTCCGCGCGCCGCATGGTGGCCCGACCCCGGCGAGCCCTGGAAGCATCGGCGGGCGCTGCTCAGGTTCGCGCCACGCGTTCCAGTGGCGCGGGCCCGAAGCTCACGCGCTGCGGCCGCTTGTAGCGCGCCAGCCGCTGTTCCACGAAACCGATCAGCTCGGCTTCGGTGGCTGCCGCGCCGGGCTTGAGCGCGCAGGCCGCGTGCACGGCCTCGCCCCATTTCTCATCCGCCCGGCCGAACACGAAGGCCTCGGCCACGGCCGGGTGTTCGAGCAGCACCTGTTCCACCTCGGCCGGGTAGACGTTTTCACCGCCGCTCTTGATGAGTTGCTTGTGCGCCGCGCGGCCGGTGAACCACAGCCAGCCGTCCCCATCGAGGCGGCCCAGGTC
>NZ_JBQVPI010000108.1:0-911 GCF_052438155.1 Shinella sp. | reverse complement strand
GCCATGAACTTCTTGTGCGGCTTGACCGAACCCGGCTTGCACAGGATCTGGCCACGCTCGACGCCGTCACGCTGTACGCCACGGATCAGCGCGCCGACGTTGTCGCCGGCCTGGCCCTGGTCGAGCAGCTTGCGGAACATTTCAACGCCGGTAACCGTCGTCTTGGTGGTCGGGCGGATGCCGACGATCTCGACTTCTTCACCAACCTTGACGATGCCACGCTCGACGCGGCCCGTCACAACCGTACCACGGCCCGAGATCGAGAACACGTCTTCGATCGGCAGCAGGAACGGCTGGTCGATCGGACGCTCAGGCGTCGGGATGTAGGCGTCGACAGCAGCCATCAGCTCGCGGATCGCGTCTTCACCGATCTTCTTGTCCGAATCTTCCAGAGCGGCCAGAGCCGAACCCTTGACGATCGGAATGTCGTCGCCCGGGAAGTCGTAGGACGACAGAAGTTCGCGGACTTCCAGTTCGACGAGCTCGAGAAGCTCGGCGTCGTCAACCTGGTCGACCTTGTTGAGGAACACGACGATTGCCGGAACGCCAACCTGGCGAGCAAGCAGGATGTGCTCGCGGGTCTGCGGCATCGGGCCGTCAGCAGCCGAGCAGACCAGGATCGCGCCGTCCATCTGGGCAGCACCGGTGATCATGTTCTTGACGTAGTCGGCGTGGCCGGGGCAGTCGACGTGGGCGTAGTGACGGGCAGGCGTTTCATATTCGACGTGTGCCGTCGAGATGGTGATGCCGCGGGCCTTTTCTTCCGGAGCAGCGTCGATCTGGTCGTACGCCTTGTATTCGCCGAAATACTTCGTGATCGCTGCCGTCAGCGACGTCTTGCCATGGTCAACGTGGCCGATCGTGCCGATGTTTACGTGAGGCTTGTTGCGCTCGAACTTGCTCTTTGCCAT
>NZ_JBQVPI010000107.1:0-1021 GCF_052438155.1 Shinella sp. | reverse complement strand
CCTTAGGGCAAGAAGAAAAACCAGGGTTCTTCTTCTTCTTTTTTTTTCCTAACCCCCCCCCCGGGGGGGGCCAGAGGGGAAAAAAAATGCAGGGTGCCTAAGCAAGAAGAAGAACTGTTTATTTTTTCTTACCAAAGGGAAAGAGAAAAATAAACCTTATCCCCCCCTTGTAGGGGTGGATGTTTTTTTTTCTTAAGGAAAAAAAAACCTGGGTGGGGAGGGGTGGGGAGGTAGACATTATAAATATACTATTAAAAGTGTTATATTATAATGCTAAAATGTTATATATATATTATTTCTATTTATTGCATATAAACGTAGCTTTCTAACGATGCTTTTATAAAAAAACAATTAGTGTACCAGAGGTTTAATTTAGAGCGTCCTTTCGTACTATCTAAATTTAATAGTTTAATAATTTTGTGTGTAGATAGAAACCAACCTGCCTTGCGACGGTTTGAACTCAGATCACGTACCCCTTTAATTGGCGAACAGCCAAACCCTTAATACTTACTTCTGCATTAGGACGGGATGATCCAACATCGAGGTGCCAAACTTTGGTGTTAATGTGTACTCTCTACCAAAATAAGCCTGTTATCCCTAGTGTACCTTTTAACCATTGATGATTAATAATTTTAGATTACTAATCGGTCTTTACCACCTGCCCTATAACTTTAAATTTAATTATAGACATCTGTTAGAATAGTGTTTCTTACAGTTAAGCTTTTTTTTCCGGTTAAGTTTTATATAAAGCCTTTTGTATGCTCTCGTTACTTTAATGAAAGCTACCGCCCCAGTAAAACAAATGTTTATAATTTACCCATTAACTGGTATACTTCTTACAGTGGTTTTTTCTTTATCTTTAGCTATATTCTTCCAGACCTTCTTTTTTTTTAAATCCTAAGCCTCTGGACCCCTCTGGCCTTTACCCTTTGGCTGCGGTAAAATATGCAAAAAAAGTTCTTCCTAAGGCCCCCACCCCTCCCCACCCAGGTTTTTTTTTCCCTTTGGCCCCCCTCGGGGG
>NZ_JBQVPI010000106.1:0-1025 GCF_052438155.1 Shinella sp. | reverse complement strand
ACTCTGATGATTTTCATCAAAGTTATAGGGTCAAGCCGCACGAGCAATTAGTATCAGTTAGCTTAACGCATTACTGCGCTTCCACACCTGACCTATCAACGTCCTGGTCTTGAACGACTCTTTAGGGGGCTCAAGGCCCCGGCAGATCTCATCTTGGAACGAGTTTCCCGCTTAGATGCTTTCAGCGGTTATCTCTTCCGCACTTAGCTACCCGGCAATGCCACTGGCGTGACAACCGGTACACCAGAGGTGCGTCCACTCCGGTCCTCTCGTACTAGGAGCAGGCTTCCTCAAATCTGCAGCGCCCACGGAAGATAGGGACCAAACTGTCTCACGACGTTTTAAACCCAGCTCACGTACCTCTTTAAATGGCGAACAGCCATACCCTTGGGACCGGCTACAGCCCCAGGATGAGATGAGCCGACATCGAGGTGCCAAACACCGCCGTCGATATGAACTCTTGGGCGGTATCAGCCTGTTATCCCCAGAGTACCTTTTATCCGTTGAGCGATGGCCCTTCCATACAGAACCACCGGATCACTATGTCCTGCTTTCGCATCTGCTCGACTTGTCAGTCTCGCAGTTAAGCACGCTTATGCCATTGCACTATTAGCACGATGTCCGACCGTACCTAGCGTACCTTCGAACTCCTCCGTTACACTTTGGGAGGAGACCGCCCCAGTCAAACTGCCTACCATGCACTGTCCCCGATCCAGATAATGGACCTAGGTTAGAACCTCAAACACACCAGGGTGGTATTTCAACGTTGGCTCCACAAGATCTAGCGACCCTGCTTCAAAGCCTCCCACCTATCCTACACAGATCTGTTCAAAGTCCAATACAAAGCTACAGTAAAGGTTCATGGGGTCTTTCCGTCTTTCCGCGGGGAGATTGCATCATCACAAACATTTCAACTTCGCTGAGTCTCAGGAGGAGACAGTGTGGCCATCGTTACGCCATTCGTGCAGGTCGGAACTTACCCGACAAGGAATTTCGCTACCTTAGGACCGTTATAGTTACGGCCG
>NZ_JBQVPI010000105.1:0-1043 GCF_052438155.1 Shinella sp. | reverse complement strand
ACTTGGACATAGCTGGTTCTCCGCGAAATCTATTTAGGTAGAGCGTCCGACGAATTCCTTAGGGGGTAGAGCACTGGATGGTTGCGGGCTGCGCGAGCGGTACCAATACTAACCAAACTCCGAATACCTAAGAGAACTATCGGGCAGACACACGGCGGGTGCTAACGTCCGTCGTGAAAAGGGAAACAACCCTAACCATCATCTAAGGCCCCCAAGTACTGGCTAAGTGGGAAACGATGTGGGATTGCTTTGACAATCAGGAGGTTGGCTTAGAAGCAGCCATCCTTTAAAGAAAGCGTAACAGCTCACTGATCAAGCGATCCTGCGCGGAAAATGTAACGGGGCTCAAGCCAGTCGCCGAAGATATGGGTTTGCACTTTGTGCAAGCGGTAGCGGAGCGTTCCGTAAGCCGGTGAAGGTCAGGCGTGAGCCTGGCTGGAGGTATCGGAAGTGAGAATGCTGACATGAGTAACGATAAGAGTGTGAGAGACACTCTCGCCGAAAGACCAAGGGTTCCTGCGTAAAGCTAATCTGCGCAGGGTTAGTCGGCCCCTAAGGCGAGGCTGAAAAGCGTAGTCGATGGGAAGCAGGTAAATATTCCTGCACCAGCTGGAAGTGACGGATGGCATAACTTGTACGGGCTTATTGGATTGTCCGTGCAGGGGCGTCGTCCCAGGAAATAACTCCAGCAGAGACCGTACCCGAAACCGACACAGGTGGTCAGGTAGAGCATACCAAGGCGTTTGAGAGAACTGTGCTGAAGGAACTCGGCAAATTGCACGCGTAACTTCGGAATAAGCGTGACTCACCCTGGGCAACCAGGACTGAGTGGCACAAGCCAGGGGGTAGCGACTGTTTAGCAAAAACACAGGGCTCTGCGAAGCAGCAATGCGACGTATAGGGTCTGACGCCTGCCCGGTGCCTGAAGGTTAAAGGGAGGAGTGAAAGCTCCGAACTGAAGCCCAGGTAAACGGCGGCCGTAACTATAACGGTCCTAAGGTAGCGAAATTCCTTGTCGGGTAAGTTCCGACCTGCACGAATGG
>NZ_JBQVPI010000104.1:0-1174 GCF_052438155.1 Shinella sp. | reverse complement strand
GGTAATCCCCCCGTTCTTAACGGGGCTCTACGGTAGAATTCACGCGGCCATTTTCAGTTTCTGTGCGGGTGTGATGCCGCCGATGCCCATATTGGGCCGCTCGTTGTTGTAGGTCCATAGCCACTGCGTGGCGAATTCCTGCGCCCCCTCGATACTTTCTATAATGTGCTGATCGAGCCATTCATGCCGAACGGTTCGGTTGTAGCGCTCGACATAGGCGTTCTGCTGCGGCTTGCCCGGCTGGATGTGGCTCAAGGCAATGCCCTGCCTTTCGGCCCATTCCATCAGCTTGCCGCTGACATATTCGGGGCCATTGTCCACGCGTATGGCAAACGGCTTGCCACGCCATTCGATGATCTGGCTCAAGCTGCGGATGACGCGCTCGGCAGGAAGCGAGAAATCCACTTCGATGCCCAGCCCCTCGCGATTGAAATCGTCCAGGACGTTCAACAACCGGAACGGCCTGCCGTCCTCCAGGCGGTCCGCCATGAAGTCCATCGACCAGACCATGTTCGGCTGTTCCGGCACAGCCAGCGCATCCGGCCGGTCCCGCTTCAACCGCTTGCGTGGCTTAATCCGCAAGTTCAGCTCCAGTTCGCGGTAGATGCGGTAGACGCGCTTGTGGTTCCAGCGATGGCCCCGGACATTGCGCAGGTAAAGGAAGCACAAGCCGAAGCCCCAACTCCTCTTCGCCCGCGTCAGTCCGATCAGCAGATCGGCGATCTGCTCGTTCTCGTCGTTCAGCTTGGCGCTGTAACGATAGCACGTCTCGCTGACATCGAAGGTGCGGCAGGCGAGTGCGATGCTCACCCCACGCAGCGCCACTGCTCTCATGGCCATCTCTCGGCGTTGAGATGGCCGCGTCACTTTTTTCCCAGAGCCTCCTTGAGGAGTTCGGCCTGCATGCTCATCTCCGCATACATCTTCTTCAGCCGACGGTTCTCGTCTTCCAAAGCCTTCATCTGGCTGATCATCGATGCATCCATGCCGCCATACTTGGCTCGCCATTTGTAAAATGAGGCCGTGCTCATCCCGTGTTCCCGGCATAGCTCAGGCACTGGAACGCCACCCTCGGCCTGACGCAGGATCGCAAGGATTTGCGGTTCGCTAAATCTGCTCGTCTTCATCAAAATCTCCTCGATCATCTTGCCGAGAAAATTCTACTTTTGAAGCC
>NZ_JBQVPI010000103.1:0-1256 GCF_052438155.1 Shinella sp. | reverse complement strand
GTCTTCCTCAACACCGAGCAGGGCGTGCGCGGCATCGCGCCGGCCTACCGCGAGGTGGCCGCGATCGTGCGGCTTGGGCCCTGGCTGCGGCTGCGCCGGCTGGTGCTGCCCGCGATCCTGCCCTCGGTGCTGACCGGCGTGGAGCTCGCGCTGCTGACGGCCTGGATCGGCACCGTGGGTTCCGAATACGCGATCGGCACCGGCCTGGGCATCGGCGCCTACCTCGCCACCGCGCGCGACGTGTTCCGCATGGACCTGGTGCTGATCGGTGTGCTGGTGATGGCCCTGGTGGGTTACGGCCTGAGCCGCGTCGCGCAGCTTCTTTTCCTGCGCCTCATTCCCTGGAGAACCCGCTGATGAGCACCCCCACCCTGGAGGCGGTCGCCCCCACCGCCCTGAGCCTGCGCAACGTGGGCAAGACCTACCGGATCGAGGGGCAGGACCTGCCGGTGCTGCAGCGCATCGGCCTGGAGATCGCGCGCGGCGAGTTCCTGGGCATCGTCGGTGCCTCGGGCTGTGGCAAGTCCACGCTGCTGCGCCTGATCGCGGGGCTGGACGACCGCTTCGATGGCGACATCCTGATCGATGGCGAACCGGTGGCCGGGCCGGGCGTGGAGCGCAGCCTGGTGTTCCAGGACCACCGCCTGTTTCCCTGGCTCAACGTCACGGACAACATCGGCCTGGGGCTCGACAGCCTGGACCTGAGCCGGCGCGAGCGCGAGGCGCGCATCCGCGAACAGCTCGAACTCGTGGGCCTCACGGGGTTCGCGCAAGCCTGGCCGCACCAGCTCTCGGGCGGCATGGCGCAGCGCGCGGCCATCGCTCGCGCGCTGGTCTCGCGGCCGGACATCCTGCTGATGGACGAGCCCTTCGGTGCGCTCGATTCGATCACCCGGGCTCACATGCAGGAAGAACTGCTGCGCATCTGGCGCGAGCGGCGCATCACCGTGGTGATCGTCACGCACGACGTGGACGAGGCTGTGTTCCTGGGCGACCGCGTGGCGGTGATGGAGCCCCGGCCGGGCCGGGTGCAGAGCGTGATCGATGTGGACCTGCCACGCCCGCGCGAGCGCACGGGCACGGCCTTCAATCAGATCAAGCAGCGCGTGCTCGGGCAGCTCAAGCGCTGAGCGCGCGGTCGCCTCAGGCGACGACGACGGCCGCGCCTTCGCCGCGTGCCGCGATCTTGCCGATCTCGTGCACGGTTTCACCGAGGCCGCGCAGCGTGGCGGCGCAGGCGGCGGCCTGGTCGGCGG
>NZ_JBQVPI010000102.1:0-1568 GCF_052438155.1 Shinella sp. | reverse complement strand
ACGTAGGATTGCTGTTGGAGGCCGAGAGGGTGACTGTCGGGGTGGCCTGTCCGACGGTAACGGTAGCGGCGGCCGATGTGGCAGTCGCATTGTTGGTATCGCCAGCATAAACGGCGGTGATGGAACGCGCGCCGAGTGCCAGGGCCGAGGTGCTGAAGGTCGCCGTGGTTCCGGAGATCGTGCCGGTGCCGAGCGTGGCGGCGCCGTCCTTGAAGGTGACGGTTCCGGTCGGCGACGCGCCGCCGGCCAGCGTGGCGGTGAGGGTTACCGGCGCGCCGAACGTAGGATTGCTGTTGGACGCCGAGACGGAAATTGTCGGGGTGGCCTGACCGGGGGGCAGGCTCACAAAGGAAAATACAATGGTTCCGTTTCCATCTTGCGCATAGGGAACATTGAAAGTTATCTTTTTGGCACTGGCCGTGGCGCTATAGAGGCCCGCGTTTGGCGCTGTACCGCCTGCTCCGCTGATGGAGGTGAATTCCGTCAGCGTTCCGCCGGAAAATTGAAGGTCGAATGAATTGACGCTCCACGGCTGATCATAATTCATCGTGATCGTAACCGTGCTGGCAATCGGGTTTACGTCGACAAGGATCGCCTGACCGCCACCAGACACATCGAACTCCGTACCGGCGCCTACGGCATATGGCCCATCGCTATATGCCGCTTCCGCCGAGTGTAGCAGCACATTTGCTCCGACGACGGTCGCATGGGTTGCAGATACCGAGAGGGTAATCGCAGCAGCAGCCATAAAGGCGAGGCGTAAATTCCAGGCCACCCGCGCGCTGGCATCGAAAGCGACTGCAAGCAAAAGCTTCAACGGCGCCATTCGCCCCTCTTTGGTGGCCCATGCCGGAACCGCCAGCGAGGTCATGGCGGCCAGAATCAGGAGGGGCGGCAAGAGAAGCTGTGTAAGACGCTTTGCCCAAAACGCGAGAAGCGCTGGACGCAGGCGTTTAAACGGCGATGCGCCGTTCTCCGATTTGTGTGCATGCAAAACATTGAAAAAATTCATAAAAATATCCCCGCCCTTCTGTGACGGCACTCATTAATCAATAGTGCCGCCGACTGGCCCCCGCCGGTCTTGCTGTTCTTTGCTTTTAAGCCCCTGAGAACAACCGAATCTCTCTTGCAGGATTTTCTCATTCAAGGAAAGGACCTGAATACCCGTTCACGTTGAAAAACTGATGTTTCAAACCGTTCTCGTTAACCTGCGCGCCGCGGTTGTCCTGCATGGACTGGAGGTCAGTTCGCTTGCCGGTGTAGATACCCCCTATCTGCAATCACCGGTGAGAGGTGCGGTTGCACAAAATCAAACAGTCCGCAGCGGCTTGCAACGATTGGGGAGGCAACGGGGCACTGTAACGTTTGGAGTGCGCCCCTGAGTGCGGACAGATAGGCTCGATGAATTGACCGGGAGTTGTCACGTTATCAAGCGTTGAGCGGTCTTTGTCGCAGGCAGCCTGCTATCAAGCAGCCGCGCCGGTGACGGCACTTCCAGTGCGCCATTGCGCGGATGCGATGAATGTGGGTGGCCAGTGCGGATCGTTTGTGAGGTGGGATGACGAAGA
>NZ_JBQVPI010000101.1:0-1993 GCF_052438155.1 Shinella sp. | reverse complement strand
CTTGAAGCGCCTACGGATCCGCAATGCCGACCAGCATCCCGATGCGCCAGTGCGCGCGCCGATCATGGCCAGCAGCGATCTCGACGCCGAGGTCACGAGCGAACCCGACATAGCGTTGCCAGCGGCCGCCAGCGCACAGTCGGCTGAGAGCAATCCCGAACCAATGCCGCTCGACCTCGACGCCAGCATGGCGTTTGCACCCCCGGCATCTGCCGAGCCCGCTCCGGCAGAACCAGCGCCTGCACCTTCTTTCCGTTTTGCGCCTGCTCTGGCAGAGCCGGAAGTGGAAGAAGACGGGCAGGACCCCTGGGAGGCTGTGGCCCCTGAGCCGGTGCAGCCAGAGGACCAGCAGGCCGAGATACACGCCGAACACGTTCACCAGCATGCCGCCGAACCGGCGACCGCTGACTATGAAAAACTCGGAATCGCCGAACTGCTCGACCGGCTCGAGCGGGGCCTGGGCAAGCGCCGCGACACCGCGATGGCATCGGCCGTGCCTGCAGGACGCGTCGTTGCGCTCACCATGGCAGCGAACCCGATCAGCGGCATCGAACCCGTGGTGACGAGCGATGCAGACCCACGCTTCGGCATCCGCCGCAGTGCGGAGATCACCGAAGACACAATCGAACCGCTGGCCGACGAAGCTCGTGCCGATACCACTGAGGCTCCAAGCGACTGGAGCGCTACTGTTGCCGAGCCAGCCGCAGAGGCGCCTAAGGGCATCGCGTCCGAGATCGACGCCGACCATGGCGATCCGGAAACGGATGCTCAGGAAGCAGCGGTCGATGACGACATGGATGCAGCTTTGCGCGATGCGCTTGCAACGCTGCGCCAGCTTTCGGACCGGCAGCGCAACATCTGACAGCATCCCAGCGGGACACAAAAAGAGGGCGGCGTATCGCTACGCCGCCCTCTTTTTTGTAACCATCAAAGGCGTTGGCGAATTACTTGCCAGGTGCCTTCTGGAACGAACCGTACTGCTCGTTGCCGACGAAGCCGAGCTTCGTGACGCCGCTGCGCTTGATCACCACGAGAACCTCGTCGACGATCTGATAGCGTGCGCGTGCATCGGGCTGGAACTGCAGTTCAGGCTCAGGATCCATATTGCGGGTCTGGGCGAGAATGCCAGCAAGCTGCGCCTGCGATACCGGCGTACCATTCCACGAAATGGTGTCGTTGGTATCGACGATCAGCTTGTTCTTGACCGGCTCGACAACCACGTCCTGCGGCGGGCTGTCCTGCGGCAGGTCGATCTTTACCGCATGGGTCTGAACCGGGATGGTGATGATGAACATGATGAGGAGAACGAGCATGACGTCGATCAACGGCGTCGTGTTCATTTCCATCATCGGCTCGCCATCATCGCTGCCGCCACTCATTGCCATATCAAGCTACTCCCAAATTTCTGTAGTGGAGGCCGTCATCGCGTGACGGCCTCTATCAAACTGCCGTCAGGTCGATCGGCGAAGAGATGAAGCCGACCTTGGCAAACCCGGCACGCTGCATCGTGAAGATCGCGCCGCCAATGCACCTGTAGGGAGCATTGATGTCGCCGCGGATGTGCACTTCGGGAAGATCTTCTTCCTCCAGGTTTTCGACGCCACCAGCAGCTTCGATGATCGATTCAAGCCGTTTGACCGCGATTTCCTGCAGTTCGACATTGTCGACCGGAGTGACGTTCACATAGACCCGGCATTCGCCGTTCGGGCTTGCACCTGCAAAGCCATCGTCGCCGGGGCTCAGGCCGCTGGCGTCGGTGGTCGTCACGGACAGAAGGATGTTTTCTGCCTTGGTTTCGGTCGGCTCGAATTCGATAACCGGAATGGTCAGGTCGTCCACGGTCTGGATAACCACCGGAATCGCGATCAGGAAGATGATGAGAAGCACCAGCATGACGTCCACAAGCGGCGTCGTGTTGATGTCAGACATCGGCTTTTCCTTGCCGCCGTCGCCTCCAACGCTCATTGCCATCGCAATAAATCCTATTCTCTAC
>NZ_JBQVPI010000100.1:0-2093 GCF_052438155.1 Shinella sp. | reverse complement strand
ACGTCTGCCAGGATCATCATCTCGGGCGGCCGTGCACTGGGCTCGTCTGAAAAGTTCCAGGAGGTGATCCTGCCTGTTGCCGACAAGCTCGGTGCAGCCGTCGGCGCATCGCGCGCTGCCGTCGATGCGGGCTACGCCCCGAACGACTGGCAGGTCGGGCAGACGGGCAAGGTTGTCGCCCCGCAGCTCTACATCGCCTGCGGCATCTCGGGCGCCATCCAGCATCTCGCCGGCATGAAGGATTCGAAGGTCATCGTGGCGATCAACAAGGACGAGGAGGCACCGATCTTCCAGGTTGCCGACTACGGTCTCGTCGCCGATCTCTTCGAGGCGCTGCCGGAGTTGCAGAAGGCACTGTGACGAGTGGTTTGCTTGCCCGGCTTCGTCCACGTGCCTTGCATCAAGGGCAGCCATAATGCGGGTCTGGTGCGAGCGCGCCATCGACCTGGATCTGCCGCAAGGTCAATGCGTAGAATATGCAGTGTTTGAGTGGGCCCAGCCGGGCCTCCGCCAAGGCGTTCTGCAAAGGGCTGGAATACCCACAGATAATTGACGTACTTTAGAATATCTTCTGATAATAAACTATCTGGTTACTGATTTTTCGTGGCACGAGGTCGGTAATGCGCATCTCAGATACTGATCTAAGGTTACTCCGGGTGTTTCAGGCCGTGGTGCGATCCGGTAGCTTCGCGGCGGCGCAGAACGCATTGAACGTCACGCTGTCGGCGGTCTCAAATCATATCGCCGCGCTGAAGCAGCGTGTCGGCTATAGGGTCTGTCAGCGCGGACGCGCGGGGTTCAGGCTGACGCCACAGGGCGAGTCCCTGTTTCTCTATTCGGAGCAGTTGTTTACCTCGATCGAGGAATTCCAGGAAAAGGCGAAGGATCTGAAGGGTGAACTCAGTGGCGAACTAAGGATCGGTGTCATTGACAACACGATCACGGATCCGTCCTCGCACTCTCGTGCCGATGCTGGCCAAGATCGCCGCGCTGGGCGAAGGGGTACGGGTTTCCATCATCAACGCGGATTCGCTCGAATTGCAAGAAAGGCTTCTTGATCGGTGGCTCGATGCTGCCATCGGAAATTTTGAGGGCATCATGCTCGACGCCGCCCTGATAAAAGGATGCGCGGACCCTTCCCTCAAGCCCGCGATCATCGAGCAATTCGTGATGGCAGCGGGCTCGGATGATCCCCTCGCTGTTACAGTCAAATCGGGCGGCCGATTGATACTCGTTCCGAAAGCGGCGTCGACTGAGGAGGCGATGGCGATCGTGCGCCAATACGCGGGTCAGGCCGTCGTCCGCGTTGGCCTGACGCAGTTTCCCGCAGGCATTGGCGTCAAGGAGCCGGCGGATCTGAAGCCGGACCTTGTCGGTGCCTGCCAGAACCTCCGCAAAGGCACGGCGATGTTTGCCAAGGCCCTGAGGATCGTTGCGAAATGGTATGGCAACCCCACGAGCAAAGACGTCTTCCCGCAGATTTTCGAGGATGCGATCTACGCATGGAAGGCCGGCGAATTCGAAGGTGTCGGCGTGTTTCGGGCGGATGACCTGAGACCCTGCCAGGAGTTGTCACGTTATCAAGCGTTGAGCGGTCTTTGTCGAAGGCAGCCTGCTATCAAGCAGCCGCGCCGGTGACGGCCTTCCAGTGCGCCATTGCGCGGATGCGATGAATGTGGGTGGCCAGTGCGGATCGTTTGTGAGGTGGGATGACGAAGAGATTTCGAAGCGCGGAGAAGATCGAGATGAAACGCTGCAGACTTCCCGGTGATCGGAAACCTTGCATCGTCCTCTCCCGTTTCCGCAGTGGCAGATGGGAATTTTCCGCTCGATTGTTGAGACTCTTGTGGGATCGGTGCTCGACAGCTGGCATGACCTCACGCTTGGCTGCGCCATACGAGCGGAGCTTGTCGGTGATGATCCGCTTGGGCGGCATGCCTGCTTTCTTCAGTAAACTGATGAGCAGTCGCTTGGCAGCCTTCGTATCGCTTCGGCTCTGAACAATCTCGTTAAGACCATAGCCATCTTGATCAACGGCACGCCAAAGCCAGTGCTTTCTGCCGGCGATGGAAATCACCACCTCATCCAGAGGC
>NZ_JBQVPI010000099.1:0-2113 GCF_052438155.1 Shinella sp. | reverse complement strand
CCTCCAGCTTGTTCTCGATCTGGGGCGGACGCATGACTGGTTCGGTGACCCCATGATCGTCGCACTCACTGTAATTTCGGTCGTCTCCTTCCTGTTTTTCATCATCTGGGAATTGACCGAGGATAATCCCATCGTCGATCTGCGCGTTTTGCGGCATCGCGGCCTTAGCATAAGCCTGCTTGCTCTTGGCATCAGCTTCGGCGCTTACTTTGCCGGGTTCGTGATCGTCCCGCAATGGCAGCAGGCCTGGCTTGGATACACGGCAACGCAAGCAGGCCTTTCTTCCTCGTTTACGGCCATCGCGGCGCTTCTCACGGCCCCCATCGTTGCGATCATCGCCCCGCGCTATGATCCACGCCTGTTGGTGTCAGGCGGCATCATATGGCTCTCAGTGCTGGCTCTCACCCGGACCTTCTGGACCACCGATTCCGATTTCTGGACCCTGACCTTACCGCAGTTCGTTCAAGGGTTGGGCATGACATTTTTCATGATCCCGCTGATTGGCCTGACCCTGAATACGGTGGAAGAGCATGAGGTCGCATCCGCTGCCGGCCTTCAAAGCTTCGTCCGCACGATCGCAACAGCATTCGCAACTTCGTTATCTCTTACCTATTGGGGCGATAGTCAGCGCGCGGCGCGCAATGACGTGGTTGGTGTACTCCAGCCTGAAGTCCTGCAAGCGCAATTATCCGGCATGGGGTTTTCGCCCGAGCAAATCAGGCTGATGCTGAGCAACATGGTCGAAATGGAAGCGACAACGCTTGCTGTCGTTCACGTCTTTTGGGTGACTTCTGCGATGCTGCTTGTGGCAGCTGCGGTCATTTGGTTGGCTCCGCGCCCGAAGAAACCGGGTGGTATGTCGATGGGGCACTAAAACCCCATCCGCCCTAACCTTTGGTGGCGATATCGTTAGGCGAGGCAAGGTCGGCGCTCTCCAAAACCGGAAAGGCAGCTTAGAAAAGCTCGTAGGACCCTCGCGGAGCTCAAGCACCAACAAATGTCGTGTCTCGCTTTAAACGCTTGGCGTTTGCAACAAGCGCAAAGTCCGGCATCGACTAATGAGTATCCCTTCGGACGATCTTTCAATTACCCACAAGTGGTCGCACGCGTGATTCACGTAAGCGCATTACAGTTGAAGCCACTGGCTCGGCTGTGATTCCTGCTCAGGCACGGAACCTGCGGGGTGCGTGCCATGACGAACGACCGAGATGAAGGTGAGACCTGGATTGACGGAGAAATAGACAACACCGGGTTCGGCGATACTCGGCTTGGTGCTCGACTGCGCAAACTGATGTGCTGCCTGGATAGCGCAACAGGTCAGCCGCTGCCATTAGCCTGCGAAGATTGGGCGAACACAAAAGCGGCATACCGCTTTTTGTCGAACAGCTCGGTCACCGAAGAGCACATTCTGGCTGGCCATTTCCAGGCGACGGCGCGTCGTGCAGCCAGCTGTGATGGCACCCTGCTGGTGCTGCAGGACACCACAGAATTCGTCTACCAGCGATCAGCGCCAGAGAGCATCGGCTACACCAAGAAGGTGAACAGCGGGCGCGACAAGGAAGGCCTCTGGCGCCAGCACAAGCTTTGCGGCGTTATGATGCATGCCAGTCTCGCCGTCACGCTTGAAGGGCTCCCTCTCGGCTTGACGGCTGCCCGCTTCTGGAGCCGTGCACAATTCAAGGGGCTGCTGGCGCTCAAACGCAAAGTCAACCAGACGCGGGTGCCGATCGAGACAAAAGAGAGCATCCGCTGGCTCGAGAATATGCGCGGCTCCACGGCATTGCTCGGAGGGGACCCCGCCCGCATCGTTCACGTCGGCGATCGCGAGAATGACATCTATGAATTCTACTGCGCGACGCAGGAGCTCGGGACCCACTTTGTCGTCCGCACCTGCGTTGATCGTCTGGCCGGCGACGGCAAGCACACCGTGTTGGCGGAGATGGCCGAGGTCGCTGTCGAGGGCATCACCAGTTCGAGATAGCCGACGGTAGCCGAGTGAAACTGGCCCTGAAATACAAGCGCATCCGGGTTCTGCCGCCCATTGGCAAAGCGCGGCTCTATCCACCACTGAACTTGACCGTGATCCACGCCATAGAGGTCGACCCTCCCGAAG
>NZ_JBQVPI010000098.1:0-2126 GCF_052438155.1 Shinella sp. | reverse complement strand
TAAATCAACCCGCGACCGAGCCGCAAAATCCACTCTTCCAAGGCCAAAAAAATCTCAGTTCATTTGACGACGGACAGTGCTCGACACGATCCAACTGAAGCATTGGACGACACTTGTGCCCGAAACCAAATTTTCTCAGCGTATCCTTCTTCGCGATCTTGCCCAAATGGCGGAAAGGACTGTGATCGAGGCCGATGCCCTTGTTGCTGAGTTGACCGACGAGGGGATCAAACATCCCATCCTGAGCGCAATTGGCAAGGTCATCTCAAGCCGGGCTGGTTCCCTGCAGAGAGTTATGGAGAAGGGTGTCTTAAGCATTTGAATGGTCTCAACATCCAGCGCCCTGTCCTTCGCACAACGGGTTGGTGGTTCAGATCCCTTCGAGAGCAAATCCATTCAGATGGGCCTGACACCCCTTCATTAGGAAAGACCGTACCAGGCGCCGCGGCCGGCACCGTGCAGGACGAGGTGCCCTTGATTCACGAGCGCCCTGAGATGATCCTTAATGGTGTGGCGGCTTGCATCGGTGATCCGTGCAGCCTCCGCGACCGTAATCCGCCCGTGCTCGCGTGCCAACTCGAGCAATGTCCCGGATAATTCCGGCATGTCGGCGAGGATAATCCGCTCGCGCTCCATTTTCTTCTCAAGGCGCGTCTTCTGCCGATGCAGCGCTCTCAGAAAGTACTCGATCCAGGGATTCCAGTCGGGCTCGGCGTTGCGGATCGTTCCCTGCGTGCGCCGAAGCGAGATGTAATAGCTCTCCTTGCTTTGCTCGATGATGCGCAGAAGGCGAATGTGGAACCTGTAACTGCGAGGCGGCAAACCTCTCGGCGCTCCCCCAAGTCCAACAGTAGGTTACCCCAAGCGGATGCCGACCCGACATATCAGTCGTGTCGGCGCTGCAGACGCGAACGTTTGTGCCGCGATGATCAGTTCATCGCGTTTACTTTATCGTCACTGGACCAGTTCGATCTCGCCCGGCTTCCACGTCTTGTCGAACCATGACTCCAGCGGGCCATAGAGGCGAAGAAGAACGTTCCAGCCCTTGCCGGGAACTGTCTGGACCCAGTTGGCTTCATGACCCGCCGGCGCTGTCGGTCCAAACCAGACATCGACCGAGGAGTCGGCGTTGATCACAATGTCCTTCTTGTCGCTGCCGATGCTGGGAAATTGCTGGTCTGTCTGCAGCATCGAACGCGTCTGATTGTCATAGACAACGAACGACCAGAATTCCTTTGCCGGAATGTTTGGCGGCAGGTGTATCTTATAGGTTTTGCCGCCATCGAACGGCTTGCCGTCCTTGTCGGTCGTGGCACCAGCGTATTGCGAACCGATGCCGACGCGCTTTATTGCCATGGCCGGCGTGATGCCCGTCGCATAGTAGTGGAACAGGACGCGGGCATCCAGATGGCGAACGCCGGGCTGCCGAAGAAACTCGTAGCTGCCACCGACGAAGCCGGTGAACCATGCGCTGTCCGGATAATAGTAGGCGTCCTTCATGCGGGTCTTGAAGGTGATGGTGCGTGCTGTCGCGTTGCCGACGGCTACGGCTTCAGTGAGGATCTCCTTCATCCGCTCGTCGGGTGCGAAGGGTTTGCCCTTTTCGATACCGATGGCGGCGAGCTGCCCCAGCACCTCCGGGTGATAGGCCTCGTTCGGCTCATATTGGACGATGTCGTTCACTTCCTCGTAGAAATGAAAATCATTGGCATGGATGGTGTTGAATTCCTTGCCTGAGACGTTGACCATCTTCATCTGCGGTGGATTGTTGGCTTCCGAAAGAAGATAGACCTTGGCGAACTTCCTGGTGTTTTCAACCGCTGTTGCAGTGCTGCCCTTTTCGAGGAAACCGCGCCAGAAGAAGAGGTTTCCGTAAGTCGAGGTTCGAAGCACGAAGTAGCCCTCGGGTATCTCACCCTCGTAGCCCGGCGGTAAAAGCAGGTATTTTCCACCCTTGCCCCTGTCCGGGCCGGCATTGCCGACATCGCCGACATATTGGAACCAGTGGTTGTCGATCATCCCCAGGATATTGGGCGGTGTCTCGATGACCAGTGGACCCGCTTTGGTGTCCAGCCACATGAGATTATAAATGCTTTCGGTGTTCCCGGTCAGGAACAGCGAATGTG
>NZ_JBQVPI010000097.1:0-2528 GCF_052438155.1 Shinella sp. | reverse complement strand
TGAAAGTCGACAGATCGTCAGCGGCATCATCCTTGTGGTGCGCAGGGAACTGCACCGGTGCCGTGCCCCGGCTGGGTACGGCTCAGTCAAGATATTCAACAACGAACTCCTCCGCCGGAACCGCTTGTCCGTGCTCAACGAGATCTTCGTCGTATTGGCTGCATGCAACGGCAAGGGCCGGCCACCCGTATGCTGTTCCGCGAGGGCCAATCAGGTATCTGCCCAGGAACACGTCATCGTGCGCCACACTGCTCCAACTGTGGCGTTGCACCCGTTGCCTATATCGCCCTGAAGATTGCGGGAACAGCGAGGCTGAAAGAACGGAGGACTTCCGCCAGCTCGGCGAAGCTGATGGGTCGCCCCGAAGCGGGAAAATGCTGCACTGAAGTGGCAGATTCGAAACCCCTATAGGTACTCAATACTAACCCCTAAGTAGTCGAGAAACCTAGTCTAGCTCCTCATGCTTACTCACGACAGCGCATCGTAGTGCAGAAGAAAAGTGCCACTGGAAGGGCGACCGGCGCTTTCTATCTCGCCGTTCAAACCCAAGTCTTTCAAATACTTAGGTGAGTAGTGGTGCAGAAGAGAACGCAATAACATTAAATAACAATTTGATATTGTTTTTTAAAGGAAATTTGGTTTTTCTCTATGGCACAAATCGTGGCACTAAAAATAATTTCTTTAATGGTTCGTGTTCTCAGATTTATTGCTCTCTTACTGTCTCACTACATTGCTCAGGCTCTCATAGCAAACCGATTCGGCGATTTAGACTAGCAACCTTTCCGCATCGCGAGCCCTCACTATCCACCAGCAGCTGTTCTAAACAGACTGGTCCTCTCTTACGATTGACCCCGACACGGCCTGGCAGCTCGGAAAACTAATATCGGTAAGGACCATTCCCCCTCCGTCAGGGTGGCAAAGCCTCCAATCTGGATCAGTCTCGCTGCCTCCTTGTAGAGGCATCGCTGTCCATGCGGAGCAATACCGCATACAATCTGATTCCAGAGGGGGTCTTATGAATCTTCGATCCTGCATAGCTGCCCTGCTGGTGTGTCTTATGGCTATGGCGACTGCGCCTACCAGGGCTGACGATGTCGCGCCGAGCGCACGCGTGTCCAGCGCGGTACTGGTCCGCGAGGGCCCATCCACTGATACTGCCATTCTCGCCCGGCTCCGCCCGGGAGAGAGTGCGACGTTGGTCGGCGAGGTCAGCGGCTGGTATATCGTTGCTCTCGAGGATGGAACGCGGGGCTATGTCAGCAAGGCGTGGACGATTGTTCTGCCTGAGGAAGGTGAAGCGCCCCTTCCCGGTTCAGCACACAAGGTGCACATCATTGATGTGGGCACAGGCCTGGCTGTGTTCGTCGAAGGCCCGGGGTACGCTGTCCTATATGATGCGGGCAGCCAGGACGATCTGCATGACGGGGAAGAAAACCGTGTCGTCGCTTACATACGCGCGGCGCGGCCCGACCTGGTCCGGATAAATCACCTCATCCTCAGCCATCCGCACAAGGACCATCTCCAGCTCATGCCTGGGGTGTTCGCCGCTTTCCAGATCGACAACGTCTGGGATTCCGGGCGCGTCAACAAAACGGACGGCTACTGCCATTTTCTGAAAGCGGCCATGGCTGAGCCGGGCTCACGCTATCATGATGCCATCGCAGCCAACAGCACTCGCGCCGTAACGTTCACCGGCAGCGGCTGCAACGGAACTGTAGCCGTCCGCCAGTCCGAAATGATGACAGCCGCACCAGTTGCGCTCGGCGCCGATGCCCGCATGCATTTCCTCTATCGCGACGCTCACCCTTATTCAGATCCCAATGGTAACAGCGTGGTGATCAGGCTTGACCTTGCCGACCGGCGCATCCTTCTCGCCGGCGACGCCGAAGGTGGAGAGCGCGAACCACCTGCGAGCCTTCCCAGCCCGCGCAGTATTGAAGCAAAGCTTCTGGAATGTTGCGCCAGCGACCTCAAGGCCGATGTGCTCGTGGTCGGGCATCACGGCAGCCTGACATCGTCGCGGACCAGCTTCCTCGATGCGGTTGGAGCCAAAGTCTACGCGATCTCTTCGGGGCCATATCCCTATCGCCGTGTCCGCCTGCCCGATTCAGAAATAGTCGAAGAGCTTGAGCGGCGCGGACAGGTTCTGCGCACCGACCGAGAAGATGGTTTCCGGATCGAGGATGATGCCCGCTCTTGCGAGATGCGGGACCGCAAGGTCGGACCCGATGCAGACGAAACGCCTGGTGGTTGTGACAATATCCTGTTCAGCGTCACCGGGAACGGTCCGATCACCGCCGGCTACTCGGGTCTCGTCGACTGACACAAACTACAGGACAGAATGACATGGCTCGCATTCCCGCTGTTTCTGTCGAAGATAAAATGGTGCGGAAGCCGCGCGAACCAAAACCACGCAACATCGTCATTCTGTGCGACGGAACAGGTAATGAGCTTGGGGGAGCGCTCACCCAGCATGGCCGAGACATCCGAATATCGAATGTGCCGAAGCTGTTCCGCATCGCGCAGAA
>NZ_JBQVPI010000096.1:0-2617 GCF_052438155.1 Shinella sp. | reverse complement strand
GGGTGAGCTACGATGAGCCGAAAATCCTCTCTTCTCAATTAACCCAATTCTGTCTCATGGGCGCTGATGTCGGACACTCCTGCACCACGTGCTGCGCACACAGGGTCCACTGCGGACAGTCTGGCTATGGGTCGCCGCGACGGCGACGGGCTTCGGTATCTGGGCCACCCATTTCATTGCAATGCTCGCGTTCTCTCCGTCCATGACGACTGGGTACAATATTACGCTCACGGCGGTCTCGCTTGCTGTTGCGATCCTGCTGACGCGCCTTGGTCTTCCGGTTGCATTGAGCGCGGTTTGGTCCGCGCGCTGGCTGGGCGGTGCGGTTGTCGGCGGCGGCATTGCTGTGATGCACTATACCGGCATGGCCGCATTCGAAATCGCCGGCCGCGTCGAATGGGATCCGGCCTTGGTCCTAGCATCGATCGTTCTGGGGACGCTGATCGGCGCATTCGCCCTGGCCGTTGGTCTGCGTCAGCGCACGAAGAGGGCAGTGGCTGGTGGAACGCTATTGTTGACCCTTGCCATCGTCAGCCACCATTTCACCGCCATGGGCGCAGCCGCGATCGTTCCCGATCCTCTATATGAAGTCTCGCCGCTGGCTATTCCAACGGGCTGGTTGGCTGTGCTGGTTTCGATAGCGGCGTTTACGATCTTGCTCCTGACCTTCGCGGCACTCGCGCTCGACATTCGCGACCGCCGGCTTGCCGATCGGGAATCGGAGCGTATGCGCGGACTTGCCAATGCAGCGTTCGAAGGTTTGCTGGTTTGCCGGCAGGGCATTGTCGTTTCAGCCAATGCCAGCTTCGAGGCTCTCGTCGATTGCACGGAGGAACAGGTGATCGGCGCCGACCTGGCGGCTCTGCTGCCCGAAGGAGCCGCCCGTCGGAAACTCGTCGATAAGTCGAACAGCGCGTTCGAAACGCGGCTTCTCGCCGCGAATGGAACCATGATCGAAGTCGAGGTGGTTTCACGGCCAATCGATTTTGCGAGTGAACCTCACACCGCAATCGCCATCAGGGATTTGCGCGCCCGCAAGAAGGCAGAAAACAACATCCATTTCCTCGCCCATCATGATTCCCTGACGGGCCTCGCCAACCGCAACAACTTCAATAGCGAACTAGACGAGCAGATCACTGCTCACCAGCCAAATGGGCGGTTGAGTGGTTTACATCTTGCGGTCCTTTGCCTCGACCTCGACCGCTTCAAGGAGGTAAACGACCTGTTCGGACATGCAGCCGGCGACAAGCTCCTGCAGAAGGTGGCACAATGCGCAACGAAGGTTCTGCGCAAGGGCCAGCTAATGGCAAGGCTCGGCGGCGACGAGTTCGCCATTATCGCACCCGGCCTCAGCAACCCCATGCAGGCTGGCAGAATAGCAGAGAGCGTGCTTGACGCATTACGGAGCGAAAACGAAAGTGCTCCGCCACGGACGGCCTGATTTCGACGAGCATCGGCATTGCTCTATTCCCAGCGGACGCGGCTGATCGGACGTCGCTCATGAGCCATGCTGATACCGCGCTCTATCGCGCGAAGGCTGATGGCAGGGGCATCTACAGGTTTTTCGAGAGCACCATGGGCGAGCAGGTTCGTGAGCGCCGCCGTATCGAGCATGACCTTCGCCATGCGATCGCGCGCGGTGATGAACTCTCGCTTGTCTACCAGCCGCAGGCCCGCACCGTCGACAACAAGGTCGTGAGCTTCGAGGCGTTGTTGCGCTGGCACAATCGAGCCCGCGGCATCATCGGACCGGATGTATTCATTCCCATCGCGGAGGACTGCGGTCTCATCCTACCGATCGGCGAATGGGTACTGCGCGAAGCGTGCCGGGAAGCGGCTGGCTGGGCGCATCCGCTCGGCATCGCGGTCAATGTTTCGTCGGTCCAGCTTCACAGCGCCCATTTTGCGCAACTGGTACATGAAGTCCTTCTCCAGACCGGCCTTGCACCTGCTCGCCTCGAACTGGAAATCACTGAGACCACCCTCATTCGTGACTTCAACCGCGCCCTCGCAACACTGCGGCAGTTGAAAACCCTCGGCGTGCGGATTGCCATGGATGATTTCGGAACCGGCTACTCCTCGCTTTCCAACCTGCGAGCTTTTCCCTTCGACAAGATCAAGATCGACGCCTCGTTTATCCGCTCGGTTGACGGAAACGGACAGGCGGCAACAATCGTGAGGGCGGTTCTCGGCCTCGGTCGAGGCCTAGAGCTGCCAGTCCTCGCCGAAGGCGTGGAAACGGCGGAAGAACTCGCCTTCCTCAGCGCCGAGGAATGCCAGGAGGTACAGGGCTATTTCGTTGGCAGACCGAAACCGATCGCCGAATTCCGCCAGCACACCGGACCAGCGACCATTCGAGACACGAAGGTCGAACTAGAGAAATTCCGCTGAAATCCGGTTCACTGGAATTGCTTTAAACTCTTGTTTTCCCCACATTATACGACGCCGAAGCGATGTCGCTTCGGCTGGAGACGCTCTAGCTGTGGAAATAGCGATCGGCTTCTAGGTGTTTGATCCGGTAATCCCCCCGCAAAACAACAGGCTTCAAAAGTAGAATTTTCTCGGCAAGATGATCGAGGAGATTTTGATGAAGACGAGCAGATTTAGCGAACCGCAA
>NZ_JBQVPI010000095.1:0-2624 GCF_052438155.1 Shinella sp. | reverse complement strand
GCTCACGCATATCGTCCTGGGTGGCAAGGAAAGCACCCTTGCCGACCTTGTTTCGCAGTTCATCCCCCAGGCGTTTTTCCGCCTCCTTTGGATGGCAGACACTTATTCTGTCCGCACAGGATTTCTGGTGGAGGCTAGCGACCGGTTTCTGGATGCAGCCAAGACAGGCGACATTGCGGGCGTTCGCGCAGCTAGCCGGATCTTCTTCGATGGCATCGCCCCTTCGCTTCAGACGCTCATCGAAAAGATGGGCGAGGGCATCTATCCGGTCAACGACCGCCAGGATGGGTTTCAGACGATCGAGGACAACATAGCCGGGTATCCAACCTATGCGGGCAGCTCCCGCACTTTCTCGCCGATCATCGAGCCTCTTGCGGAGGTCGATCAGGCAGCCTTGCCGCTTTGCTGAGAGGGATGTCCTACGCGTTCACGGGCTCCCTCGGGTGGAGCCGCATGGCGACAGCTTCGGCTGCGCAGTCGCGCGGTTCGGTCGTCCCGATGAGGTCTACAATCACATTGGCTGAACGTTTCATGCCCTCGAGGTCGGCAGCCTCAAGTCGAGCCGCAACTGCATAGGCGACCGCCACACTGGCGTGTTTGACGTAATCTTCCATGAGGCGAAGCTCGCCGGTGGCGCTGACGATCGCCAGCATCATCCTGTTATGAGCAAGGCTCGCCGCAATCGTGTCCCCGCCATCCGCTTCTTCGAGGAAGTTCTCAGCCAAGGCGCGGATAGCAGGTAGTGCCGGCGCGCAGTCCATGGACGACAGCCTGATGATTGCCGCGGCTTCGATTGCCGCTAGCTCGGCTATCTTATCTTCGAGTTCCTTGCCGCTTGGCTGGTACCATTTGAAACGGGACCAGTCCGTATTGATGAAACCGGTGCTCCGCAGTTCCGCAAATGCGGCGGCACCCCAGTCTGCGTCCATTCCCACGATCGCGGCAAGCGAGGCTGGGTCAGTGGCCTCATATCCGAACTTGGAACTGATGCTGCACCGCCGAATTTGCTCCATGCAAGCGTCAGGGCTGATCGCCATACGCTTGGACGCTTCCTGATAGAGATCGATCCGCTTCGCCATGCGGTAATAGTAGCACGACGACACTTCCCATCAATCGGCCTTTGGCCATTCGGCTCCGTGTACCTCACGCTCGTATTTCGAAATACGCTTCCATGCGATGGCAACTTCGTCAAACCCATCGTCCGAGAACAACTGCTTGCAGAGGCGGTCGATTTCGTGCGGGTCGTCGGGCAAACTCTCGTCCTCACGGTACTTTGCGACCGCGTCCATTACTTTCAGGGCGTCGTCGTAGTTTGCCATTTGGTTCTCGTTTCGACCGCTTGTTCGGTCGCATTGCTACAGGCCCAGTGTCAAGACCGTATCAATGGGCACCAAGCGTCTTTGAGCCTTTGAATTCAAGCGATTTTGCCACATCGGCTGATCGCCCGCTGGCGCGTAGAGGGAGGGTTTTGAGACGTGAGACGGGCTGTCCGGTTGTTCCGTCTGACGTGCCGTAATCCTTTCCTAATGCTGGAGAATTGCGCGCGTCTGTCTATCCAACGGCGGGCGCTTGCCCGCGCTTGAGAGAGATATTACGAATTTTTAGCGGCTCCGAGGCGTTTGCGAGCCTTGGTCGCCAGAACGCTGAAGCTCGGCAGCGCCGTTATGGCATCGACATACTCGGGATCGTGCACGTATTGCGCTGGCATGGCCGCGAAGCGCTCACGCTCGGCGGCGTAGGCGCGGTGGAGCCAGAGATATTTCTCGATCACACGAACGTCTTCATGGTTGAGACCTGTCTCGATGAGCGTGGCGAGCTTCGCGAGATATTCGGGATAGGCATCGCTATCCAATCCCGCGACTTCTACAACACTCTTCCAAGTGACAAAATCCAGATAGAGCTGCCCGTCGAGATCCGTCTTGACGAAGTGCCGTACATAGGATTCTTCCTCGTCCGGTGTGTGGCCGGGCTGAGGATGGCGCCGCGCGGCCTTAATGATTTTTGGGTCGAAAATGACGCGCGGGACGCACGCGACCTTCGACTCCATCTCGTAGGCGGTGAGCATAGCGGGGCCGACCAGATGACGCTGGGTGTGATAGAGCTTCCCAATCGTCACCGCGCCGCGCAGCAGATAGCCTTGTCCAACGAGCTGGATCAGTGTCAACACGATCGCATTTACCATCCAGAATACGCCCGAGGTTTCGCTAACCTTATAGGAAATCACCAAGGAATCGGAAAACTGCGTTACTTGCTGGCTCGCATTGGTCGTAAGCTCTCCGGCAACACCTATCGATTCCAGCGCATCAATAAGCCTTGAGAATTCATCGACATCCGTTTTTGTGCGTTCGACTACTTCCTTGAACCCAAGGAAATCGATGAAGAGGATTATGCGCTTATCATATCTTGGGGCGCTAGGTTTCTTGAGCTTCGGCATGTCGGCGACGCATATTGAAGTGAGATGCGTCATGCTACTGCTAAAGGCAGCTAACGGGAAACGGTCGGTACGCTCCGCACGGCGACTTTTGAGGCGTCTTCCTGCCAATCCGCTTCTGAACGCCTCTTCGACACTTTCCGTTAGAAGCAGATGTTCGCAGTGGTTGATCTAACGACTGGTCTTGGGTCGG
>NZ_JBQVPI010000094.1:0-2744 GCF_052438155.1 Shinella sp. | reverse complement strand
GGCTGTTCGCCAATTAAAGTGGTACGTGAGCTGGGTTCAGAACGTCGCGAGACAGTTTGGTCCCTATCTGCCGTGGGCGTCGATAATTGAGAGGAGTTGACCCTAGTACGAGAGGACCGGGTTGAACATACCTCTGGTGTACCTGTCATTCCGCCAGGAGTGCAGCAGGGTAGCTATGTATGGACGGGATAACCGCTGAAAGCATCTAAGCGGGAAGCCTCCCTCAAGATAAGTTATCATCGAGTCGTGGAAGACCACCACGTTGATAGGCCGGGTGTGGAAGTGCAGTAATGCATGGAGCTAACCGGTCCTAATCACTCTGTTCGCGCTTGAGAGTTCCACCATCAATGACAACATTGGTGTAAGGATGATTAAGCCGGATATTCGCCAAGAATAATCGTCTTCA
The DNA here is from genome assembly GCF_052438155.1 of Shinella sp. Classification (NCBI taxonomy): domain Bacteria; kingdom Pseudomonadati; phylum Pseudomonadota; class Alphaproteobacteria; order Hyphomicrobiales; family Rhizobiaceae; genus Shinella; species Shinella sp. The sequence continues at coordinate 2,338 of NZ_JBQVPI010000094.1, read as the reverse complement.
AAATCTGAATGTATAACCGCATCGATTAAAAACCATATGCACCTGCTTCATTGCTTGGTGGCCATAGCGTCAGTGCCCCACCCGATCCCATCTCGAACTCGGCCGTGAAACCTGACTGCGCCGATGGTACTACCGCTTAAGCGTTGGAAGAGTAGGGCGTCGCCAGGCATTGAAGCCGGTGCATATGGAAAAACCCATTCATGATCGTCGAACAACCGCCCCCGGCAATATGCTGCGGGCGGTTTTCGGCCCTCTAGGGCTCAGCCCCCAAAAGGGCTCAGTTGGTGGCGCGGGATGGAGCAGCCCGGTAGCTCGTCAGGCTCATAACCTGAAGGTCGCAGGTTCAAATCCTGCTCCCGCAACCAGCAGAATTGCTTAATGAGCACAGCGAGTTTAGCAATTTGCTGCCCCGGACACGATCCGCGGCCCATCTCCAAACCTCGCACACCACACAAAACCCACACCAGAAACAAACACCAGCCCCGAAAGCACCCAGCTTCCGGGGCCGCCACGCGTCTGCTTCAACCCTCACCACACACCGCTATCACCTCAATCTCCAATAACAATTCTGGCAATGCCAGTGACCGTACCTCGACAACCGTGTCGGCAGGCCAGGGCGGCGTGAAATACCGGCGCCGCGCCTCGACGATCGCCGGGAAGTTCGCCATGTCAGTCAGATAGATCGTCACCTTGATGATCCGGCTGCGGTCGCTGCCGCCCGCCGCGAGCACGCGGTCGATCGCGGCGAAGGTCGCCTCGAGTTGCGCATCGAAATCGCCCACGCCCACGATCGCACCCTGCTCGTCGATCGCGGCCTGGCCCGAGAGGAACAGCAATCCGCCCGCCTTCCAGCCTGGCGAAATAGCATAGGCCCCGAGCGGATCGGGGGACATCGAGATGACGGATGCGTCGGTGGACATGACAGCGGGCCTTTCCTGTTCTATCTGCAGGGCAACATGACCACCGATTGTAACCCAAATGGGGCGCGCTGCGAATGACGGGCATGATTGCCGCGATGGATCCTGCCGATCCCCCCAAGTTGAATGCACCTGCGGAGCCTTCGCCCGAGGCTGTGCCGCCGCATGACCACGCGCTCTCGACGCGGGCATGGCACTGGATCAATCTGGTCAGCCTGATCACGCTGTTCATGAGCGGGCTGATGATCTTCAACGCGCATCCCCGGCTGTACTGGGGCGAATATGGCAATCGTGACGAGCCCGCCTGGCTCGCGATCGGCCAGCAGGCACAGCGCGGCTATCTCGAAGTCGGAGCGGCAAGGCTGGACACCACCGGCGTGCTTGGCCGTTACAGCGATCCCGATGGCACGGTGCGCAACCGCGCCTTTCCCGGCTGGGCGACCATCCCCGGCGATTACAATCTCGCCGATGCGCGGCACTGGCATTTCTTCTTCGCGTGGATATTCGCCTTCGGGCTGCTCGCCTTCATGATCATCAGCCTGTTCAACGGGCATATCGCCAAGATGATCGCGATGCGCGGGCATGAATGGCATCCACGCACCCTCTGGATCACGATCGTCGACCACGCCCGGCTGAAGTTCCACACCGCGCCGGGCGAGGCGTACAACCCGTTGCAAAAATTGAGCTATATCGCGGTGATCTTCGTTGCGCTGCCGCTGATGATCGTCACCGGGCTGGCGATGTCGCCGGGGACCGATGCCGCGCTGCACTGGCCGAGCATGCTGTTTGGCGGGCGGCAGTCGGCGCGCTCGCTGCACTTCATCATCGCCTTCTCGCTCATGGCATTTCTGTTGGTGCACGTGGCGCTGGTGATCATCCACAAACCGCTGACGCTGCTGCGCGGCATGACGATCGGTAACCGGGCATGAGCGACAAGCATCCTTCGCCGATCATCACCCGCCGCACGCTGGTCGGGTCGCTGGGCGTGGCCGCTGGCGGATTGCTCTCCGGCTGCGATGCGCTCAACGCGAATCCGGGCTGGCGCGATACGCTGCGGCTTGCCGAGACCGGCAACATGGCGGTGCAGCGCGCACTGCTCGGGCGGGACGGGCTGGCACGCGAGTACAGCCCGCGCGATATCGGTCGCTCGGTCCCCGCCAACGGCACGCGCACGCCTTCCGATGCCGACTATAGGCGTCAGGCGGCGACAGGGTTTGCCGACTGGACGCTTGCGATCGACGGGCTGGTCGAGAAACCCACCCGCTTCGCGCTTGACCAGATCAGGGCGATGCCGCGCCAGACCCAGATCACCCGGCACGATTGCGTCGAGGGCTGGAGCGCGATCGGCAAATGGACCGGGGTCAACCTTGCCGCGCTGCTCGATGTGGTGAAGGTCCGCGAGTCAGCGCGCTATCTGGTGT
>NZ_JBQVPI010000093.1:0-2783 GCF_052438155.1 Shinella sp. | reverse complement strand
CTTCTGTGTGGTGGCGGACGAAGACCTCCCTAAGATCGGATGGGACTCTCAAGACCATTTGACCCGAAAGGTTTTGCTTCAGCGGTCCGACGCGCTTTTTGCATCCAACCCCAAAACTCGCGCATGGGCGCTGGCTCAGAATCCGTATGTCGATGGCGAGGAGCATTTCGTTTCAGAATTCATGACGCTGAAGCCGTGTCTGCACGGCTCTGACTGCCACGGTTACCCGGAGATTGCTCACCCTTGCGCCTTGCGCGGCAAGAACGACCATTTCTGTGACGCCGCCAATCCGTCGAATTGCGATCTCCGTTTCTGTTGGATCAAAGCAGATACGACGTTTGAGGGGCTTCGACAAGTTCTACACGAACCCGCAGATCGTGTATTCATCGGACCGTCGCTTCCGGACTATCACGATCAAGCTCGTGTGATTTCTTCCATAAAATTGACGAATGGCAAAGGCTGGTTCGCAGAAGGGGAGATTCCCCTAAATCCGGGAATGGTGTCTATCATTGGACAAAAAGGCTCAGGAAAATCGGCACTTGCCGATTTGCTGGCTTACGCAGCCGGTGGTTGGATCAGCGACGACGAAAAGTGTTTTCTCAATCGAGCCTCCCCGCACTTAGACGGCATGGCGGTTACATTGAACTGGGCAGACGGAACAATGACGAGCCAGGTCGTCGGCGATCAAACTAACGGCACGGAATTGGTACGTTATTTGTCCCAAGATTACGTTGAGCGGATATGCGCTCGGGATGGTATAACACGCGAACTCGTCAAAGAGATTGAGCAGGTCATTTTCAACTACCTTGATCCCGTCGACACCCTAAACGCCTCTGATTTTGACGAGCTTCGCGCGATGAAGACGGCAGGCGTCACTGCTGAGAGCAATCGTCTTCGCGAAACGATCCACGCCGTCATCCGCGAAGAATTCGCAGTTCGCGAACTGATCGGAAAGCAGGCGGAAAAGGAAGCGCGCGTTAAAGCGCTCCAGGTCGAAAGAGAAGGGCTCAAAAAGCAAATTCCTTTGCCGACGACGCCAGAAGAGGCCAAGCTTTTGGAGAATCTACAGCTCAAACGCGACGCGTTGACGAAGGCGCAGAGAGCCGCAGCTTCTGAAAAACAGAAGCTCCAGCGAGTTGATGATTTAACAAAACGAGTGGATGCATTCGGCGCACAGATCGAACGTTTTTTTGAAGAATTGAAGCCACTGTTAGAGGAGGCTGGGATCCCATCCGCCGAGTGGCCCAAGTTTAAGGCAGAATTTGTTTCTGACTACGGCGTTCCGCTTCAACAGCGGAGAACCGACATTGCGAAGGAGCTGGCAAATATCGAGGGCGGCGAGCTGTCAGCTCCGAACACAATCAAGGCTCTAAACGCGGAGATCGAACAGCTATCTTTGCGCGAGACCGCCGATAAAGCGCGGCAAGAAAGAACAAAGCAGATTCAAACACGTATTGCAGCCATCAATGCAGAGGTCGAGCGCTTAGCCTCCGAAATCAAAAATATCATTGAGGTCGAAAAACCGAGGCTGAATGGCATCCAGACGCGGCGGTTGGACGCTTATCACGATTACTTCTCTAACCTTGAAGCGGAGCAAGAGGTCCTGCAATCACTCTATGAACCGATCCGAGACTCATTGAACGAAAAAGCGCTACTCAAAGGCAAGGATCTGGAATTCTCGATCCGTTGGACCGCAGACCTCAAAGGCTGGCTTGAGCGCGGCGAGAGCTTGTTCGATCAACGTCGATCTGGCCCTTATGGATCGTATGAACTTTTATCCGAGGCTGCTCGGAAGCTGTTGCTCCCGGCATGGGGAAGTGGCGACGCGCAGAAAATAAGGGACGCCCTCGACAAGTTCCTAGAGGGATTCCGAGTTGCCAATCTCCAGCCTTCGGCATACCTTCGATCCAATGTCACAACAAAGGACGTGATGGACTGGCTGTTCGAGGTGGATCATATTCGTCTTGACTACGGGCTCAAATTTAACGGCACGGACTTAGAAAGTCTCTCGCCAGGCACCAAAGGCATCGTGCTTCTCATCTTGTACCTTGGAATGGACGTGAACGATACGCGCCCTTTGATTGTCGATCAGCCAGATGAAAACCTCGACAACGAATCAATATATCACTTACTTACACCTTACTTTAGGCTCGCTAAAATTCGGCGCCAAGTTATCGTAATAACGCACAATCCAAACCTCGTCGTAAACTCTGATTCTGAGCAGGTCATCATTGCTACGGGGGTCAAGCGCGACACGGGCTTACCGACCATTGGATATGAAAGCGGGGCGCTTGAAAATCCGGCAATTCGTAAGCAAGTGTGCAATGTTCTCGAAGGCGGTCAAGATGCATTTCTTCGGCGGGACCGGAGATATGCCATCGTTCGCAGGGCATGAAACAACGATCTTTTGTATCGTTATCTGTGCGAACCGGGTAAGATTGCTGAAATTAGCAATTAGGGGAGCTTAACTCGCAAATGGCAAGATGCACGGCGCCAAGAGAAGGACATCGGTCATCGAGGGCTGCGGCAAACTGTCCTGCTTGTAGAGGCCGCTCGAGATACGGATACGGTGGAGGGTATTCGCCTCCGTCCTACTCGCCGCCCTCATATTCGCCTTCCTCCTATAATTCCTCTTCGGGGAGCAGCGCAGGTGGCCGGAATGGCGGCGGCACTGGTCGCGTAAGGGCAAGCTGGTCAAAACCCGGCTCAGTCGTGTTCTACACACCGGCAGAAGTTCGGGAGCTTACTCCGGTCCGTACAAACGTCGAGGAACTGGCTGTAAC
>NZ_JBQVPI010000092.1:0-2800 GCF_052438155.1 Shinella sp. | reverse complement strand
ACCGGTATGGGGTCGTTTGTCGCGCGGCAGCTTTTTTCAGCAATGCCCGGATAGCTGCCCGTCAAGTTTCGGGATGCGGTGCGGATGTGCCCTACGATCGAAATGGGCGGAACGCGGAAGCTGAGACCTCTCCTTGTACTGCCACAACGCTTTAGTAGTCGAATCGCATCCCACGGCATGAAACGGAGCGCAGATGGTAATCTGCAAACACTGAAGTGGTCTTGTCCTGGCTCTGCTCAGTTATGGTCCAGCGCCATCCATAATCAGAGCGGACGAAACGATTGACGTAAACAGCGCCCGAGAATTGGTAGCGTTGAAAGAAGCCGTTTTGTTCCAGCTCACCGAGACCCAACGAAGGTTCATAGAGGCCACCTGTCGTATCAAGAAAAACTGACCCAATAGCGCGGGGCTGGTCGCCAGCACCATAGGTTATCGATGCTTCATACGGGTCTGATCCGTTCGTTCGAAGTTGGAGATTGAAATAGCGCGCACCTAAATGCCACTGACCCCGCGCAATCGCGGATGTATCTTCACCGAGCGTTTTGCCGGTCACTCGCCAGCAACCTTTCAAACCCGCCACTCCGGACAATCCGGGCGGCAAGGTGTATGCTGGCGTTGCCAGTATTAACAGCACCGGAATCATGTTAAGCGCTCCCCTGCTTGGCTTGAGCAGCAGGCTAGCAGCGTGGCCCGATGACCGCAAAGGGGCGTTTGCCGAACGGCAGCTTTCTTCAGCAATGCCCGGATATTCGACCCGAAACCAGACACACAGCATATCGGCTGTAATTGCCCCGATATCCGCAATTTGAAAGATATTGAACAGAGGCAAAATATGGGAGAGATGTCGTCACTCATATTGCGCTTAAATTGCTACTGTGGACTAAATCTTCACGCACACCAAACCGGCGACGCAAATTCCTTTGTTGTTTCCTTTGCCCGCGTTTCCGTCCAGAACGCCATCCTTCATGTCATTCTGCTTGGCTGTGTTATTTGCGGCTTGGGCCGCAGCAATGTCGGCATCTTTGGTCTGCGGAAGGATGGCATCGTACTTGTCGCAGGTCGACTTCCGGCTTGCGGAAACGTTGTCGCCTGGAGTCTTGCCGATTTCGCGGCTGTCGCGCACAGTATAGGCCGCTTCCTGGTATAGCTCGCGGTCGTCCATGAACATGCTGCCGAACAGCGGGTGATAGGTGTAGTGCAGCTCGACGAACATCACCGCCGTGCCGGATGTTGCCTGGATCTTGTCCCCTGCAGGCCCCATGCCCTGAAAGCTCGTGCCGGTAGCACCGGTGCCTTGGGGGCCGTAGTTCGATTCTTCGAATTCCATTCCCTTGCAGCGCTGCCACATGATCGTCTGTCCGCCATTTGCGTTGACCTCGAGGCTGGATAGGATCGTGCGGCCATCCTGGTAGAGGCCGGCGGCGCCCGCCTGCAGAGCGGCTGCCTGGAAGACGTCGTTGATCTGCTGTTCAGAGATCACCTTGGCGCCCAGATTGGCGTTGAGAGTGCCGATACGCGAGGCGTTGTCGGCCATGTTGAGCGCAATCTGGCTCATCTTCATTTGGGTGATGGCGAGGTTGGAAATCTCAATGCCATAGAAGCCCAAGCCGATGAAGAGGGGTAAGGTGAATGCAAATTCGATCAGCGCCATGCCGGAACGATCGCGGAAGAGGCGCCGCGCGAAGGCACTTTTCCGGTTGTGTTGCGTCGTGTGAACCTCGCGACATGATTGCGGTGACATGTTGGTACCCCGGTTGTCCTCTGAGTGTCTCAGATCTCTGCCGCCTCCAGCTTCCTTAGCGGGAGGATTACCAAGAATTTATCAAAAAAATACTAATGCTTATTCGGCGGCCGAGTGATTTGTAGGGCCTAAATTCGAAATGCCTCGGAGTGGATGTCCTCGCCATCATTTCGCCCAGTGCGCCGCCTGCCCCGTCATCACCATAGTGCTGCCGACATAGTTATGCACTGGCAATTTGCATTCATCTGCCCTAGCGCTTCTTGCTCGCACGGTTTCTGCCCGACCATACATGGCTTATGGGCAAGCCGATTAGCGATGCTGCAAAAGATTCGAAGTCTTCTATGGCTGTCATGGCGACGCTCTTAACTGCATTTCCACATATTCGGTATGGGGTCGATTTGAGAATGTCGGCTCCCAGGATAGTCGCCATTCGCGGCCCGAATTAGGCCCTTCCGCTGTCGAGCTTAATCAAGTCATTGACGAAACGTCATTTTGAAGGGCACTTTTCGATTGCACTGCGATTGCAATGAGGAGGTCTTTCGTATGTTTCGCATGTCCGGTTGGCTTGCCCTTCTGCTGTTGCAGCCGGCCGATGCCTGGAATTCGATGCCCGATTGCGTCGAAGCCCAGGCCAGCGCAGTCAGCGTTTATGAATTTGAGGTTCAAGACCTCCCGTCTGACGACGCAAAGCTAAAGCTACTCCGCGTTACGGCGCGCCAAGGCGCATTTATGCATGTTTATTTTGATGAGAAATCAGAAGCGGATGCGCGCCGATATGCTGGTTGCCTTGGCACCCAGTTGAACTTGCTTGCAACCGAACTGCTAGACGAACGCAACGGTGCTCAGTGGGCTTCGGTCGTGTTTACTGCTGACCTGAAATACATTCCTCCGCGCGGTGAGATGATCAAGACACGATGGGTCATATTTACCGATCCCAACGCCTTAGAGGGGCAACGCCCGCGACCCATGGTGATCGAGACACTACCCCACGAGCAGGTTCACGATTTCCAGTCTCGCAACGGCGCCATAACGCCTTTGTGGTTCAGCGAGGGCCACGCC
>NZ_JBQVPI010000091.1:0-2902 GCF_052438155.1 Shinella sp. | reverse complement strand
TGCCGGGGGCGTAGCCACCGACTGGACAAGCGATCGTTACCGGGATCGGCGGAGACGGCCGCAGGCTGGCTTCGTGCCATCGGCATAGAGCGCGGCCGACCGGAACGGGCGGTGGCCCAACTCGCATTTCTACGAGTTGCCGGCGTCAATCCTGTAGCTACGCTCCGATCCGACAAGGATTATTCGCTGAAGGAGAAATGCATGGAGACGGCGCCAACCCTCATCCTCTACACCGTGACCGGCAAGTAGCACCTCGACGAGCATCGCTGGAACGATCCTTCCGTGCCACCCTATTTCTTCCAGGACAGGGACATAGCGAGACAGGCGCTGCTGAATTGCGTGCTGATCTGCTGGCCGGTCGCGATCCCGACGATAGTCCGCTCTGCCTGGAAAGGATCGAAACCGTTCCGATGACGGCCGCCGCGATTATGGTTTTGCTGAATGACAGTTTTGCCGCCATCATCAAGGAGTACGCGGTCATCGAAACGATAGGCGAGGGCTCGTCGCACCTGCAGCCAGGAACCTGACGCCGCCTGCTGCAGCGATCAGTTAACCAGCGTCGGTCGCGGCAGCACCCGTTCGGTCACGGGGCAACCTTCCTGAAGCTTGGTCCAGGAGGAGACGTTCAGCTTCATCTCGCAGCGCGCGAGATAAGAACCGCCGTCGACACGAAGGCAGGATGTTTCGCCGAGCTTGAACATGACGCCGCGATTTCGGCATTTGCAGTTGTGGGCATCCGCCAAGGTGGGGATCAGGGCCATGATCAGGCCGGCTACGAGCACTCCAAGACGCATGGCTGAGGCTCCTAACGATATACAGCCAGATTACACCCGCTCACCGACATCGTCAAAATGGCCACCTGTCATCTCTTCGCCTGGATGGCTGGAGGTTTTCCGCGGGCGCCGTTGCTCGGCCAAGTGACCGCATATAGGTTGCAACGACACCTGGGAGATCGGCACCATGGCGCTGAAGCGGATGGACAATGTCGGAATCGTGGTCGAAGACCTCGATGCCACGATCGATTTCTTTGTCGAACTCGGCCTCGAGCTGGAAGGGCGGGCCATGATCGAGGGCGAGTGGGCCGGGCGCGTCACTGGTCTCGGCGACCAGCATGTCGAGATCGCCATGATGCGGACGCCCGATGGCCACAGCCGCCTCGAACTCTCCCGCTTCCTCAGACCAGCCGTTATCGAAGATCACCGAACTGCCCCGGTCAACGCTCTGGGTTATCTCCGGGCCATGTTTACCGTCGATGACATCGGCGAGACCCTCGAACGGTTGCACACGTACGGCGCGCAGCTCGTCGGCGAAGTCGTCGACTATAAGGACGTTTATCGGCTCTGCTACATCCGCGGGCCTGAAGGGCTGCTGATCGGGCTCGCCCAGGAATTGAGTTGAGCGCAGTATCAGTTTCCGCCCGTACACGTTATGGGCGCGAACCGACAGGAAGGGAAATGACATGGCAATGTCCGACCATGAACGCGCAGCCTTCGAGCGCCTGCTGAAGATCGCGAGGAGCGACACCGGGCAGTCCCGGCGCGTGGCGGCGTTTATCCTGGCATGGTGGAACGCCGATAGCCTCGGCGGTTTCGATCTGGCGGACCTCTTCGGCGTCGATCAGGCGATTGCCGCCGACATGGGAACGATGTTCATCTGCCTCGGTCGCCAATCCCAGGCATTCTATCCCGAAGAGTATCGATCGGAGATCGAGGCACTTATCGAGGCGTGGCGGCCTGATATCTGGGCCGCAAGCCAAAACTCACCAGCCTGAGGGGCGGGAAGGGAGTTCGAGGGATGGGGCTTTGGGGCACCCCTCGTCCTGGCCCGCGCCGCTCGACGCGGTGAGGGGCAGGCATACGGCCACCGGCGCTGACAGTCTCGCGGTTCCAAAAACGCAAAAAGACCGCCCGACCTTTCGGCCGGGCGTCCCTGTATGAATAATAGGTCGGTCTGCTCACGTCTTTAGCGCGGCCATCCTTTCGCCCAGCAACCACAGGGCCTTGTTGAGCTTGATATCCTGATCAATCCCGTTGACGGCGCGGGACTTCACGCGGCGCGGTCTGCCAAGGTCGTCGCGACCGACCCCGCGCAAACCGCCCTTGATGGCGTTCTCCTGCACCACGTTCCACGTCGTCCACAGATCGTTGGCGCGGTCGTCGTGGCGGCGCGGGACAAGCAACTGCTCCGGCTTGATTGGCGTCGTCGCCTCACCTTCATTGTCTCCGAAGCGGAGAACATGGGCGGCATCTGCAAGAATTCTCGCCTCCTCGGGGTTCACGCGCATGGTCGACCAATCCTGCGGAGCGGCAAGGGTGCGTTCGGCCTCGCCGAGAACGCGATAGGTTCCCTCGATGACCTTGTGCTGCACGTCGCCGGAATGGCGGACCTTGATGGCGTCGATGGTGCCGGTCTGCGTCACGAGGGAATTGAGGCACCGCACCCGGAAAAGCCCGGCCATCAATTCGTAGGCGCTGGTTCCATCATTGGCGTTCTTCAGGAGGATTTCGCAGACGGTATCACCGACATTATAGACCTTGCCGTCATCGACACGGCGCATTCGAATAAGGTGCTTGGTGAAATCGGCCTTGCCTTCGGTGCGGCTGCGGGACTGCTTGGCGCCGACCGGCATGAAACCCTCGTTCATGAGGCCGCGCAAGACCTCGATGGTCGGGATGGGTTTGAAACGCTCGGACCGGCTCTCATGGGCGGTCACGGCAAAGATCGACGGCGCGATACGGCGCATTTCGGTTTCGGTCAGGGCGCGGCCGGTGTCGAAACGGGCGGTCTCGGTGTAGATGTTCATTGTCTGTCTCCTGTTTTTCCCGTTTCCCGAAGGGGAAGCCCCCTTGGGCGAAGCCTTCCCGGTCTTTCCGGGGGAATGGCCTCTGACATTCCCCCGGAC
>NZ_JBQVPI010000090.1:0-2954 GCF_052438155.1 Shinella sp. | reverse complement strand
CCTTGGAAAACCCATATAATCAAGGTCTAACCCCTATGTCTACCCCCACCCGCGCACAGGTCTCCTAGGCAGAAGTCCGGTGCATCCGATCAAGCGGAATGGCTCATCCCACGTCCCGATAGGGACGAATTCGCTCGACGGCTGCTTGCCAACAAAGCTCTTACTCGTGAGTGACGACCTTTCTATCGAACATCTCTCCGGATTTCAGAGTGTGATTCATCCCATCAGTACAACCCGCGTGGCCCTCGGTTATGAACAATGTACGATCATAGGAAGTATTGAGGATCAGACCGATCACGGCTTGTGAAATCGAGCATCCATTTGGGATAGAGGGGCGCCGGTGCACTGACTTGGTTGAGCCGATTGAGTTCATCCTCGGTCAGTGACCATGTCACTGTATTCAGGTTATCGACTAGTTGCTGGGGCTTCGTAGCGCCAACAAGGACCGAACTCACAGTCTGCTTTCGGAGCAGGTAATTGAGCGCGACTTGCGCAGGGCTTACATCGCGCTCTTTGGCAATGTTTTGGACCTCGCCAAGGATATCATAGCCCCGATCCTCGTCGAACTGTAGAAAATTCTGCTGTTCGCGGTCACGGCGCCCATCTCCAAGTGCCTTGCTTCCTCGCGGATATTTGCCAGTCAGAAATCCAGCAGAAAGTGGTGACCATGTAGTCAATCCAAGCCCTTGATCCTCGCAAAGTGGTGCGAGTTCATATTCTACATCGCGGGTGATGAGCGAATAATGAGCCTGAAGCGAAACAAATTTTTCCCAGTGGTGCCTGTCACTAATCGCGAGCGCCTTCATCAATTGCCAAGCGAAAAAATTAGAACAACCGAGGTATCGAACCTTACCTTGCTGAACCAAGCAATTTAGCGCCGAAAGGGTTTCCTCTAAAGGGGTGATGAAGTCAAAACTATGTACAACGTAAAGATCAATGTAGTCGGTTCCAAGGCGCCTGAGGCTTTCTTCGCAACTCTTTATTATGTGGCCTCGGCTTAGGCCGACATCGTTAATTTCTTTGCTCATCCGCCCCCGTACTTTAGTCGCCAATACTAACTGATGGCGCTTATCCTTTACAGTTTCACCGAGTATTTCCTCCGATCGGCCATGGGAATATACATCGGCCGTATCGAAGAAGTTTATACCGCTATCAATAGCGATGTCGGTTAGTCGCTGTGCCTCACTGATGTTTAGGCCACCCACCACTTCCCAGTAGCCGCCTGCTCCGTAGGACATTGTGCCAAAGCTCAGCTCTGATACGAGCAATCCGGACTTCCCGAGTTGTCGATATTGCATTTGCTTTCTCCTGATAAAATTCAAGTAGTTGTAGCCATACAGGGCGGATACCCATGTGGATGCCCGCTGGATATCTGCGCACCATTAATTTCAAGGTAAGGTGCCAAGTCTCCGAATTCCAGGATGGCGTTGTATCCTGCTTCATCTTGCGACGGAGAGTTGCCCGTACACCCTCGTAGCCAGTTATCGTTGGCGGTGCACCTTGAGCGGATGAGCAAGGACGGCGATCTCCAAGACCACCTCGTTGGCTATAGCAGAGCTCGCAACGATACGCCTGCGGCTCATCAAGGTCATTGCCCGCGTCGTCAAAAGCTGCTCGCATATCCGTCTCGCTATTGCGTCAGTCTGCCCCGAGATCGGCGTGTTCAAGGCCATCACCACCTGTCTCCGGTCAGCGCCGACATCGCCAGTGCGGCGGAAACCCTCAAGGCCCGAGCCCTCTCCCATCAACGTCGAAAAGCCCCTTGTTCTTGTTGCGGCGAAAAACGCCGAGGCCGACGCTCGCCCAGACCGCCCCACCAAACCCGAAACACCCGCTGTGCAGCGGGCTCATAAATAAGCCGGGCTAAGTAACGACGCCGTCTGGAATACTTGCGCGATCAAGCAGCCATCCGACCGCAAGATCGATGTAAGCGTCGATTTCCGTTTTTGACACCGGAGCGGCCCCAACAACCAGCCGCGCCACGGCATCTCCCTGTATCATTGCATAAAAGACGATTGACCATCGTCTCAGCGTCGCCAGGTCAATCGACGGATCGCTGATAGTCACCAGATAATTGGCAAGATGATCATAGGCCGTGTCATGACCGCATGAAAAGAAGATATCGGCAATTTCGGGATTGCGAAAGCCTTCGGCGCTGGCAACCCGTTGCAACCCCAACACCTCGGGCTCGCTGAGCGCGTCGACGAAAGCGTGGGCAAACTTGGTAAGTATCCCGCGCGGTGGATCGCTGTCGGCTGAAATGTCAGAAAGCGGTTCCATCATGCTCGCGCAGCGGGTTTCCATCATTGCCTGGAACAAGCCGGATTTGCCGCCAAACTGCTCATAAACCAGACTTTTCGAACCGCCTGAGCATTCAACAATTTGAGATATCGTTGCTTTTTCATAACCATGCTGCAGGAAAATCTCCGTTGCAGCATCAAGGATGGCAACCACACGCGCTTTCCCGCGGCGACGCAGTGGTTTGGTCTTGAGTGCAGCAGTTTCTGGTGTATCCGGCAAAATAGTAACGGCCTGTACGGTATCGATTCGGGGCTTTTGAAAATGCAATTCCATTTTAAGGCGCTTCAGCGAACTGTCAAAAATCGCGTGCGTTGCTCGGGAGGCCAGGTCGGAGCACTTGCCACAGCTCTGCTTCTGCTGGCCGGATGCGGCAGTGACAGCCAACCGGAGGATGCGCCGGTATTGGTGCGAAGCATGGTGTTGTCCCCTGCGGGGAGTGACGGCGCGGGCACACGTGCAAACTATGCCGGAACTATTTCATCACGCATTACAAGCGAGATTGCTTTCAGAGTGCCGGGACGCGTGATCGCGCGCAATTTTGACGTTGGCGACAGGCTTGCAGCGGGAAGCATTCTTGCCAGACTTGATCCGGCACCGTTTCGCAATAATGCGCAGTCGGCGGATGCTGCTGTGGCGGCTGCTAGCGCTGAACT
>NZ_JBQVPI010000089.1:0-3074 GCF_052438155.1 Shinella sp. | reverse complement strand
GGGCAGGGCGGTGGCAACCCCTCAGGTTCAGCAACAGCCGCGCCGCAATATGTTCTCAGGGCTCAGGCTCAATGCATCTGCGGTATCCGAACCTGCCGCGCCTACGCTACTGGAGCGAGCCGTCACGCGCTACGGCAAGGCGGCGCAGGAGATCGTCCGCATGAGGGAACAGGGCTTCGAGCCCCTGGTCCATCAGCGCAAGGCGTTCGACAACGCGAAAAAGGAACTCGACACTGTCCGCTCTGGCAGCGCCGAAGATATGCGCAAAGCTATGAACGCGGATCGATCCCTCATCGCTGACGCAGCGCAGGGCCGCACGGCTGGCGCAATCAGCGCGATGGAGCGGCAGGCGAATATGCGCATCAGGGAGCAGCGCATTGCGGCTCAGAATGAACGGCGTGCCGATGCGTTCGTCGACTCATGGCAACGTGAATCAGCGTGCTACGAAAAGCTCAGGAAAGGATCGAATGCCGCTGCCTCGAACAAGGTCCGGGCCTCTCTGGTCGACATGGCAAAGGGGCTGGAGCGCGATCCGCAGCTTGAGTCGCTGCTGGCCAATCGCCGTCCGCAATTGGGGCTGGACGCCATGAGCACGAAACCGCTGTCTCAGGACCTCCAGAAATCGCTCGGCCTCTCGCGTGGGCTGGGCATGGGGATGTAGCGTCGCGCCATGCCCGACCTCGTTCCACATATCCTAGATCATGAAACAGCAGACGACGCTGCGATGGCCTTTGACCAGCTTGGCAGGCGCATATCGCTGCTGCAAGCAGCGATCGAAGGCCTCGCTGCCGAGCGCGGCAACATGCCGGATTACACCGACACGCTGTCTGACATGGATGCACGGTTGAGCGGCATAGACCGGCAACTGACCGCCATCGGTAACCGACCGGCAATGAAGCTGAGCCCGGCAGCGATGACAGATGAACTGCAGCGGTTGGCGGTCGAAGCTCGTGCCGAGGAAAAGAAGTCATTGAGCGAAGCACGAAACGCACTTGTCCGCGCACTGGGGCAGGTGGACGGAATAGTCCTCAGGGCTCGTGCCACGCAGGATCAGCACCGGCGGCTTGTCGGGGCGGTTGCCGGTGGTTTTGTCGCGGGGATCTTGCTCTGGTCTGTGCTGCCAGGTGCCATTGCACGATCGCTGCCTGAAAGCTGGGGCGTGCCTCAGTGGATGGCGGAGAGAACGTTGGGGTGTGAGGACGACGGTTGTGTAGAGCATTTTGCCGACAAAGCGGAATAGGCGGGGCAGCGTTGCTCCCTGTTTTCGGTCATCAAGCATGCCCGGCCAGGTCCGCGGAAGCTAACCTTCCCGAAGTGAAGCGACCAGTCCACCGTACGCTCGCGGATTGCGACTAAGCCGTGATCCTGGCATATGCAGATGAATGACGGCTCTTGCCGCAGACGGTCGTTCGAGGGGTTTTTAACGCTTTGCGCCGAACGGACAAACAGCGTCATTTGAAAGCAAGCCGGTTAACCGCCCGATCAATCCCCGCCTCAGGCTTCCGCTCGCCTCCGCGGGCAAATGGCGAAACTCTGCGGCGAAGCCGTTACTTGCCAAAGGAACTCTGGTCTGGGTCCGAATTCGAAGCCTACTTAAGGTGCCTGAGTGCCGCCTCGTGATTATGAATTACAATTTGAGCGCAGAGGTCACACAAGAAAGCCATATCGGCGAACTTAGCGCGTTCCTCCGCAGAGCTGACCCGCAGCACTTGGGTCTCCTGCACTAGGAAGTGCGCTGCCGCATCGCGGTACCGCTTCTGCAGGACATTATCGCAAACCGTTTTGATCGGCTTGCCCACCAAATGTCTTAGATCTTTAGCAATGTCAGGATGATCGGGTACGACTTCCTTTGGTATGATTAACCGGATGCCTTTCTCTGTAGCGCGCTTGCGCGCGCTCTTCCGCAACACGCCGTAGATCCCTTCCAAGATCTTATAGGCGCACAGCAGCCGATAGAAGGGGCTAACGGTGTTCTTGAACTCTCGATAAAGGGCATAGATTGGCGCGAGGTCGGCAAAAAGGGTGCCGTTGCCAGGATTGAGGGTTACAGCTTGTTCGGGTGCGATCAGATCGAGCGTTGAGGCCTGATTGGTGTCATCGTAGATGCGGGTTAGGCCGGTGATGATCGGCGTCCCTCCCATAAAAGAAATATGGTCGAGTACAGGAGCAGTCGCGTTCTGGACTAGATTTCGCGCTTCAATCGCATCGCAGGCATCGATGCGCATCGAAACCAGCGCCATCTCACCGCTTGCATTGGGATGAATCTCAAACATGCCCGCCTCCGTCGCTATGCGAAGGACCGCCGTCCCAGCCGGAACATTAACGTGCGAGCCGCCATCCGACACCGTGAAATCGCCATTGAAGTTATCGAGGAAACCAATGCTTTTGACCAGCATCGTATCGACACGGAAAGGGCGCTTCCTGTTATCTTGCAACCTGGCCACATCACTCCGGCGTTCATTCGGCATGATAGCGAGGGCAATGAGGTGAATGGGGGCTCCCGGAGCGCCCAGTGCTCCAGAGGCCACCGTCAACCGAGGGCCGGGAGTTAGCTCTTTTCGAATGGGAGGTTTGATTTCGTCACTCCTTAAGAAATAATGTCACTTGCTGGCCGACACAGCTTTTTGTGCAGCGGCGCGCCTTCGGCAATTAGGCTGATCCGCTTACGCGAAATGCCGCGCGAGTTTCGATCATAGCCCCGATCGGCTCGGCGAGATCGTGGGATTAACTGCGTGCTATACAAAACATCTTGTGGCGGATCCGAGCGGAAGGTACGATGGCCAGCGTCGAATTGCTCGCCTAAACTAGGCACATCGGGTATAGTGGCCAAGTGACGCCCGACAGTCCCGAAACTATCATGGAGAAGATGGAAGACTTGGCGGTCGACGACTTCTCGCTGCGGGTAATCCGCGGCGCAGGCCGTGTTTTGGCGGATCGCGAGAATCCGCTTCGATTGAACCTGTTTGCCGCGGCTTCGCGCATGCTGCTCGAGCATTTGATGGGAACCCTCGCGCCGATAGAGCAGGTCGAGGCTTGCTGGTGGTACGCGCCGCAACCAGACACCTTCAAACCCA
>NZ_JBQVPI010000088.1:3104-3275 GCF_052438155.1 Shinella sp. | reverse complement strand
CCAGTGCTCTACCCCCTAAGGAATTCGTCGGACGCTCTACCTAAATAGATTTCGCGGAGAACCAGCTATGTCCAAGTTTGATTGGCCTTTCACCCCTATCCACAAGTCATCCGAGAATTTTTCAACATTCACCGGTTCGGTCCTCCAGTTGGTGTTACCCAACCTTCAACC
>NZ_JBQVPI010000087.1:0-3346 GCF_052438155.1 Shinella sp. | reverse complement strand
TTGCTGCACAGGGGGCAGGGCAGCAGGAATTCGTCCAGCTTCAGCTGCAGGGCATCATTGGGGAGTATCTTCAGGCACAGGCACGCTCGAACGCTGACGAGCAGACCGCAGCACGGCAAACTGCAGTTTTCATGGCAGCGCTGGATGAGACCGTCTCCGGTCTGTCGAGATCCGGGAAAGTCGTGCTCGTTCATGAGGCGATTGTGGGGGGCGAAGTTCCCGACGTTACGCAGAGCGTGAAGACTGCCGTTTACGCAAAGGTTCCGCGTCCCCAACCGGCGCAGGCGCTCGGCGCTGCTCCTCAGGGGCAGGCGGCCCGCGTTGAACAAGAGATGCAGGCCTTTATGGCTGCCAATCAGGGACGTCAGCGCGATGGCAAACCCTGATCCGCTCCTTCGTTCGGCTCAGCGCAAGGGGTTTGCTCGGCTTTTGTCGGACGGCGCGCCTCCTGCGACGGCAGGTAGGACCAGACGCCTTTCGACCGGCGGCAGGCTTATGGCGATCGCTGCTATCTGTCTCGTTGCAGGTGCCCTCAGCGCAGCTTCGAAGTGGAGCGAGAACCACGCGCTGATGATCAACGTGACGGACTCGCTCCCGAACTGGGCGTTCGTGGTCGAAGCCAGGCGTTTTCCGCTGCGCGGGGACTATGTGGTTTTCCATCCCGGTCATGATCCCATTACGGTCAAGTATTTTGGGGCGAAGCCGGCGGCTTTCACCAAGATCGCTCTTGGTCTGCCAGGCGACACGGTGACGCGCATCGGCAATGATGTGCACGTCAACGGGAAGCGCGTGGCGACCATCAAACCTATGACGAAGCGAGGCGATCCTCTTGCCGCTGGCCCGCTTGGAGTTGTGCCGGAAGGCTGCATCTTTGCAGGCACTCCGCACAAGGACGGGTTCGACAGCCGCTATGCGCATATCGGTTTTGTGTGCCGCGACCGGCTTGTCGGCACCGGGCAGCCAATCCTGTGAGGGTCGCTTTCTCCTTCCTCGTTGCTGGCGGACTTGCGGTGTCAGCGACGGCTTCGAGCGGCGGGGCAGTGTCGGGGCAACGCGTCGACCACGGGCAGATGGGCCAGACGTGGCCCGTTGCTGAGCCAGATCTCCTGAGCGTTATCAAGGCGCGGCTCGACCATGCGGCTGCGACCGGAAAACTCGATCAGATGAATCGCCAGTTCGCCGAGAAGGTGAAGGCGAGGGTGATGCGCCCGGTCGCGGTCTCCGGGATTTCGCCTGCGGAAGAGACCCGGAGTTGGGAGTTCGATCCGTCGATCCGGATCGACAAGGACATCCGTGATCACAAGGGGAACCTGATTGCTGTGGCGGGTCAGCGCGTCAATCCTCTTGCCGCCGCTGCGCTTAGCAAGAAGCTCCTCTTTGTTGATGGTGACGATCCGGCAGAAGTCGAATGGGCGATGAAGCATGCGGGCGATGTGCGCGCCAAGATCATCTTCGTTGATGGCTCTCCCTTCGAGCTCATGAAGGTTCACCAGCGCCGGTTCTACTTTGATCAGGACGGCCGTCTTACAACCTATTTCGGGATACGCCGGACCCCGGCGCTGGTCGAGCAACGCGGCGACGTCCTCATAGTCACTGAGCAAGCCATTGTGCGCAAGGGGAGGGGGGCATGAACTCCTGGCGCAATCTGGTTCCGGCTCCCCTTGCTGCCCCCGAAACGCGCGCGCTCAAGGCGGCACGTTTGCGCACGATGATAGGGCTCTTTCTGGTCGCTGCCCTCGTTGTCTCGTTCGGGGCACTTCGGGCGCTATCCGGCATCTTTGCTCTCGCACTGTTCGCAGGCGCTACGACCTTCGCTCTGGTTCAGGGGGTCCTTTGGGTCCGGGCCAAAAACGCGGCGGATGATGCCTGGCTGATGAGGGAGAGAGACGATGCGCTCTAGGTTCCTTGCGCGCCTCCTGGGCTTTGCGTCCCTGTTCATGGCGGCATCCGTGCTGGCTCCCCAGGTTCTGGCTCCCCCGGTTCTGGCTCAGGGTCTTCCCAGCGGGCCTGGTCGGTGCTCAGGTAGTTTCGTCAATCCGGTGACCGATGTGTGCTGGGGCTGCATGTTCCCCTTGTCGCTGGGCTCGCTCAAGATCTGGCCATCATCGCGTGCCGACACCGACAATCCGGATCTTCCGATCTGCGCCTGCGGCACGCCGGTGCCGCGCATCGGCCTTGCGATCGGGTTCTGGGAGCCGGTCCGGCTGATTGATGTCTCGACCAAGCCGTGGTGCTTTCCAAACCTTGGCGGCATCAAGCTCGACCCCGGCTTTCCGATCGGTAACGGTTATGCCTCGGACGGCGCGCAGCTAGGGGGCCAGTCCCAGCGCACCGCCAAATACCACGTGCACTATTACATCTACCCGCTTCTGTACTGGCTCGAAGTGGTGACCGATTTCCTGTGCCTCGAGGCGAGCTCGTTCGACGTTGCCTATATGAGCGAGATCGATCCGCTTTGGCAGGACGACGAGCTGGCATCTCTCCTCAATCCCGAGGCCGCGCTTTTCACCTCAGTCATCGCGCAGGCAGCCTGCTCGGCCGATTGCATCTCAGCCAGCGCAAGACTGCCCATGGATGAGCTGTTCTGGTGCTCTGGTTGCCAGGGTTCGATGTATCCAATGAACGGCAATGTTGGTGCCAATATCGGCATCAAGCAGTCGGCACGGCTCGCGGCCGAGCGCATGGTCTACAAGCTCCACCGTCAGGGGCTCGCCTGGGGCACCAGCGGATCGAAAGCGCTGTGTTCCAAGTACATCATGCCGATCCTCAAGAAGAGCCAGTACCGGATGCAGCAGGTAAATCCGACGCCCATGGTGAGTGGCCGCGAAGCCTGTTCTCCGATTGGAGCGACCACGATCTTGCCCAAATCTGGGCAGGTCTATCCCGTCAAAGGCGAGGATGTCGGCTTCCTCCTCTGGCGCAAACGCAATTGTTGCATGCTGTGAGGTCGCGCCAATGAACCGCAGAGGACTCTTCCCCGCTCTCGCCGCCAGCCTGCTACTTGGTGTGACCGCCGTCGTTGCTCAGGATTTGACGGACTTCGACCCGAAAGCGATCGAGGCGCGGGCCGATACATTCAAGGCCGACGCCCAGGCGCTCTTCGACTATGCTACCGCCAACGCGCAAACCCAAGCCGAAGAGGCGCAGACGGTTGTCGCGCAAGGCTATGAGGCGGTTGAAGGCCTGGATGTGTCGCAGATCGCCGGGAAAGATGGCCCGGTCGACTTCGACGAAATGGTGGCTGGCGCCAGGGCTGGCATGGCCCGCCCCAAGGGTGCGCCGCTGTTTGTGGCATTCGCCAGCCTGTCGATGCCCGAAGAGGCGCTCGCACAGATGATCGCTGACA
>NZ_JBQVPI010000086.1:3457-3698 GCF_052438155.1 Shinella sp. | reverse complement strand
ATATCATGCAGATATGCAAGGCGTCACAAGACGTATAGAAGCTGGGTCAATGGTTGGGTCGGTTGGCGACCGGTCAGATTGGAAGGCACTGTGCAGGATTTGACGTGAACTACAGTTTCGAGACCCTTTCCCCTGCAGACTTTGAGGATCTCGTATGTGATCTCATCGGTCGCGACCTTGGCATCCGGTTTGAAGCATTCGGGCCGGGTCCCGACGGCGGCGTCGATGGCCGGCACGCGAA
>NZ_JBQVPI010000086.1:0-3447 GCF_052438155.1 Shinella sp. | reverse complement strand
AACGCGTTGCGATTAACCGGCTCTGTCCTGGTCGCTACATCCTTGCGACGTCAAGGTCGCTAACCCCCAGCAACGACGCCGCCCTGGCAGAAATCATCGGACCATCGTTACGATCGAGTAACGACATCTTCGGATGCGAAGATTTGAACGGCCTGCTCCGCAAATATCCCGACATCGAGCGCAGTCATGTCAAGCTGTGGCTCTCGGGGGCCGGTGCGCTCGATCGCGTGTTAAACGCAGCCTCGCACAACTTCACGACAATTACGCGCGAGGAGATCGAGGCGAAGCTCAAGGTTTATGCCGAAAACCCAAGTTTTAAGGCCGGGCGAGACATTCTAGAAGACCAACGCGTGCTCATCGTTTCGGGTCCGCCCGGCGTCGGTAAGACCACGCTCGCCGAAATGCTTTGCTACGCCTACATCGCAGAAGAATGGGAACTTGTCGCGATCCGCAATCTCGAAGAAGGATTTGCGCGGATCGACGATAGCAAGCGACAGATCTTTTTTTTCGATGATTTTCTCGGCAGGATCGCACTCGATGAGCGCGCTTTGTCGACGCAGGACTCCGATCTCGCCCGCTTCATTAGCAGGGTTCGGCGAACGCCTCGTGCGCGATTTATCCTCACGACGCGTGCCTATATTTACGAACAGGCGCGACTTCTCTCGGAAGCGCTGTCAGATACCAAACTCAACGTGTCGCGCTACGTCTTGGATGTGGGCATCTACACCCGGCGCATTCGCGCACGTATCCTCTATAATCATTTGGTGGTAGCGGGCGTGCCCGAAGCGCATATCGCAGCGCTGATTGAGCAAAAAGTGCTCAAGAAGATCGTCGATCACAAGCACTATAACCCCCGTATCATCCAGTTCATGACTGAGGCGGATCGAGTTGCCGATACCAATCCAGCAAGTTATCCCAAATCGTTTCTCGATACGCTTGAAAACCCCGATCTTATCTGGGACAAGGCGTTCCGTACCCATATCACGCGGCGCTCGCAACACCTGCTCGTCGCCCTGTTTCTGCTGTCCGAATACGGCTCCGAGATCGAAGATCTCGAGGAAGTGTTTAATGGAATTCACCCGGTTATGTGCGCCAAATTTGGTTTGCCGTACGACCCGAAGGACTTCGAAAGTGCGCTTCGAACGGTAGAAGGGAGCTTCATCGTAATTTCGGAGACGATGGTGCGCTACGTAAACCCCTCGGTAAGGGATTATCTCGCGCGCTATCTGAGTGACAAGGCATTGCTGTCCGTACTTGCCGATGCCGTGCCCACGCTGCGAAGTGCGCGCAATCTCTTCGATCATCATATGAAGCAACCAGGTCTGACGAATGCTGGGATCGCTACCTTCGTTTCCAAATTCGTCCGGCTTTGCGAGCGCTTCGTCGCGGTGGAGGTGTGGAAGCGCATTCCCGGCGAAACATATCATTCGCGAATGTACGAGTTATCGAACTCGGATCGCATGGACCTTCTCGTGAGCTGGTGGCGGCTTTCAAGCGCCGAGCCTTTCATCGCAACAGCGCTGGCGATCGCCGACAAGGGCCGTGCTGCCTTTTCCGCGTGGGAAGACGGGAGGAAGCTACCCGAGATTCTAGCGGGGATGCGTGCAGCCGAGACTCTGGGCGAACCGACACCAATCGAACTAATCGACGCTGTCCAAGCCGCGGTCTCTGGACTGCTTGCCACCGACCTTGATCCGGACGACATCACCCGCATTCTCGCCGCCGCCGACGACCATGAAGGTAATCTGCCACCAGAGCTTTTTGCCGAGATCGCAGGCGCCACACATCGGATGATAGAGGAATTGCCGGATAATGTCGGCCATCTGGATTCAGAATCTACTCTGGAAGACTGGGGCAAGACGATTGACACGCTCGCCGCTCGTTTCGATGCGGATCCGCGCGTCGTCAGTCGCGCCCGTGCCGCACTCAACTACCGAACTTCACAGGTGCGTGAAACAGAGGCCGAGGACACCGAAGCAAATTTCACAGGTTCCACCGATATTCCGAGCGACAAATTCGACGACGCCGCGTTGGCGAGCCTATTCGGATCGCTCGGTGTG
The DNA here is from genome assembly GCF_052438155.1 of Shinella sp. Lineage (NCBI taxonomy): Bacteria > Pseudomonadati > Pseudomonadota > Alphaproteobacteria > Hyphomicrobiales > Rhizobiaceae > Shinella > Shinella sp. The sequence goes on along the minus strand of NZ_JBQVPI010000086.1, from coordinate 1,387 downwards.
TCAACCACTGCCATGATCGCGGTAGAAGACGACGATCTGGATGATCTCGACGACTTGTCGTTTTAGCGCGACATGACTGCAACAAGACCAGCACGCGCTTCTAGTATACCCAAGTTTCAGCCCAAGTCAGAGAGTTTCGATGGTGGCGCACGAAACCCGGCCGCCGTTCAACCCGGCGAGGGAATTGGCCAATACTCAGGAAACGGCAGCGTTGGAAAGGATTGCAATGCCACCTCAATGGCTGCAGGTGGGGCGCATGTGGGTCACCAAGTATGGCGGTTGACTGGGCGTCAGGTTGCGGTGAGGTGTCGGCATGGATATTAGCGCCATCTTTCATGAACGGCTCACGAAGTTGCAGCCGGGTGATCACCTTCGAGGCTTGCAATCTGTGCGGCTTCATATTGACGCGGCGATCAGCCACCATTCGCGCGGTCGCGATGGTGATGCCACTGCCTTCACCGACGCCATCTATCGCTGCAATCAGGCGTTCGAGGGCAGCGTAAAAGAAGCATACCGTGTCCTAGCCGGCAAGGACCCAAGCCGGACCACGCCAGCGCAAATTGAGACCTTTCTGACGGAGCAGAACTTGCTTCGGCAGCGAGTGCTAGATCAGTTTACCAACTATCGAACTGGGTGGCGCAATGCCTCAGCGCACGACTACACACTCGACTTCGATGAGAACGAGGCCTTGCTCGCGATTGTGTCGGTAACGGTATTCGCCATCGTGCTCAGCGATCAAATTCGTGCGAAGCTCGCAGTCGCATTCGCTGAGCGTGCCGCTCCTCACCCGCAAACAGCGCTGCCACCCGGTGTTCAGCTCGATGAAGAAATCGAAAGGCTGGTTTTAGAGTTTGTCCACGGCAATTCGCCGCCGAGTATGAGCGCTGACGACTTTGAAGCGGAGCTGGCCGGATATTTATCGGCTCAGTTTGCCGCGACGCCAGGGATCGAGGTTAATGCCGGGTTCCGACTTAATGGCCGTGAGGCCGACATTGCCGTCCGTCGCGGGGAAGAACGCATCGCGCTTGAAGTGAAATTCATGCCTTACCCAACTGAGAGCCGGGTCCATTCAGGTCTTGCTTACCTAGGAGAATTGCTAGCGCGGGGGTTCACGCACGGAATCTTAGTCGCATTAGTCGCTGGCGAGCGTAACGTCGTTGCAACTAGCGCTGGCGCATCCATGGGGCAGACGGTCCGGGCCATCTACAGCCACTCACTGGTGAAGCCCCTTGTCAGTGGACGCTTCGATTGAGCCTCAAACAGAGATGCGCTGGGTTTGATTTCGGCGAGCGGAAGCGGGCCACTGAGTGACAGATGTGAGGGCGCAAAGCCAACATCTCAGGCAGGCCATTGGTCGTTAAGGGCAAGGCCTCCTTCAGCCCTGCCG
>NZ_JBQVPI010000085.1:0-3836 GCF_052438155.1 Shinella sp. | reverse complement strand
CAACTACGCACAGAACGTCCTGACCGCAGCTCGCACCCTCGAACAGATCAACAATCAGATCCGGATGCTGCAGAATCAGGCCAGCGAGCTGGTCAATCAGGCCCGAAATCTCGAAACCCTGCCGCTCAGCGTGCTTGAACCGCTGCAGCAGCAGATCCGCCAGACCCAACAGCTGCTGGCACGAGCTCAGGGTATTGCGCTCGACGTGCAGGCAATCGAGCGGGATTTCGGTCGCAAATACCGGACCATCGATCTGTCAGGCAGCCAGCGCGATATGGTCCGCCAGGCACAGGATCGGTGGAACGACAGTGTTGCAGCCTTCGAGGATGCCCTCAAGATCCAGTCCGGTGCAGTCCGCAACATCGAGGGCTCGCGAAGCGCCATCGAAAGCCTTGTCTCTGCGAGCCAGTCATCCACCGGCGCGCTTCAGGCAGCCCAGGCTGGCAATCAATTGCTCGCGCTCCAGTCACAGCAGCTTACAGACCTGATTGCCAGCATAGCTGCGATGGGCCGAGCTCAGTCGCTTGAGGCGGCCAACTCGGCCGCAGCAAAGGCGCAGGCTCGCGAGCAGCTGCGACGGTTCCTGGCACCAGGCCGCAGAAATGCTGCTGCCAGTCCGCAGCTTTTCCGGAATTGAGCCGGTGCGCGGTACTCTCCTGCTGCGGGTGGCTTCCTGCGCCTTTGTCGCTGCAGCGCTGATCCTCACGATGCTCGCGCTGCACGATCCAGCCCCGATGCCGGCACCCGGAGTTGTGAGGGCAGCACGCTCAGATACTGAGGCCTTGTGGCTGCAGACCTGCACACCGATGGGTGATCATGCTCTGGACAAGTCAGAATGCCGGTCGGCAGGGAGCGGACATCGCAAAAGGTTTCTGAAAGACAGAGCCCCGGAAGAGGGATCATGCATCGTCGCTTGTCCTGCTCCGTCCAGTGCCGAGGGTCAGTAAGATGGGCGGCACCGGCGTGGTCGATCGCTTCCTCGACATCTTCTCCCGCTACATCGACTCAGGCTTCGGGCTGCTGTCGGGCGAAGTCGCATTTGTCGCAACCACCCTCATCGTCATCGACGTCACGCTTGCCGCCCTGTTCTGGGCCTGGGGCGAGGCGGACGACGTTCCGGCAAGGCTGGTGAAGAAGACGCTGTTTGTCGGAGTTTTCGCCTATATCATTTCCAACTGGAACAAGCTTGCGGGAATTGTCTTCGAGAGCTTCGCAGGGCTTGGCCTCAAGGCCAGCGGAACAGGCTTTTCCACCGCCGAGCTTCTGCAGCCTGGCGCGGTAGCCCAGGTCGGTCTCGATGCGGCGCGTCCGCTGATCGAGGCCATTTCCGAGCTGATGGGCTTTGTCAGCTTTTTCGAGAATTTCCTCCAGATTATCATCCTGCTTGTTGCCTGGGCCCTTGTCGTAACTGCGTTCTTCATCCTGTCGATCCAGCTGTTCGTGACACTGATCGAGTTCAAGCTCACCACGCTTGCAGGCTTTGTCCTCATCCCGTTCGGCCTATTCGGCAGAACGGCCTTCATGGCCGAACGTGTACTGGGCAATGTCGTATCGAGCGGAATCAAGGTCCTCGTTCTGGCTGTCATCCTCGGGATCGGCTCGACCATATTTTCGGAATTCACCAGCGCCATACCCGGTGAACCGACCATCGAAGATGCACTGTCCATCGTGCTGGCAAGCTTCACCCTGCTGGGCCTCGGCATCTTCGGCCCGGGGATTGCCAACGGCATTGTCACAGGAGGGCCGCAGCTGGGTGCGGGCGCTGCAGCCGGAACCGCCCTGCTGACGGGCGGAGCGGCGTTCGGCGCGGCGAGCGGCGCAAGGCTTGCAGGCAGCGCAGTCACAGCTGCAGCTACTGTTGCAGCGCACGGAACCTCGCGTGCGGCAGGTGGCGCTGTTACCGCCTTTGCCCTTGGGTCGGCAGGCAAGACAGGTATGGCAGCGGTGCGCTCGGGCTCGGCAGCCTTGGGCGAGGCAGCCCTGGGCGCGGCAACATCTCCGCTGCGCAAAGCCAGCGCATCCATCAAGCAGTCGCTTCGTGACGGCGGCCGAGCCGCCATCACGAACACCGGCGGAACGATCATTCCTGCGCCCGGCAGCCAGCCTGCTCCCGCACCGGACTCCCCGGCTCCTCCCCCTGCATGGGCAAGGGCTTTGCAGGATCGCCAGGTTGTAGCCCACGGTGCAACCCTGGCAGCCCATGCCCTGCGGTCGGGCGACAGCAGCGGAATGGGCGCTTCCATCGATATCTCTCAAAAGGACTGAGCCCATGTTCCGACGCCCATCGATCCGCTACGGCAAAACCCCTGAAGCCGAGACACCGTATCAGCGTGCAGGCCAGATCTGGGACGACCGCATCGGCTCGGCCCGTGTTCAGGCCCGCAACTGGCGGCTTGCCTTTTTCGGAACGCTTGGGCTGTCGTGCGCACTCACTGCAGCCATCGTCTGGCAGGGAGCGCGCGGAACCATCGTCCCGTGGGTCGTCGAAGTCGACAAGCTTGGCGACGCCCGGGCCCTGGCGCCGGCCGATGCAGGCTTCACCCCATCGGACCCACAGATCGCGTTCCACCTTGCCCGGTTCATCGAGCAGGTTCGCGCGGTTCCGGAGGATCCCGTCATCGTGCGCCAGAACTGGCTGCGCGCTTACGACTTTACAACCGACAGGGGCGCGCTTGCGCTGAACGATCATGCCCGCACAAACGACCCTTTTGCGCTGATCGGCCGAGAACAGATAAGCATTGAGGTCACCAGCGTCATCCGGGCTTCGCCGACAAGTTTTCGGGTGGCCTGGATCGAGCGGAGTTACCGAGACGGGAGCCTGGCCGAGACAAGCCGCTGGACTGCGATTCTGACCATCGTTTTCGAGACGCCGCGCGTGCCTGACGCCCTGCGCAGGAACCCGCTCGGCATCTACGTCAATGCCATCAACTGGTCGAAGGAACTTGGTTCATGACTGTTCAGACCCCTCGGATTCTCGCTTGCATCCTTGCCTTGTCAGGCGTCGCCGCGGCAAGCCCCGCGCTTGCCGGCGAACAGCCTTCGGAGCCATGGCAGAGCCTGGTTTCCCGTCCCATGCCGTCCTTGCCCATTCTTCTTCCGCAGCGCGTGCCTCCCGCTGCTGCGGGCCGCTCCCGCCCCTCTGCGAGTCTCCCCGCTCCCAGACAGAGGGTGGGAGCGGCGAATGAAGCTGCGCGAGTCGAACCCGAACGGGCCGGCTTTGCCAATGCGATACAGCAGTATGCCTTTACCCAAGGCGCGCTGTTCCAGGTCTATGCCAGGCCCGGACAGGTCACGGACATTGCGCTTCAGCCTGGTGAGCGGCTCGTCGGGCCAGGCCCTGTCGCGGCTGGCGACACCGTGCGCTGGATGATAGGAGACACGGTGAGCGGAGCCGGCACTTTCGAGCAGGTGCACATTCTGGTCAAGCCGACCCGTCCGGACATTTCCACCAACCTCGTCATCAACACCGATCGGCGCACCTACCATATCGAGCTTAGAGCAGATCCGGTTGTGTATATGGCCTCGGTCTCCTGGACCTATCCGCACGACGAGCTGATCGCGGTCCGCCAGTCCCGGCTTGAGGCCGAACGCGCCGCGCCCGTGGCCGCAGGCATGGACCTGGCAAGCCTCAATTTTTCCTATGCGATCACAGGCGACAAGCCGAGCTGGCGACCGTTGCGCGCGTTCGATGACGGAGTCCGCGTGTATGTCGAATTTCCCCCAAGCGTGACCCATGGTGATCTTCCGCCGGTGTTTGTGCTTGGACCAGGAGGCGAGGCCGAACTTGTCAATTACCGCGTCTCGGGTCGCTACCTGATCATTGATCAGCTCTTCAC
>NZ_JBQVPI010000084.1:0-4019 GCF_052438155.1 Shinella sp. | reverse complement strand
ACTCTACTGCACAAATTGCATGAGCTGGTTGGTCGAGGCGAGCGTAGGGGGCTCCTGCCCTAACTGCGAGGCCGCAGGTTCAGTGGTCAAGCGTGCTCGAAAGGTGACGGGCTGGCTAGGAATACAACGCTATCTCGACCAATCGGATTTCGGGATCGATTTTATCCGCAATGGTCGCAAGATTGAGATCGGCAACAAGGATCTATTCTCCTGGCATGATGGCGAGAATGAAGAGCGGGAATACCCGATCGACGACCAACGAAATCGCGGCCGCATCGTGGGCGAAATTCACATAGACCATTGCCGCGTAAGTTATGCCAAGGACCGTTTCGACCGCGCCGATCCCACATGGGACGAGATGGTCCGGCTAGTCCGCGGCGAGGGTCCGCTTCGTCCGGAGAAGGCGAAGGACCTTGGCTATGGTCCGAATGACTCGCCTCTCTTCATGCTTTTCAAGGCCTTTCGCCGCACGAGCCCCCAGTCAAAGGCTGCTGGCGCCTACGCTCGCATCCTGATTGTCAAGGACAACGCTCGCGCCTCGGAAATGGCGAATGCCTTTCATGACGGTAATCCTGAGTATCAAGACGATACCAAATGGTGGGAGCTGGTAGAGGCAGCTGACCGCGATCTCCTTTACGGGCAAGGCGGCGGCCCCGCCAGTGGCGGAGCGGACTCCGGCGCATCCTCGAGCGGCCCCGGCGGTCAGCTTCCGCCGGGTCTCCTTGACGACCCTTCAGCGGCTGGGGGGGTGCAAGCGCCCAACCCCGAGCCTGCGGGTACGCCCTCGAAACCGCCCCCGCCTCCGCGCCGCGAAGTTCCATTGCTAAGTCGGCGCTACCATCACAGTTCTAGTGGATTGAAGTGGAACGTGCTCGCATTTGAGGTGGGATCGTCCGATCCAGAACTGCCCACCGGCTCACCTTGGGGAATGGTACTCGGCGACGTACCTACGAAGACGTATCATTTCCTCTTCGATCCGGGGCATCCCGTATTCCGATCGATCACCATGACCGCACGAGACGCATTGCTCACCCAGCTTGCATTCATGACGATCGATCAAACTCGAAGTTCGGCTCATTCTCCGGATGTTGCGCAAATCCTCTCCGAGTTACGGGAAGAGTATAGCGAGGAAACCGCTCTCGATTTTAAGACCCTTCCCGGCGACGCCTCCGCGATCCTTGTCGACGTAGCCCGAGGCATCGTGTCGGCTTGTCCCGAGAATGAAAGAGCCTCTCTATTTAATAGCCTCAATCTCCAGGAACAAACCGCAGTCATGCGCGCGCTTGCAGCCAAGAAGATTAAGCCGGCCGAGGCGACGGTCGACGGAGCCTTTCTTGCCTCAGCACCGTTTGAGATCGTGCGGTCGATCGTAGAACAGCGGCCGGATCTGTGTTTCGACGGCAGGCTGTGGGACGCGGCTTACGCGGCTCTAGATTACGTGGATCCTGAGATCACGGATGAGGCGCGCGTGAGCGTCCTCACTCGGTATTTGGGGCTTATGAGCGACGCGATTTGGCTGTCAAAGCAAGATAGCGGTGACCTTGCCGATAGCCCGCGCGATGAAGTTATTCGGGCGGTGATGTCCCTCGGTCTCCTGAAGCCCGACACCGAGCCGACTTCGTGAAGGCTTTTCTTGATGACAGACGACTCTTGCGCGGGCCGTGGCAGGCCTTTGAGCGTGACGTCGCTAGGTTGCTCATGCATGCGGGCTTCGACGATGTACGCGTGGTTGGCGGTTCAGGTGACAAGGGCGCCGACGTCGTCGGGGTGAAAAACGGCGAAATATGGGTGGTGCAATGTAAGCATACGACTACCGCCCCGCCCTCGAAACAAGCGGTTCAAGAGGTTGTAGAAGCCGGAACCTACTATGGCGCGAACAGGATGCTCGTCGCCACATCACGAGCAGTTGGCGGAGGCGTCGAGGCAGAGATCGAGCGGTATCGGCGCATCGGCATAAACGTTGAGCTACTTGATCCATCGCGGCTCGCGACACTTACGCGGGAAGTGCCTGAATATCCAAAATCGCGCCGAATGCTGCGACCATACCAGCAAGATGCCGTCGCCAGGTTCCGCGAAGGGCTAACTGATACGGGACGGGCTCAGGTGGTCCTAGCAACGGGGCTGGGCAAAACTGTGGTGATGGCCGAGGTCGTCGCGGATCTCTATCGTGACGGCCTTATCCGCGACAATCGCGTACTTGTCCTCGCGGATAAGCGAGAACTCATCCGCCAGCTCCAGTTTGGATTTTGGCACCAACTGCCGAAGTGGGTCCCGACCCACATGCTTTCGAGCGACGAGATCCCTACTTTCGATGACGGGATCACCTTCGCGACCGTGCAGAGTATCGTTGGCAGGCTCGACGACTTACCGCGTTATGGCCTGGTTTTGATCGACGAAGCGCATCACATAGGATCTGCAAGTTTTCGTCGCGCTCTGGACGCGTTGGCTCCACCTATGGTCGGCGGGGCAACGGCGACGCCTTGGCGCGGCGACGGGTTCGACATCGACGAGCTCCTAGGCAGGCCGCTCGTGCAGCTTGGGATATCAGATGGACTTCAACGCAAGTACCTAAGCGAGGTCGACTATCGCCTTCTCGCGGACAACATTGATTGGAGCTTTGTCCAGGAAATATCAGCGCACAACTATTCCCTAAACCAACTGAACAAGAAGCTTCTGATGCCCACACGCGACGAGGAGGCGGCGCGCCGCATCTTCGAGGTGTTTCGCGGCGTGACGCGCCGAGGCGGAATAGTCTTCTCGCCGTCGGTTGATCATTGCGAATCGTTCGCTGGTACACTACGCGGTTACGGCCTTCGCGCTGAAGCGATATCCTCGCGGCAAGAAGCGCGTGAACGTGATCGACTAATGGCAATGTTCCGCCGCGGGGACATCGACATTCTTGCGAGCGTGGACCTGTTCAACGAGGGAGTGGACGTGCCCGACGTTGATCTCGTCGTATTCATGCGCGCGACGCACAGTCGGCGAATCTTCGTTCAACAGCTTGGGCGTGGACTTCGCTTGAGTCCTGGCAAGGACAAAGTGATTGTCTTGGATTTCGTGACCGATCTACGGCGCATGGCAGAGGTAATCCAACTTGAGAAGGCGGCTTCTGGCCCGATTGAGCGTCTACCACTAGGTCATAATCTCATTAGTTTTCGCGACGCTTCTGCGGGGAGCCTTATGCTTGAATGGATGAAGGATCAGGCGGATCTCATACTGCGAGAGGGCGACGCGCAGCTCGAGCTTCCGCGCTTCGAATTTCCCGCGCCACCTCAGCCCGGAAGCGTCCAATGAGTGTGCCGATAGGCCTACGCTGCCAGATTCGGGATCGACTCTGGGCGGAGGCCGACCGCCTAAACTGGTCGTCGCTCTCGACATCGGACAAGTCGCGCTACTACACAATTTGGACAGAAACCGAAGACCTGGGAGGCGTGTTGGGCCGATACATGGACCCACGGCAGGTCCGGGTTTATATCAAGGATACGCTTCTCAAGCCGTACACCCGCGAGATATCAGCCAATCCCGATAAGATTTTTCGCGTTCTCGGAATTCCCGATACCGAGAAGGCGGTCGCGACATTCATCAAGCCGCATGGCCTGCTTCTCTCGGATGGTCGCCATGTCGCGTGGAGTAAGGCGAGCGCATGGAAAGCAACGCTCTTGGCATTACATGAACGCGCTTTCGAGGGTGGAACTCCATATGCCGTTGTCTTGACTCACGCCGCCACGAAGTTCGCTTTGCTGTCGCAACGCGCCGTCGTCGAGAACGCCGCCTACAAGCTCGAAATCGAGCACCTCGTTTGGCTCGACTAAGCGTTGACGGACAGGTGCCGCGCTACATCCTGCCCGACCACGCACGCGAGCCGTACGGGCACGGCATTGCCAAGCTGCCTCATAGTCTCGCTCCAGGAACCATGGAAAAGGAACTCATCCGGGAAAGTTTGCAACCGGGCACTTTCACGCACTGAGAAGTACCGCAGGCTACCGTCTGCACGGACCAACATGTTCTCACCTCCAGGC
>NZ_JBQVPI010000083.1:0-4048 GCF_052438155.1 Shinella sp. | reverse complement strand
CCTTGTGTTCTTCCTGTTCGCTGACGATACAGGCGTTTTTGAGCCTCGCGGGATATTTCTCGAATTTTTGGAGACCCGGACCACCGAGGATGGGGCTGACTTAGGCGGATGGTTGACAAAGCTGTTCGAGGTTCTCGACACTCCCGAGACCAATCGTAGCAAAAATCTTGACGAGGACTTGGCCCAGTTTCCTTACGTTAATGGCGACCTATTCAAAAATTCAACACGGATTCCGGATTTCAATCGCTCCATGCGGGAGGCCTTGATTGAGGTTTCTGCCTTCGACTGGTCCCCGATTTCGCCCGCCATCTTCGGATCGCTGTTTCAGTCCGTGATGGACCGAGGAGAGCGGAGACGACAGGGTGCGCATTACACAACCGAGAAGAACATCCTCAAAGTTATCGGGCCGCTCTTCCTCGACGAGCTACGGGCCGAGTTTGAACGCCTGCAAGCCTTGCGCATCGCCAAAGTTGCAAGGCTTACGGAATTTCAGGAGAAGCTAAGCAACCTGCGATTTTTCGATCCCGCTTGCGGCTGCGGCAATTTCCTCGTCATCGCCTACCGCGAGCTTCGCCTGCTCGAACTGGAGGTTCTGACAGAGATATTCGCGGGCAAGAATCAGCTCATCCTCGATGTGTCAGCTCTCTCGAAAGTGGACGTCGATCAGTTCGCGGGAATTGAGATCGGCGAGTTTGCTTCACGCATCGCGGAGACGGCAATGTGGATGATGGACCACATCATGAACTCGCGTCTCTCTTTAGCATTCGGCAAAAGCTACGTCCGCATCCCCCTCAAAAAATCGCCTATGATTCAGCATGGCGACGCTCTCAACCTGTCGTGGGAAAGCGTTCTTCCGGCAAAAAAATGCACGCATATTCTCGGAAATCCACCGTTTATCGGCCATGCGTGGCGCGATAAAGATCAGCAAGCCGGTATGCACCGCGTTTGGGGGCGCGACGGTCAGGTAAATCGACTCGATTACGTGACCTGCTGGTTCAAGCTGGCCACAGACTATGCCCAGCAAAATCGAACCATCAAAATCGCGTTCGTATCAACTAACTCAATATGTCAGGGGGAGCAGGCATCGATCTTGTGGCCGCAGCTTTTCCGGTCGGGGGCACGAATTTTCTTTGCTCACCGCACGTTCGAATGGCTAAGCGAAGCGCGAGGTAAGGCAGCGGTTCACGTAATCATCGTCGGGCTCGATTTCGACCGCGAGGGACACAGGCAGATTTACGACTACGATAATGTGAAGGGCGATCCGCACATGTCGGTGGTGCCGCAGATCAACAGCTATCTAATTTCCTGCCCTCAGATTTTCATCGCTGCACGTAGCCGCACTCCGGCCGGGATGCCGAAACTGTTTCAAGGCAGCAAGCCTGCCGACGGCGCACGGCTCAAGGGGCCGAATGGCAAATTTATCACCACTAGCAACCTCATATTGGAGGAAGAAGATCGGGCAGCGGCGCTTGCACGAGAACCCGGTATCGCCAAATGGCTGCGCCCGTATGTCGGCGGACAGGAGCTGATTTCTGGTGCGTGGCGCTGGTGCCTCTGGCTGAAAGACGCGAGTCCTGCGGAGCTGAAATCCTCGCCTGAGATCCAGGAACGCCTTGCCCGCGTCAAGAATGGGCGGCTTAAAAGTCCAACGGACAGTGTGCGAGAATTTGCGGCAACGCCGTGGGTCTTCACACAGGACAGACAACCGTCGTCCCGCTATTTAGCAGTCCCCGAGGTTTCGTCTGAAACCCGAGAATACATCCCCATCTGCGTTCTCGACGAGAATGTCATTGGTAGCAACAAGCTACTGATCCTTCCAAAACCCGAGCTGTGGATCATGGCAGTCCTAACATCCGCAATGCATATGGGCTGGATGCGCACAATCGCAGGAAGGCTTGAGAGCCGCTACAGCTACTCGCCCAATGTCTACAATTCGTTTCCGTGGCCAGTTGTCAATGATAGCGAAAAGGCAAAGCTGGATGCATCAGCGAAAGCAATCATTGCCGCACGAGAAGCGTGCGCTCCCGCTACGCTGGAGGACATGTATGATGCGGGAGGTATGCCCGTGGAACTGCGCAAGGCGCACAAGGCAAATGACCGGCTGGTCGATCGGCTATATCGAAAGGAACGTTTTTGCACGGAGCGAGAGAGGGTGGAACATCTATTCAACCTGTTTCAGACGCGAGTTGCGCCACTGGTCGCTGCTAGTACTAAACAGCAGCGAAGATCTCGCAAGCAATCCTGAGCTGAATCGGCACCTTGTCCGTAATCCCAGATCAAGTGCGGGCTTACTCCGATTGCGGCCCCCGGGGGCAACCATATCGCGTTGGGTTCGATCACTACTCCAAAGCGGTCAGTCGCCCCTATGCTCCCGAACCTGACTGATCGGCAATCATTGGGCCGCGATGCTTCGCATCGGACCCACATATTTGAGAGACACACCTCACGCACACGTGAATATCGGTTTTCTGCCACTTTTCGAGGTGCCAATCCGCTGCCTCGTGACGTCGCCTTTATGAAAAGTGGCGGTTTTCTGAGGAATCTAGAGGCAGAGCATAGCAGCCTCGTCGGACGGGATGATTGCGGACAAAAGCGGCTAACGCGGGGACAAGATTTGGCCCTTTCGCCAGCCAATGTTACCCCCCCCTTTTTCGGGGCAAGTAGCAGCCCGCCGATTGGCCAAGGCATGGCAGAGGAGCCCTGGTAGCCATGGACCAAATCTAGTCCGCCCGACGAGGCGAGGCTTGAGGGACACCGCCTCAGCGATCGTGCAAACGGCTAGCCTGGCGTAATAATGTCTTGTGGTACGCAGAGCGCTGAACGGCGATAATTCCGGGGCATGGCGGATGGCGCGCTCGCCCCATTCAGCCGCCTTGTTCTCAAGAAATTGGTGCCCCTATGCCTGGAACGCTTCTCCCGCCCAGTTCTCCATTGTCGATCGAGCCAATCAGTATGCGGGTTCCCGATGCTTGCCGGTTTACCGGCATCAGCCGTAGCACGCTGTACCTGCTCATTGCGCGAGGTGAAGTTGAGGTCGTCAAAATGGGAACGTCCACGCTTGTACTGACCGAGAGCTTGCGCCAGCTTATCGAGGGATATCGCCACAGCGGGTCAAACCCAAAACCGAGATAGAATCAACCGCCATTGGCGCATTGCGAGCAGACAATTCAATCCGCCGCCTACGCCAACTCATTTGGCAGTTTATCTACCGACCACCGATGAAGTGCTCTGGGCGTCCATTTTGCGGGCCAACAGCCCCCGCCTAGAAATGTGTTCGTAGACCGGAAAACCGGAGATCCATTCATGAAACCAAATTAGAATTACCAATCAACTTGGACGCAGTCCCGTGAGCGGAGGCGCACGAACCTAGGTAGAAAAACTTTTCGTAGCCGTTGCCAATCCAACATTCCACGCTACTCTGATGGCTTATGAATCGATCGTCACGCCCCTTGCCTATTCGAGGCGATCGTGCACTATCGAGCGGTGATGTTGATCGTCTCGGTTTTGCGGAAGTTGCCGAACGTGTGGCAGCATCGCTTGTAGATCACGCGTCTGATGCTGGGATAGTCATTGGTCTCGATGGAAAATGGGGCTCTGGCAAGTCGAGCCTGCTTCATCTAATCTCTGGGGAACTTGACAAGCTGCCAGAGGATCACCGTCCAAGCGTCATCACATTTCGGCCATGGCTGGTAGGCAATCGAGACGCATTGCTGGCGAGTTTATTCAATCAGCTCGTAGACGGTATTGCGATGGTCGAATTCAGCCGGGGAAACGCAACGGCTGATCGAAAGCGGAAATTCAAGAATGCTGCCGAGAAGGCCCGGAAATTTGCGGCATCCGTCAGCAAAGCGGGCGATTTGCTTGAGGCGGTGCCCCACCCAATTGCTAAAGTAGGCGGTGGTATCCTGAGCGGCGCGGGCAAGCTCTTTGCAAAGGGGGAAGCTACAGACCTTAGCAGTCAAAAAGCCGATCTGACCGCAACGCTCAAAGATTTGGGCCATCGTTTTATAATCACGGTTGATGACGTCGATCGGCTCGAACCCAGTGA
>NZ_JBQVPI010000082.1:0-4080 GCF_052438155.1 Shinella sp. | reverse complement strand
ACCCAGTCGCGCACGATTTGCAGGGTGACACCGGCAAACTTGGACGCATCACTCCGACTTCCGCCGTCAACGATCAACGCCAGCGCCAGTAGCCGGCGAACCTGATCCGGGTCACTGCATCGTCGGGCAAATACCCGCAAATCCTATGATGTGTAATCGGTCCGAACCCCAATCGTTGCCGCCATTGCAAGCTTCCATATGCCTGCCGCAACGAATCATAATTTCACCCGGTTGGGAATCCTTCGCGTGGGTCAGCCTCAGCGCGCCTTGGTATAAAATCCGCAGAAGCGGCGAAAGGAGGAACGATCGTCGAGCGCCTCGGCCAGCTTCACGTCGGACAGATCGTACCAGATCGAAAGAAGCAGCGCCCTGAACATCGCGACTGGCGGCCAGGCGGGTTCCCCTTTGCTGACCGGGTAGAGCGGGTCAAGAAGCGCTGCCACTGAGTTCCAGTCGATCAGCTTGGCAAGTTCGTCGAGCGCTGATGACGGCCGGGGTCGCCCGGCAAACCAAACTGCTCCTGGCCTATCGAACGCTGCGCCATGGCTACCCGCCCACAGGTCTCATTACTGGGGCGACACGCAACGCGGTGCACGCAACGATATCGTCGCCGCTCTGGAACCCGGCGCGGCGGTCGGCTCAATTTCCGGACTTGGATTCTCGCCCGAAGCCCTGCTTCAAATGCTCATCAACATGGTCGAGGCAGAGGCCACAACATTGGCCATAATTCATATATTCTGGACGTTCTCCGCGATTTTGCTCGTTGCGGCGGCCCTGATTTGGCTGGCTCCGCGTCCAAAGCGAAGCGGCGGCGTCTCGATAGGGCATTAACCCTGCTCATGCTTGCTTCGACATAGACAGCAAAGCTAGCTCGGCCTCACTGGCTTGATTCACCACGCTATGGAGGGTCGCGGGCTTGTCTTACGGGGTTGCTGGGTTCGTATCCAAGCCATTAGGTATGGTGCGCAGCAAAAACCTCGGGTGTGGCATTCATAACCCTGATGCTTTTTGAGGAACGTGCAAACATCCTTAGCCAGCTTCCGGTCATCGGATTGGCCGGTGGCGTCCAAAGCAGCGACAGCTTGCTCATGAGCATGTCGTATCTCATGGCATCGGACGACGTGCCGCGCCTTTTAACCGCGGGCCAAGTGCGAAAGTAGACCTTGGTTCAGTACTGCTGCTCCGGGACATAGAGGACAAGTCCGTCAAGCCGTTCATCAAGCTTAATCTGGCAGGCTAGGCGGCTTTCTTCGGTTCTGCCCTCGACAAATTGAAGCAAATCGGCCTCCATACTGCAATCGACAAGGCATCCGACCCGGCCGATCCATCTGGGATCGACATGGACGTGACATGTGGCACAAGCGCATTGGCCACCACAATCGCCGTCGATTCCCGGGACATCGTTGAACAGTGCCGCTTCGCGAGCCGTCATTCCGGATCCGATTTCAACGGGAAACCGGCGACCGTCGTGGGCAACAAAGGTGACCTTGACCATCGAACTGCAACTTTCCTTTTGCGCGGGATTTAGTGCGCGTGAAGTTTGACCGGCAAGCGGGTGATGCCGCGAACAAGGTTTGACAGCAGTCGCTCGGGCTCGCCAACGACCTCGACGAAGTGGAAGCGCTTCTGGATCTCTTCCCAGGTGATCCGCAATTGCAATTCGGCTAGTCGATTGCCCATGCAGCGATGGATGCCGAAGCCGAACGAAAGATGCTGGCGCGGGTTCTTCCGGTCAATGATAAACTCCTCGGGCCGGTCAAGCACCGTTTCGTCGCGGTTGCCCGAAAGATACCACATGACGACCTTGTCACCCTTGGAGATGCGCTTTCCGCCGATCTCGCTGTCTTCGAGCGCAGTTCTGCGCATGTGGGTGAGCGGAGTCTGCCAGCGGATGATTTCAGGAACCATGCTGCCGATCAAGCCGGGGTCGCGCCGCAATTTATCATACTGTTGGGGATGCCGGTTCAGCGCCAGGACCCCGCCGCTGATCGAATTGCGGGTAGTGTCGTTTCCGCCCACGATCAGCAGCAGCAGGTTGCCCAGGAATTCGAGGAACGGCATTTCGCGCGTGGCAGGCGAATTCGCCATCATTGAGATCAAGTCGTTACCCCCCGGCTGGTCGATCCGCTGGTCCCAGAGCCCTTTGAAATACATCGCACACTCGATAAGCTCTTTGCGGCGCTGTTCGAAGGAACCGACTATTCCTGCCCCTGGTATCGCGGTCGTGACATCGGACCAACGGGTCAGGCGTGCCCGCTCATCCCAGGGAAAGTCGAACAGGGTTGCCAGCGTCATGGTGGTCAATTCGACCGAAACGCTCTGGACCCAGTCGATCTCCTCACCGACTGGCAGCGAATCAAGAATAGCACCGGCACGTTCGCGGATCACGGGTTCGAGCAGCAGCAGGTTTGACGGCGCCACTGCCGGAGTGACCGCCTTGCGCTGGTCGTCGTGCTTGGGCTGATCCATCGCGATGAACATCTCGAGCTCGAGATTGCTCTGGTCGCTGTGCATATCCTGGATCGCAATCCCGCCCAGCCTGGCTTCGGATGAAAACGCCTTGTGGTTGGTGTCGACCGCCATGATGTCGTTGTATCGAGTGATAGACCAGTAGGGTCCGTAGGCGCTTTCGGCGCAATAATGAACCGGGTCCTCACGCCGCAGCCGCTCGAAGAAGGCCCCAACCTTGTCGCTCTGGAACAGGCTTGGGCGAGCAACGTCGATTTCCGCAAGAGGGATGGCGGCAATGGCCCGGGCAAGATCGGCCTCGTCCAGATCGGTTGGAATTGCCTGCGCGGCCATGGTCACCTCCCTCAGCACAGTTTACTTTGGGATGGCTAAAGGCAGATCGCCAATGAGTCAATAAATGGTATAATGGTTTGTCCAAAAATACCTCATATGCCAGGCTCCATATGAGCACATTGACAGCATTTGGATTAATTCTTATCAGAATATCATGAAATCCAGTCACGCCCCTGTCCGCCCGGCGGCACCCGCCGCAAGCTTTGTTCAGATCAAGACCAAGCGCGCCCTGTTGCTTGCCCGCGAGATTGTCGAAGACATCGAGAGTAACGCGCAGGGGCCGGGTGACCGGCTTCCCCACGAGCATGCCATGCTGGCACGCTACGATGTGGCGCGCGCCACGCTGCGCGAGGCACTACGTTTTCTCGAATTGCAGGGTGTGATCCATCTCGCCCCGGGTCGGGGCGGCGGACCGGTTATCACCCGTCCGCAGACCGCAGATTTCGCCAGCTCGATGGCGCTGGTTTTGCAATTCATGGATACCGACCTTCGGGCGCTGCTCGAACTGCGCGAGGCGGTTGCCCCGATGGTTGCGGCGCGGGCTGCGGAGATGGCTACCGTTGCCGATCTTGCTGCGCTCGAGGATAGCCTGGCACAGCTCGAGCGTGAGCGCGACGGACCGGAATTCGAGGAAACCAATCGGCGGTTTCACGATCTGCTGGGCTGGGCAAGCGGAAACCCGACCTTCGGTCTGCTGGTCTCCGCTCTGCACCTGTTGACCCGCAGCATGTCAGTAGGTCTGGGCTATTCGGTGCAGGAGCGTGACGCCCAGTTGAGGTGCCTCGGCCGTGTGCTTCACGCCGTGCGGATGCGCGACGCTGTGTCTGCCCGGCGCCAGATGGAACGGCTCATCGATGGATCGACCCAATATCTGGCAGAGCGCAGTCCCGATCTACTCGCGCAAAAGGTCCGCTGGGGGGACGCAAGCCGGGAAATCTGAAGGAGAGAGACGATGGCTTTGAACAGCCGCATTTGCGACTTGCTGAAGATTGAATACCCGATCGTCCTCGCCGGCATGGGTGGGGCAAGCGTTCCGGCGCTAGCGGCGGCGGTTTCCAATGCGGGGGGGTTTGGGGTCGTGGGCGCCGCAGCCTGCGCGCCCAAGCGACTGCGGGAATGGATTGCCCAAACCCGCGCACTGACCGACAAGCCGTTTGGGGTCGATACCCTGCTGCCGGCTTCGGTGCGCCTGGGCAAGCCCCCGCAAATCGGCGCCGCGCGCGCCGATCCGATGGCGCTGGCGGCCGAATACCGCGAGTTTGCCGAGGATTTCATGGC
>NZ_JBQVPI010000081.1:0-4085 GCF_052438155.1 Shinella sp. | reverse complement strand
CGCTGACCCTATGCAACCAGAGGCAGGGGTCCCTCTTGGGAGCCGATACGGGGTCCCGTTACCAAGCCGATTGACACCATCGGCTTTTTGCGCAGGGAATGGATGACGTGGTGGTAGTTGACGACCTGATCGTGCCGCCCGTCGGGCTGGCCGCGTCCGCGGCGCAACGTCATCAGATGCGTGCCGCCGACAAAGACATCCAGCCGATCGTCGAACAGGCGAACTCGTAACCTGTGGCCGATCAGGCGGGATGGCACGGTGTAGAAGACCTTGCGCAAGGTGAAGCCGCCCGTCCGAGACACCGTGACGACAATCTCTTCGAAGTCCGTGGTCCGGCGCTCGGGCAGCGCCTGCAGATGGGATCGTTCTGCATCAATGCGTTTGCCATGGGCAGCGTTGCGACGGCTGACGATCTCGTCGACAAAGGCGCGGTAAGAACTGAGATCGTCGAATTCCTTGGTCCCCCGCATCAGCAGGGCATCATGAACAGCGTTCTTGAGATGGCCATGGGAGCTTTCGATCGAGCCATTCTCATGCGCGACGCCTTTGTTGTTGCGCGTCGGCGTCATTCGATAATGGGAGCAAAGCTGATCGTATCGGTGGGTGAGATCGACCTTGGCATCGGCGTCGAGGTTGCGGAATGCCGCCGACAGGCTGTCGCTCCGATGATAGAGCGGCGTACCGCCCACGGACCAAAGGGCATTTTGAAGCCCTTCGGCCAGCGCGACAAAGCTTTCCCCGCCGAGAATGACATGGGCATGCTCGAAGCCCGACCAGACGAGCCGGAAGTGATAGAAAAGGTGATCAATTGGCTGGCCGGCGACCGTCACACCAAGACCGCTGGCATCGGTAAAATCCGAAAGGCCCAGCCGGCCTGGCTCGTGCATCTGGCGGAAGATGACCTCCTGCGCTTCGCCATGGACAGCACGCCACGACCGGATGCGTCGTTCAAGCGTACGGCGGATACCTTCAGAGAGTTCTGGATGTCGGCGCAGCATCTCGTTGTAGACAGCGACGGCACGGATGCCGGGTGCGGTCTTCAGGAGCGGGATGACTTCTGTCTCGAATATCGGCTCCAGAGGATCGGGGCGGCGACGACCGCGGGGCGCCTTGCTCTGAGATGGAAGCTGCGTCTCCTTGTCGAGACGGTAGGCCGTAGCCCGGCTGATCGAAGCTTTTGCCGCGGCGACCTCTACGGAATGCGTTTGTCGGTACTTCATGAAGAGTCTCATCTGATGATCGGTTACATGGCGACCCGGCACAAACTGGTTCTCCAATCCAGAAAACCGCAAATGTACCGAACCGACCGCGATCTTGAGACGCCGAAAATCTGCGCCACGCCGGGGTATGACTACGATCGGGCTACGCCCTCACTCCGTCACACCCCGGCGCGAGTCTCATCCTGATTGACGCTGAATCTCACCTAGATTGCCGCTACGCAAACAACGGCTCGTCGTCGAAGAAGCCAGCAGCGGTCAGGCTCGCTCTCAGGGTCCCGCATCGTTTCAGAACATTGATGATGAACAAAACGATGCGCGGAGCTAAAAGGAGAACCTATGTCCGCTAATGCGCTTGACCAGGTATTGGCTACGACCAATGCCGATATCAATCCGATCCTGAAGATGCTCAGCATCTTCAACGAAGGCGAGCGAGCGTTCAATGTCAACGCAGCGCTTTTGAGGCACGGCCGCCATTTCAGACATATCGACAGATACCCTGTCGGTATGCGTAAGGGGCGGCTCGGTGAATGCTACAAGAACTGCACACAAGCACTCATGCCTGTCATCTGCGATCCCGATCCGCCATACTTCTACGCGGAAGGATATGCGATGGACGCCGAACTGGGACTGCCGCTCCAGCATGCCTGGCTGGTTAACACCGACGACCAGGCTATCGATCTGACCTGGCGCGACAACAAAAGTGTCACCTACTACGGCGTCATCTTCAGACCCGCGTTCCTGCTCGAGGCTATGCGCTTCACTGAGGTATACGGCGTTCTGTTTAATCCCGGTCTTCAAGATCGCCTGTTCCACGACGCCGACGTGTTCAAATCGACGCTCTGCCGCCCTGGCTTGCCGGGCCTGCCTCGCGGCGCCGTCGCATAGTCGGTCGCCACAACCGTCGCCGGCCGGAAAGCATCTTTCGGTCGGCGGCGATCGCCGGATTTTTCCCAGCGTAGACTGAGCCGTTTCCCGTCCAGAGGTTTCATGAGCACGAACGTCATCATCTACGCCCGCTATTCCACCGACCGCCAGGACGAACAGTCGATCGAGACGCAGGTCGCGCTTGGCCGGGACTTCGCAAGCGCCCGCGGCTGGATGGTAGAAGAGGTCTACGAAGATCGCGCAATCAGCGGTACGAAGCTCAAGTCGCGCCCCGGCATCCAGGCGGTGTTGCACCGGATCAAACGCGGCGGCGTCAACGTCCTGCTCTGCATGTCGGTCGATCGTATTTCGCGCGACATGGAGCACAGCTCGGCCATTCTAAAACAGCTGCGCCATCGCGGTGTCGAACTCTGGACCGTGCAGAACGCGGCGCCGGTCAACGACATGGAACTCGGCCTGCGGTCGATTATCAGTCACGACATGATCGAACAGACACGCTACAAGACGCGCGAGGGCATGAAGACCGCCGTCCGGAGGGGGAAGGCGGCGGGTGGTATCGCCTATGGCTATCGGGCAAAGCTGGTCTATGATGATCGCGGTGACCGCATCCCGGGTCTGCGCGAGATCGATGAAGAGCAGGCCGAGATCGTCCGCTGGATTTTCCAGCAGTATGTGCTCGGCCGCTCTCCCAAGGACATGGCAATCGACCTCAACAAGCGCGCGCCGCAGGTTCCAGGTCCTCGAGGGCTGAGGTGGCGGGACACGGCTATCCGCGGCAGCAAGGAGCGAGGTTCCGGCATTCTGAACAACGAGACATATGTCGGCCGTCTTGTCTTCAATCGTCGCAAGTTCAGCAAGAACCCGGAAACGGAACAGCGGGAAGCCCGCATGAACGATGAGAGCGAATGGGTCGTGTCCGAAGTCCCCGAGTTGCGCATCATCGACGATGAACTCTGGGCGAAGGTGAAGCAGCGGCAGCTCGAGGTCGAAGCCCTGTTCGATCATACGAAGACGAACCGCCTCAACCGCACCCATCGCCCGTCCTATCTCCTGAGCGGACTCATCGAATGCGCCCACTGCGGCGGCCCATACGCCATCATGGCCAAAGATCGCTATGGCTGCACAAACCGGCAGAAGAAACTGCCGATCGACCACCTCGGCGATATCGTTTGCCCGAACTCGAAGACGATCAGCCGGAATGAGCTGGAAGGTCGCGTGCTCGACGCAATCCCGGCACGCCTCCTATCGCCCGACAACACCGCATCGATTCAGGACGAGATCAACAAGCAATTGGAAGCGGCACGAACGGCAGGCGAGCGAGACCAGGAGAAGCTCCAGGCCCGACTGCAACAGGTCTCCCGCACACAGGATATCGTTGCCGCTCAAATCACCGAGCGCCTCCTTAACGGCCACTCCCATGTCGAGGCCTTCAACAGACAGCTTGACGAGTTGCAGAAGCAGCGGAACGAGATCGAGGCATCGCTTGCGCGTCCGCAACGCAAGCGCAGCGGACCGGCAAAACCGATCTTCATCAATCCCGCCGTATACACCTTGGCCATCGCAGCGCTGACGACAGTCGCGCGCACAGGCGCAAGCCAGAACGACGACGTCCAGCGTCATTTCAACTTCCTACGTGAGCTGGTGCAGAAGGTGGTGATCGCGCCGTCGGCCGATAGCAAATCCGCCGATCTCACCATTCACGGACGCCTTGCCGGCGTTCTTGCATCGATGCAGGCGTTTCAGGAGCACAGCGCTGGCTTGCGCGAGCGCCATAAAAACGACTTCGCCCGCCGGGTTAGAGCGGGCAATTTCGCAAATAGCGCCGAGAAGCTGGCTTATCTTGACCGTTTCCGGGCCATTCTTGCCTCAGAGGAGGCTGAATGGCGCCGGTTACAAGTTTCAGTGGTTGCGGGGGCAGGATTTGAACCTGCGGCCTTCAGGTTATGAGCCTGACGAGCTACCGGGCTGCTCCACCCCGCG
>NZ_JBQVPI010000080.1:321-4478 GCF_052438155.1 Shinella sp. | reverse complement strand
GTATGATAGCGGCTTCGCGCCAAATCCCTTTTACGGCTGCTGCACGCTCGCGACTTGCAAACCTGACATTCGCAGATCCGCCAGTATTGGCGACTGGGTCGTGGGGACCGGTAGCAATGAGCGGCGCATCCAGCGCGGCGGCCATCTCGTCTATGCAATGCGCGTAACCGACATACTAAGCTTTCAGGACTATAATGCCGATCCGCGCTTTGCGAAGAAAAAGCCCTATCGCAGCGGCAGCCGGAAGCAGAGCTGCGGCGACAATATCTATTTTCGCAATCCGGATGATGACGGGTGGTTACAACGCGACTCTTTTCACACGACCGATACCGGGGGGCAGCACGCACGCCACATCGCGCGCGACACGGGCGTCAATCGCGTGCTGATCAGCGAGGACTTCATTTACTTCGGCGGATATGGGCCGGAAATTCCGGCGAACCTGGTCGATGCGGGTGGCCGTCCGGTCTGCAAATCGGGGATCGGTCGGAATGTTTTCGACGACCCTAAATTGATCGGGGCTTTCGAGGCTTGGGTGCGCTCGCTCGGCGACGGCGGCTATCAGGATGCCCCCTATGAATGGAGGCAGCTTCGTGGCGGTGTCCGGTACTGAGAATGTGCGCGGTTCGGTGCCGCTGAGCGATTATGTGGACAGGATCGACGGCACCGACGTGCTGGATCCGAACAGTCTCGAACCGATTCTGCTCGGACTCTACGGAGAAGTCGGCGGCATCATGTCGACATCGAAGAAACATGCGCGCGAAGGCGACGCCTTTCCCGGCTTCCGCAAGGCAGCCGAGGAAGAGTTCGGAGACACGCTCTGGTATTTTGCCGCCCTTTGCCGCCGTACCGGCTTTTCGCTGGAGGAAATATTCACCGAAGGGAGCGCGAACGGAACCTATCGAAAAATCGGAGCGGCGAGCGATTACGGCCGCGGCGCTATCGCCCATATCATGGTACCCGACACGACTGTGCATCTCGATACCGCGCTGTTCGATTTGGGCCGTGCAGCCTCGGCGCTTCTGGGTACGTCGCCAGAGCGCGCCGACCTTGTAAGCTTTGCTGGGCATTACCTGCAGGCACTTAGCGGTGCAGGGCTCGATTTTTCTACCGTGGTGCGTACGAACATCAAAAAAACGCGCGGTGCGTTTCTGGTCCCCGATCCGGCGGACCTCTGCGATTTCGATGAAGGCTTCCTGCCCGAAGAGCAGCTTCCTCGGAAATTTCGCATCAAGATCAGCCAGCGGGCGAGTGGCAGGACCTATCTGCAGTGGAACGATGTGTTCATCGGCGATCCTCTGACCGACAACATTGCCGACCGGGACGGTTACCGCTTCCACGATGTCTTCCATTTCGCGAATGCGGCAATCCTTCATTGGTCGCCTGTAGTGCGCGCGCTTATCAAGCAGAAGCGAAAGAGCCGAAAGGACTATGATGAAGAGCAGGACAGCGGGCGTGCGATCGTCGTCGAAGAAGGTCTGACGGCCTGGATATTCTCGCGCGCGAAGGATCTGAATTTCTTCAAGGATCAAAAGCGTATCTCTTTCGGCGTCCTCAAAACGATCAGTGAATTCGTCGAGGGTTATGAAGTTTCGCGCTGCCCGCCTAAATTGTGGGAGCGCGCCATTCTGGACGGATATGCGGTTTTCAGGCAGATGAGCGAGGCGCAAGGCGGATGGATCGTGGGTGATCGCGATGCGCGCACAATCTGTTATGAGCCGCTCGAGGAGACGAAATGAACACGCAGTCCTTTGTTCGCGCGGTGTCCGATCTGACGTTCGACCATTGCTTCAACCCCTATACCGATCGATGCGAAACCTTCGATCGATCCGATGCGGCAAAAACGCGCGCAGCGGCGCTGGCGGCGATGCTGGAAAGCGCAATTTCAGCACCGGTCGATGCCATCTGGGTCGGGCGTGATCTCGGGTATCGCGGCGGTCGGCGAACCGGTCTTGCGCTGACGGACGAAGTCAATGCCAGCGCGCACATGAGCCGGTGGGGCGTCGAGGTCGAACGGCCGACCGTCGGAGACATCATCGGAGAACGCACAGCTGCGGTCATTTGGACCATGCTGGCCCAGATCGACGCGCGCATTTTCCTCTGGAACGTGTTTCCGCTGCATCCGCACGAACCCGGGAGGCCTTTTACCAATCGCACCCATAACTCCAAAGAGCGACGGGCGGGCGAGGAGATCTTGTCTCTTCTGATCGCGCTACTGCGACCCCGGAGAATTTTTGCGATCGGCAATGATGCCGCGCAAGCGGTGGCTCGCATCGACGACCGTCTCGAGATGATCCCGGTCCGCCATCCCAGCTACGGCGGCCAGACGCAATTCCTCCGCCAGATCCGGGAAGCCTACGAATTGACGGTGGTCGAGGAGCCGGTAATGCGCCTGTTGCTTTGACGTTAGGCGAGTAGGAACGGGCAGTCTGGCGGGATACCGGGCCCGCGTCTCGACCGAACATGGGGGAAGGGTAATGACCAAAGCGGCGATGACGCGCTTTCTGAAGGAATATCCGACCGCCTTGGCTGATGGCGTCGGAGCGGTGTTCGTCGGAGCAGGGATGTCGATGGCCGCCGGCTATCCGTCCTGGGCTTCTCTGCTGCGTGAAATCGGCGACGAGCTTGGCGTAAGCTCGCGCGATATCCAAGATCTGGCGGCCCTTGCACAGTGGAGCATTCAAGAGAGCGGCAGCGCGACGCGCGTTCGCAATGTCATCAAGGAGCAGATCGGTAAGGACCGTGATGTGCCTGCGACGCTCGAGATAATTGCCCGGCTGCCCGTTCAACATATCTGGACGACCAATTACGATCGTCTGGTTGAACGGGCTTTTGCGGCGATCGACCGGCCGCTCGACGCCTTGTCAGGCGCTGCAGATCTTTCGCTCAAACCGACGCCGGGCGCCGCACGGCTTTACAAGATGCACGGTTCGATTGACCGGCTTGACGACATTGTGATCTCAACCGACGATTATGAACTGTTTCGCAGTCGGCGGGGAGCTTTCCTGCCGCTTCTTCAGGCCCATCTGACGAACAAATCGATATTGTTTGTCGGTCTGAGCTTCACTGACCCGAATATCCGACATGTCCTTTCGTTGATCCGCGAGAGCTTTACCGAAGCACCGCCGGAGCATTTCGCTATCGTTCGGCCTCCGCATCCAGACGATTTCGATACCGAGGACGAGTATAAGGCACGGCTTGCGCAGCATAAGCTCTGGGCGAAAGATTTGAGGCGCTACGGGCTGGCTGCCGTCGAAATCGACAGCTATGACGAAGTCCCGGGCTTGCTTAGACAAATCGAGCGGCGCGTGGCAGCCCGGCGGGTATGGGTGAGCGGGAGCTGGCCGCTCGAAGACGGTGACGGCGCTCCCGCGTGTTACTCTCTGGCTGAAGATATCGGGCGCTGGATCGGACACACGGGGCGCGATCTTGTCAGCGGCGCGGGCATTCTGGTGGGATCGGGCACCATTGCCGGCTTTCTGGAGGCGCTGCGCGACCGTGGCGGATGGGATCTAAGCCGTCGGCTCATTGCCCGACCATTTCCGCAGCCCTTGGCGGGCCAGGCGGCCGACCAAGCCAAATGGACGATGTTGCGCCATGAACTCGCGCGGCAGGCTGGCGCAGTGATATTTATCGGCGGCGCCAAGATGCAGGGCGCGGACTTGGTGCTGGCTGGCGGGGTGATGGAGGAATTCGAGATCGCGCGACAGGCCGGCGTGTTTGTCTTGCCCATCGGGGCAAGCGGCGGCGCGGCTGCTGAGATCGCTGCGGCAATTCTCGGATCGAGGCTTCCAGAGACGGGTCCGGAGGCCGTCAGGCCCACCGATGCAGAGCTGCAGTTGCTGATGGACAAAAGTGTCGAGCGAAAGGCAGTCTTGGAATGCGTCGCTGCGATCCTCGAACGCCTCGGGAAGTAGCCCATGAATTTTGCGAGTTCTTCCTATCTAAGTGCGTCGCGACCTTCGAGATCGTTCGGGCGACGAATGTCGCATGCGGCGAGATGGCGCCCAATCGACAACCTTCCACTGAATTGGAAAGACGGCCGGACAGTTAGGGTACGTTTGTCTCGGCTGGAGCATCAGCGGGAGCTCGAGGCATTCTGGCAAGATTGCGGCGAAATGGCTGGAAACTGGATTGCAGAAAACGAGCAGGTTGTAATT
>NZ_JBQVPI010000080.1:0-311 GCF_052438155.1 Shinella sp. | reverse complement strand
CCTGCGTTAGCGATGCGGTCCAAGGTTTTTCTCGAAATCCAGCATGGCAAGAAACGCTGCTATAGCGCGTACTTCGTCATCAGACAGGCTGGCCGGGAGAGGCTCCCGCGATGCCGGGCCAAGCCGTTCCAGCAGGTCGGCCCGCTCCCGCAACGTCATTTTCCCCGCATCGGCAAAGCGCAGCGGATCAAAATGAGCGATAATTGCATCCTCGAGACGGGCGACCGAACCGGAATGGGAATAAGGTGCGGTTTTCGTGACGTTGAAAAGCGGCGGTGTCCTGAACAGGAAGCGATCGAAAGGGTTGTGGG
>NZ_JBQVPI010000079.1:0-4758 GCF_052438155.1 Shinella sp. | reverse complement strand
GAGCCTGCCAAGCCCACGATATCGAACACCGGCTGACAAAGCCAAGGCATCCATGGACCAACGGCCAGGTCGAGCGCATGAACCGCACCATAAAGGGCGCGACCGTCAAGCGCTTCCACTATGACGACCATGAGCAGCTCCGTTCCGGCAACAGATGCGATGTTGTTTATGAAACTCGATGAGGCAAGAGGGATCGTGCGCATCCGCCACTTGGCAGCCAGCGCGGCTTCGACCGGACTGGTATCCGAAGCCCTTGCGCGCCACGGCATGAGGATAGGAAAGATAGTCTTCAATTCAGAGCTTGCCGTCGGATATCGTGTGAGTAGGCCGATGCCAGCGGCAGAGAAGACCTTCAGAAGGTGAAGTCGAGGATAGCCGAGTCCGGATCGCGGAGCGTTTCGGGGTCTCCTGGAGCCGACATTGAGTGCCATGCGCGGCGCAAGATGGCGCAGCTCGGACTTCGGGCCGGGCGGCGGCGTAAGAGCCGTGTAGTTGCCGGCCGCGACCCGATAGGTACCTGAGCCTCAAAGGCGTAGAGACCTCCTCGTTCAGCATCACGTTGATTGGATCGTGAATTGCGCGCGGAGACTCGACCGTCGTGGCGGCGCGAGCGGTGGGAAGCAGCCGGTCGGCGGTAAGCCATGCGCTCAGCCGGGGAAGGAGCGTTTTTTTGCCCGGATCAGCTTTCCATTTCCGAATGCTTGGAGGCCTGTGATCTTACGCAATCAACCGCGCGGCCCTACCCAGGTGTCGCTGTGCATCTTCGTAATAGAGCGCGGCCTGCTGGACGGATTTGTGCTGGGACTGCTCCATTGCCTCAGGCGGCGAGATACCGCGGCGCGCGGCTTCGGTCAGGTAACCGGCGCGCAGACCGTGGGCTGAAAAGGTCGCCGGAGCGAGGCCGGACTGGGCGACGCGGCGCTTGAGGATCGGGTTGATGGTCCGGGCATGAGGGCTTTGCGTTCGAAATTGCCCCAACGATTGATGCCACGAAACACCGTGCCCTCAGTGATCGTCGCGCGATAGAGCCACTTGCAGGGTAACGACCGTGTGGCCGATCAGCAGTACGAAGGCGTCGTCGTCGCTATCGCTCATCTAGAGCACGTCCGGTTTAATCCTGTTCATATCCTGCGGCCCTGAAGTAGTTGGCGCATTCGACGGACGTGAAGAGCTCGATAAGGGAACTGGAACTGACGGCATTCCAGAGGGCGGTGATGGTTCGTTCGGCCCTTGCCCGCATCATCGCCTTGAGCTTGGCGAAGGCGTTTTCGATGGGATTGAAGTCTGGGCTGTAGGGCGGCAGGTAGAGCAAGGTCGCGCCAGCCGCGTTGATCGCTTCGCCTATACCAGCAGCCTTGTGGGCGGGCAGATTGTCCATGACGACGATGTCACCGCGGTGAGCGTGGGAACCAGAACCTGCTCGACATAGGCGCGGAATACGTTGCCGTTCATTGCGCCGTCATAGACGAAAGGGGCGGTCATGCCGGTCAGCCTGAGTGCGCCGGTGAAGGTGGTGGTCTTCCAGTGGCCGTGCGGTACACCGGCCCGGCAGCGCTCACCGCAGTGCGCGCGTCCGCGCAGGCGCGCCATATTGGTCGACAGGCCGGTCTCATCGATGAAGATCAGCTTCGCCGGATCGAGATCGAGTTGGCCATCGAACCAGGTGCGGCGGCGCTTCAGAATATCGGGACGGGCCTGCTCCAGTGCATGTGCGGACTTTTTTGAAGGTCCAGCCGTGTCGGCCAAGCCAGTCGCTCAAGGTACTTCGGCCGATGCGTACCGAGCGCTCCTCCTCCAAACGCCCAACCATCTCGTTGAGCGTAATGTCCTTCTGATCCTCGATCATCCCGACGATGAAGTCTGCATAGCCGTCGAGACGCGAGCCGCGCCGTCGCCCTTGCGGCCGCGGCGTCAGTTCGCCGACCTTCGCTCGTGCGATCCAGCGGATGGCGCTCGATACCCCGACGCCAAACCGGCCCGCCGCCTGGCGGGCGGATGCCCCTTCGCCCCAAGCCTTCAAGACACGCAACCGCAAATCTTCGCTGAGTGCTCTGGCCATCATCTACCTCCGCCAAAGCAGATGTTGAATCAGATACCGGCCAGCCCGTCACATCACAATCGATTCATTGATCCCCGGACTTGCTCTAGAGCTTGACGGTTCTCAAAAGCTTGGCAATCGCTGCAAGGGAAGTTTCCCCTTTTTCCTCTATGGCGCAGACGACATTACGGTTAAATGACATGCGGTAAGTGGCAGGGAACAAGTATACGAGAGTATTGCTTGCACCAATATTATAACCCCTTACAATATCTTTGGCGTCTGCATAATTCTTCGGGCCGTCACGTCAAAGGTGCCCATTGAAGCCGATCCTGTTGCTAAAGCTTTGTATTCCTGTCAGCTTTGCTTTCGGAGAGCCTCCCTTCTTGTTCTTCCAGCGCTCGAACGTCCCTGTCGCCTTCATAAGTAATAATTTGACGTTGTTGCAAGCGTTCTGGGATTGTCCTTTGATGTGCTGGGCAGTGACGTTCTGCCGCTTCCTCGGATCGCCAAACACCATTGGGAGAGCGGCGACCGGTCCCGTAAGTGCAATGGACGAACTGCCGGTATAAGCGCTCAGTCCCCGGATGATCGTACCATGTCCTTCGCAAACAGAGCGAGACTGTTGTCACTTCTAGGTCCGAAGTCGCTTACGATGGGCGTCATCAACGTTCGATTGTCAAACAGGGTGATGCCGAGGGTGACACTTCCATATACAAGATCTGGATTCTCTGCGGCTTCATCGACGTCAATGTAACTCCGCGTAACGAACATTTTCCCCTCGAATATTGTGTCGGATGGCCAGCGCAGGTCGATACGGTTTGTTTTAAAACTAAAAAATAGGCCGCTATTCGCCGGCCACCGTAATGTCTTCTGGGCCCGAAAGGCCCCAATTCTTTTCACGATGTGGCAGTTTCGAAATTCATGATCGGGACCCATTCCACATCGAGGAGAATGTCTGAAGGGCGTGGCGCTACAGTCAAGGCGCATAAGGGCGGTTTGGACGCTGTGATAAGCATCTGGGACGGGCAGTTTAGAGACCGGACCCGTCTGACGAAAATCGGCGGCGAATGGCTAACATGCGCTTGAATATTGTCGGAGGTCGCGCGTATTATTTTTGCTGGATGTCAATCGGCCGGTCGAAAGCCTCATGACAAAACCTTCGCTTCCCAATGCCGTTTCGACCACCGACTGCTTTGGGATGACCTTCCCGGAAAGCGATCCCGGGTCGTTGGAAGCCTATAGTAAAATGCTGCTGCCGCTGTTCGAGTTCGACGTGCCGGATCTTGGCGGAAAGACGCCGTTCTCTTGTGAGGCAGAGGTCTATTGCCTGCCAGACGTCACCGTATCTCGAACAAGGGCGACCGCCTCCCGCTTTACACGGACCGTCCGAACGATTGCCCGATCTGCGACGGACGACATCCCGGTCGTTTGCTACACGAACGGCCACTTTGCCTATCGTATCGGCGATGAAGCACGGCGGGTTGAACAGGGAGAGCTTGCGTTCTTCGATCTCTCGCAGGAGATTGTCATGGAGGCGCCGTCCGTCGAGAATATCAGCCTCGCCATTCAACGGCGAAAACTGGAGCCGGCCATTCCGCTGCTCGACAGCGCGCATGGTCTCGTGGTCCGGCCCGGAGTCCTCTCGAGAGTCCTGATCGGCATTATGGAACACATCATGGAGATGGGGCCGACGATACAAGCGCCGCAAGCCCGCCCGATCGCCGAGGCGATGATCCTGCTCGTCAAATCCCTTCTTGAGAGCATATCACATTCGAAGGCGACGGCCGACGCACAGGGCAGCACCGTTTCGCTTGCAAGCGTGAAAGCTGCCATCGAACGTGGTTTGGCCGATCCCGATCTGGGGGGCCAGTCGTTGCTCGAAGAGTTCGGCATGACGCGCTCGACCTTATACCGCGCTTTCGAGCCGCTCGGCGGCGTCACGGCCTACATCACCGAGCGGCGACTGCGGCATGCGTTCCGCCGAATGACCGATCCCGACGACAAAATCCCGCGCGTCTCGAACCTGGCCTTCGAACTCGGCTTTGCACATGCCTCGACCTTTACGCGCTCCTTCAAGGCGCTCTTCGGCTTGACGCCAAAGGACATCCGAACGCTAGCCATCTGGCCGGCCGGTCAAGACATTCGGTTCCCGGTGTCACCGGACGCTATTCCCTACATCCATCCGCTGGTGCCGGGGCATATCGAAGCTGAGCCGAAGGTCTCTCTGGGCTCCAAATTCTGATGTCGCAGACAACACGCATTCAGTTCCATTATCGGTCATTATAGGGCAATAACCCAAATCATCGAGCAAAACAGTCTAATTCATGTCGCGGAGAGCCCAGCGCCGGGTGATGTCGCGTTGTTTTCATCAACGGCCGGACAATGCTTTTGTCTGTGACCTCATACGACTCCTCACTGATCAGAACTTATTTGCCCATTCTCTGCGTCCGATAGACTTGATGCGCCAAGGCTGGCTTTCGAGCTTTCGTCAGGCATTGCAGCAATGCTCGATGATGTCGTCGTAGGATTAGAAGACTCGGTTTGGGAGCCAGTTTTCACGCATGAATTGCCGAGCATCCGTCGATATCGATTGTCGCCCGTGATCGGGGCGGTGGCTATGGTGAGGCTATCTCAAAGGCCTTGCGGTAATCCCCCCGCAAAACAACTGGCTTCAAAAGTAGAATTTTCTCGGCAAGATGATCGAGGAGATTTTGATGAAG
>NZ_JBQVPI010000078.1:0-4854 GCF_052438155.1 Shinella sp. | reverse complement strand
GCCAGGCCAGCGCGCAGCGAGTGCCCGGCGAATTTTTGCCCGCGCTCTGCCTCGGAAAGATCGCCGCGCACGCCGGCCGCCAGTGCCGTCTTCTTGACGAGCCGCCGTTGAGCCGTTCCGGCCCGCCATCCTTGCCCTTGCCCGGGACACGGCGGAAGAGAGGCCCCTTGGCGAGCCGCGCGAAGCGGACCTAGGTTTCGAGTGCCGCAACCGGGCAGGTGGCATCGGTGGAACCGCGGCCGATCTCTACCTCGCGCCAGCCCGTTTTCCCGTGCAACGTCACCAGCGTGCCCTTGTCGATAATCTCGACCCAGCCGCGCCCGTCTTCCGTCTGGTCGCGGCCAAGGTCGAGCCCGGAGATTTCCGAGCGACGCAGGCCACCGGCAAAACCGACAAGCAGCATGGCACGGTCCCGCATGCCACGAAGCGTCCCCCTTTCGAGGGTTTCCAACATGGCGACCAGGTCCTCCGGCAGGATCGCCTCCTTCTGCCGGGGCGGGGCCGCGTGTTTATTGTGGATGCCGGCGAGTACGGTGGCAATGGCGCGGTCCTTGCGATCGAGTTTTTCGCCGCGCTGCGCATAGTTCCAACCGATGGCGGACAGGCGACGCTCGATCGTCGAAACGCTGTCAGCTTTGCCACCGCGCGTCTTAGCGCTTGAAGCGCATGCCGTGATGTAGAGCCCGACCACCGAAGGATCCGGCGGGAGGGAAGAAAGACTCTGCCGCTGGCACCAGGCGGAGAAGTGCTTCCAATCTGATGCGTAGGCCTGCGGGTGTTGGCTGAGCTTGCCGCCTCGACATAATCGCGCGCGCGATCGGTGAGGTCCTGCAGGAGGACCGGAAGCGTAGGGGAGGGGGCACCACAGCGCGTCCCAAGGCTTCGTCCTCGGTTCGTGGTTTCTCGCGGTCAACCGTCATGCGGCACTGATGTCGGTTTGTGAGAAGTCATTGCCCTTGAAGAGCAACGGTTCACCCGTCATGAACGCGAGAGCGTAGGAGAAGCAATCTCCGTAATTTAGCCCAGCCGGGTGCCGGCCCTTACCGTAGCGGCGCCAGGCGCGGCGTGCCTGATCCGCGTCGCCCGGAGATACGGGTACGATCTCGGCACCGATCTTGTGGAGCCATAGATCCAGTTCGCTACCGCCAGCCTCGCCAAGCCTCGTTTCAAGCACCATCGCCGCTTCAAGCACGGTGGCCGCCGAAATCAAGCGTACAGGGTCGTCGGCGATGCGCTCTTCGAAGGTCAACGCATCCGGTTCGTCGAGCGCGATCGCAACGATCGCCGAGGTGTCGATGACCATCAGCCGGGTAGTCCGCTCTCGTCATAGCCGACAATCTCGTCTTCACTACGCGTGTCCAGAACGGGAAGGTTGCGCCAGCGTCGCCTGCTGGCCGCGAGATCCTCCAGCAGAGCGGCCTTGCGAATACTGGATCCGAGGCGGTGTAGACGCTGTTCAAGCGCAGTCCGCGTCGCGAGAGTGATACTTTCGCCGGTGCGCTCCGCGAGCGCGCGCGCCAGACGTTCGGTTTCCGGATCTTTTATACTGAGGGCCATCTTCAAAGGTTCCTGGCGATCTATATTCTACCTATATAGCTCTTTCAGCCCCGAATTGCACGCATCATAAGCGGGCGAAATTTCCCAGTCGGTCGCATAGGCGCGCTGCGTGTTGGCAGAACTCGCCGCCTCCACATAGCCGCGCACCCGTTCACCGAAATCCTGCAAATGAGCCGGTAAGGCATGGGAGGCTCGCCCCGAGCCGGTACCGACCCCGGAATGGACGCCGTCAGCAACGATGGGCTCGCCGCCGGTCTGCCTCGCGTGCTTAGCGGCCGATCACGCAAACCGGTCGCGATGCCAGGCTGCGAGCCGACTGGATGCTCGCCGAGCACTACATTTGCCCCGTGCACGACCAACTGCTTCAAGATCGCTGTCTCAGGTGTGGCCGACGTCTTTCAGCGCGTTCCGCCTGCGTGAAGGGCGTCTTGGCGATAGGGGAGGGGAGGGCGGCTCGCCGCGGGATGTGGCTCTGATCGAAACAGTGCTGTCCACTCAGAGGCAAATCGCACAAAGCGCCGACAGCGAAAGCCGCGCGTGTCAAAGGCTCGAGCGGGCGCTTGCGACGCTCTGGGCGCCGCTCGATCGTCCGACGGCGGAGCGCCCCGTATTGGCGCTCTGGTTGAATGAAACCGGCTGGCGCTGCCCGTGCGAGGTTCTTGGCATGCCGTCGGCGTCGGGGCGTCGCTCGGCCGGTTGTCGGTGGGCTGGCCCTTCGCCACGCTGCTGGCCCTGAGCGACGTGTTCGGCGTCAACCCGGACCGGGTCGCTACAATGTCGGAAGTCGCAATTCGAATGGCGCGCGGCGCAGCATCGCGGAGCATGCGTGCCATACCCACTGCCGCCCCCATCGAATGGCCGCCGAGCCGTGCATGCTTGTTGTTGTTGCTAGCGTTCGCGTCTAGATTTGCGCGAGTTTCATCGCGTCGGGATCAGTCGGGATAACCTTTGTCGGACTATAAGTTTTCCAGCATCCAGCGGTTCGTCGTTTTCACGGTTTATGGCCCAGAGACGAAGTGCTACCTGTGTAGTGAGCCTGTAACCCTGAAGACGATGCAGGTGGATCACATCATTCCCGAGCATCTCCTGGGCAATGCTACTCGGCTGGCCGAGGTTGTCGAAGAGCTCGCATTGCCGAAAAGCTTCTCAATAAACTCCTATGAAAACTGGCTCCCAAGCTGCGGTCCCTGCAACAATGCAAAGCGAAACAACGTCTACAGGCCCGGCGGCATGTATTTGGCCATCCTAAAACGGGCAGAAGACAACGCCGAAAAATGCCGGAGCCTAGAACTCAAATGGAAAACCAAAGCACGCATCGACAACGCGTTGTCATATCTGGAAGCTGCCGCAGAGAACGATGAACTCGACTTTTCACAACTCGGGCCGCTTATAGTCGCGTTTGTAGATGCCAACCCAACGCTCCTTCGCGAGATGATTGCTGGAACTGGCTCGGGAGGCGATGGAAACAGCCTTTCGTTTATCCAGACGACGACCTTTGCCGTGTCACCCAAACTCACTATCGTTTTCGGCGGCGGTGTTATGAGGGCGGTAAGGGATTAGCGCGTTGCATGGCCAGTTTTCTTAATGTTGCTCAAAGGTTTCCCAAACTGCCATGGCGGCATTTAGAACAATTTCGCCATTAGCTGATAACTCCCTGTACCGGAGTTTCTTTTTTACGGACGACGTTCGCAAAAGGGGTTGATACAGGCTCGCCGCCATTGTGGTCATGAACCGAATGTAGGGTATCCATGTTTTCTGCCGTGGAAAAATAAAAGTGGCGGCCAAGCTGAATTGCAGTCCTTCCTGCGGAACACCTATCGTGGTGTTGACTTGTGTCCAGGTGCCCTTGTAGCGATCAATCAAACCAGACCATCTTGTGGGTCGGACGTAAAACGGGACACAGCGCGGGTTTTTGCTAGGACCGAGGTTGGCGCCGGGTCGCCAGAATAGCCACCCACTGCCTGGTGGCGTTGTTAAGCCGGCAAATTCCTCCTCCGTAGGTGCAGCTTGCTCGGTAAACATGAAAACAGGAGGTATGAGCGCACTCTGTTTCTTGCACGAAGAATGTAGGTGGAGGAAAATTTCAGACAGATCTGCACCGGTCACAATGCAGGGGAACCCGTCCGCGTAAGTAGATCGCTCCCCAACGCCGTCAGCCAAAAACAACTTATAATGCCCGCGACGTTCGGGTATTTCGACTGCGGAGATGAATACTGTTTTACTCGCATGGTGTTCGATCCAGTCGAACGCGCGCCTTTTATTGTATTGCTGCGGCTTCAACACGCGCAACCTGCTAATTTGCATCGCATCGGCCATGGCGGCGAGCTCGAGCGCATGGTCATAGTTGTCGGTGGTGCCGTCCGCTTCCACGACAAGGGCGGTTTTTCGCTGTGAGAATCTTGGCGCAATCGGAGCAAAATACCCATCCAATGCGAGATCCTCATGCTGTTTCATAGGGATTGCCTGGGAAAGGGAAGAACTGAGCTCGACTAGCAGTGCCGTGTCGAACTCCTGTGTTTTCGAATGCTTATGGCGAAGCCGCGCTTCCCATTCATTGTCATCCATAATATCGAACTGGTCATAATCCCCTCTTTCAAAAGCCCGATTTGCGCAATCGCGGACGAATGCCGACAGTTTAGATGGAGCAAGAGTGGCAAGGAACGCACCAATTTTGTCCAGTCGCTCGGTTGGGCCTTCAACGGACTTTACCGATGTAGTTAGGTGCTGTCCGTCAATCGAGCCTGTCCTGCCAGAGCTGAAGGCCAATCTGCCGGAAGCCCAGGCAACGGAGTAGCGTACATAGGAAGAGGGCAGGCTCATCAGCAGGTTGTCAAAGAACAAGTAGTAATCCAGATACTGGCCCGGCAACGTGCGGATCGCAGCCGCCATCTCATCTGCGGATGAGAGGCTCTGAACACCAAGATACGCCGCGACCTTCTCATGAGAGTCGCGGGTCGATTCGAACAGGAAACCATTCAGCTCCGCTAGCTCGGTATGAGCTCTCGCAAACGCCTGACTTTCTAGCGCGAGCAAAACACAGAGATGGAGAACGCCGTCGAGGCTTTCCTGGAATATTCTCCCATGTGTTAGCTCATGGGCGTAAATCATCTTCGAGCTGATGTGCCCATCGGCAAGCACATGCGATCGTCCATTGTGGAAACCAGCTGCAACGGCCTCAAGGGAGGAAAAGAACTTATCAGGGACTTGCACTTATGAGCCTCGTGTCCGACATCAGCGCCCATGAGACAGAATTGGGTTAATTGAGAAGAGAGGATTTTCGGCTCATCGTAGCTCACC
>NZ_JBQVPI010000077.1:0-5323 GCF_052438155.1 Shinella sp. | reverse complement strand
AGGTAACGCCGCTGCGTGCCCTCAGCCAGTTGAGTGCGACCTGGCTGTGCGTCGCACCATTGCCGCGTTCCTCAACTATCGCATCGACTGCGGCCAGCACATTGCGGCACCGCTGATTGTCATAGGCTGTCAGCGCGCCCATCAACTCCAGCCGGGTGTTGCCGCTCGCCTGGCCGCGGAACTTGCCAGAGAGAAAACCCTGCGCCAGCGGGCTCCAGATGATTGCGCCAACGCCCATGTCGATACCGCAGGGCAGCAATTCCTCTTCCGCCGTCCGGGCGACCAGCGAATATTCGATCTGCTGGCCGATATAAGCGTTTAGCCGGTCGCGTTCGGAAATGCCCAGCGCCCTGGCCAGTTGCCAGGCGGCAAAGTTCGAACACCCGATGTAGCGGACCTTGCCCGAGCGCACGAGGTCATCAAGCACGCGCAGCGTCTCGTCCTGCGGCGTCAGTCCGTCAAAGCTGTGGACCTGATACAGATCGATCCAGTCGGTGCCCAGGCGGCGCAGCGATGCGTCACACGCATCGATCAGGTGACGGCGCGACAGGCCGATGTCATGCACGCCCTTGCCCATACGGTTGAATGCCTTGGTCGCCACGCAGACCCATTTGCGTTTCTTGCCCAGCGCTTCGCCCAGGATTTCCTCAGACCGGCCGGCTCCATAGACATCGGCGGTGTCGAAGAAATTGATGCCGTGATCGATGCACAGATCAACCTGGCGCGCAGCATCTGCACCCCTGGTCGATCCGGTCGCGCCAAAGCGGCCCTCACCATCGGAAAAGGTCATGCAGCCAAAGCCAAACACCGAAAGTTCGAGCCCGCTTTTGCCGAGAAACCGCTTTTCCATACCATTGGCTCCTATTGTTTGCGCTTGGCGCCCGCCACCGCGGCCTTGGTTGCGGCCAGTTGCCGCTTGAAATCGTCGCTGCCCAGCAGCAGCGCCTGATTGGCGAGGTTGGCCTGCCACTCCGCCTCCATCGAGGTTTCCAGCCCACGCTGGAGCCCCTGCTTGATGCTGGTATAGGCCATCGCCGGAATCTGGCCGAGCTCTCGGGCAAACGCCATGCCACGTTCGGCGAGCAGATCGGCGGCAATCACCTCGCCAACCATGCCGATGCGCAGTGCCTCATCGGCAAGCACCGGCCGCCCGAGCAGGCAGATGTCCATCGCCCTGCCAAGACCGACCAGCCGGGGCAGCAGGAACAATCCTCCCAGCGGCGGCATGATGCCAAGCTTCACCCAGCTTTCCTGAAAGCGGGCGGTATCTGCCGCGATGCGGAAATCACAGGCCAGCGCCAGTTCGCACCCAACGGTCACCGCCGCGCCCTGCACGAGCGCCAGCGTCGGCTTGGGGCAGCGATAGATCGCGCGCGCAGCGCCCTGAAAGCGCGAATACACGGTGTCGCGGATGTGCTGCGCCGACATGCCCGTCAGCCGGTCGAGAAAACCGAAATCCGCTCCGACCGAAAAATGGCGTCCCTCGGCCATCAGCACGATGGCGCGGACATCCGCATCATCGCCGAGCGCGGCAAAGGCGTCGCGGATTTCCTCGAGCATTTCAGGCGACGAGGCATTGCCGATATCGGCGCGCGCGACGATCACCTGCGCAAGGCCGGTGTCATGCATTTCAATACGAATATGATCGAGTGCCATGCCGATTATCCACCTGATCCCATAAGCGAAAAGGGGGAGGATGCCGGCGTAAACGCCAATATCCTCCCCGCATCGAAGTGTTCGTCAGGCTGCGGTGCTCATTGCAGCCCTAGGATCAATCGCCGCCAAGTTCGCGGTGTCGAGCCATCATCTTGACAGCCTTTTCAGCCAGCGCCTCGGGCACCGGCGGATACAGCGGCAACGGACGCGCCTTGCTGGGCAAGGCAATCGTCGCGGTCGACTTGATGGTTTCCTCGCCACGCTGGTTGGTGAAGCGGACCACGACGTCGACCAGTTCGTTGCCATGTTCGGTGCGCTTGCCGACGACTTCGCCGGTGACGAACTGCACATCGCCCATGTAGTTGAACTTGCGGATCTCGTCGTGCACCTTGGTGATGATCGCGTCATCGCCGGCCCAGTCGTTGAGATAGCTCCACAGATAGTTTTCGCGCATTACCCCATAATCATAGGCCATCGGGTTGCCGATCGCCTGCGCCCACACCGGATCCCAGTGCAGCCGCTGCGCCACGTCGGGTACGCCATATTCGTTCTTCACATAGAACGGCGCAATGCGCTTGCGGTTCTTGTGCGCGCGGCGGCCGACGGTGGGGGCATAGGGCACGAAGCCGTAGCCGCCCGCGTGGAAGCACACCACGTCGGTCACGGTCAGCGGACCCTTGGCCTGACGACCAAGCGGCGAGCCGATCGCCACCTCTTCCGCCCAGCGCTTGGCCGGTCCCTGGACCTGCTCGGCGGCATAGACTTCTTCGATCGCCGCGAACTCTTCGTCGGTCCACACCTTGGGTTCAATGGCGGAGTATTTGCCCTTTTTCGCCGCGGTCTTGCGTTCGGTCAGCACGCTGAGCACGCGATAGACCGACACGACATCGCCGCGCTGGTTCATG
Source organism: Shinella sp. (assembly GCF_052438155.1). NCBI lineage: Bacteria > Pseudomonadati > Pseudomonadota > Alphaproteobacteria > Hyphomicrobiales > Rhizobiaceae > Shinella > Shinella sp. Next base: position 2,762 of record NZ_JBQVPI010000077.1, on the reverse strand, counting down.
TTGACGTGGCGGCGCACGTTGATCACCGACCGGCCGGCGAATTCGGACTGCTTGACCTCGCAGCTTTCCTCGCCCGAGAAGGTGTAGATGGTGTCGCCGGGATACGCCGCGCGGTAGAATTCCCAGTCGGCGCCCGACACAAACACGTGAATTCCGCGAAACAGGCTCTTCTTGAGAGCGCGGATTTCGTCAGGCGTGGGGTCGCCGAGCAACGGCTTGCCGACCTGGCCGATCATCATGCCCGGAGCGATGGCATCGCCCCAGCGGGTGCGCCTGGCGTAATTGGGATCGGTGAACAGCGGGTTGTCGTCGCCGCAGCCGTACGACCAGTTGCGGATCGAATCATGGCTCAGCGTTTGCACGTACTGCGCCATCTTGCCGGGCTCTTCGAAGCCGATCAGCTGCTTCTGCCGTTCGATATCTTCGTCTCTGATTTCGTAGGATACGGCTTTTTGCCATTCCTCACTCTGCTTGATGTCGTCAGCCTTCGTGGCCATGCGATCTCTCCTGTCCTAATCGTCTAACTAGGTGATATCTATAACCCGGTTGATATGCAAGGCTTGGAAGTCATCCAACATAGCATCAGCCTCCAATTTGCGACGCCACCACACCTGTCGATCCCCGGCAGATAGAGTTGGCGCCCCCGGAATTCCTTGGCTGGGCAGGCTTATTTGTATGAAACCATTCGGTTCGCTGGCGCGCCGACCATCCGCCGCGAAACCACGCATCCTATCCAGTTCCTTCCAGAGAGCCGGAAATTGCTCAAATCTGGAGGAAGATGGCGGGCAGACCAGCAAGCCTGACCTTCTCCAGCCATTCGGCAGCCACCAAGTTGCCGGAGTCGGACGCCGCAATGCTGTCGGCGATTTTGTGCAGCCTGGCCTGGTCGACCGGATCGATGCCGTCTGCGATCAGGCGTCGGGCCTCAAGGAGGCCTGCCTCGCGTCTGCCCGGCAATATGACGGTAGTTCATCCGCCAGTATTCCGTCCCGGTCAGACAGTTTGCAATCGATGGCTTGGGCTTCGCGTGCGCGAGTGTTGCAATTGCAAGCCCCGGTTATCTGGCACTTCCGGTCATTGCGATGGACCTTTCGCCGCCAAGTTATGCCGCAGGTCCATCAAAAACCCCACCAGATGGACAATGTGCAGGGCAACATTACGTTCGAACCGCTGGGAAGGCATATCACAAAAAAGCGCTGAAAAACGGCAGCTTACGCTACGTTTTCGGACCTCCTGAGAGAGGCCCTGGAGCGGGTAGAGGGAATCGAACCCTCATAGCCAGCTTGGAAGGCTGGAGCTTTACCACTAAGCTATACCCGCGCGCATGGGTCGCGTGTGCGATGCGAGGGCGCTAATGCCACTTGCTACCGGGAGCGTCAATATCTGGTTTGACTGCAAAACGACAGTCGGAGCCAGAGCCGGTGTCTACTGCGCGTCCAGCCAGTGCTTGAGCAGGTCATGCGCGATGGCGAATGGGGGCGGCGCGATGAAGGGGGCGGTCTCGTCGCCTGCCATCGCGGCGCGGACCTCGGCGGCGCTGAACCAGCCCGCCTCCTCGATCTCGGTGGTGTCGAGCGTGAGTTCGTCGCTCAGCGCCTCGCTGGTGCAGGCGATCATCAGCGAGGACGGGAACGGCCAGGGCTGGCTGGCGACATAGCGCACGTTGCGCACGCGGATTCCCGCTTCTTCGAACAGCTCGCGTGCGACCGCTTCCTCGATGCCCTCGCCCGGCTCGACAAAGCCTGCCAGCGCGGAAAAGCGGCGCGCGGGAAAGCGCGGCTGGCGGCCGAGCAGGACCTTGCCCTGATATTCGGACAGCATGATCGTGACCGGATCGACACGCGGAAAATGCTCCGCGCCGCAGCCCGAACAGGTCCGCGACCAGCCGCCCTTGGACATCGTGCTGGCGGCCCCGCACAGCGAGCAGAAGCGGTGGCGTGCGTGCCAGTCGACCAGGGTGCGCGCGCCGCCGTACAACGCGAGCTCGTCGGCGGGCAGGCTGGCGAGCATCTGCCAGACGCGCGGGTTGTAGTGCAGGCTCGAGCCGGGCTCGCTGCGCTTCAATTCGGCGAAATGCGCCTTGTCGTCCATCAGCCCCAGGAAGATCAGCTCGCTGTCGGGCGCGGCATCGGCAAGGCTGTGCCAGACCAGCCGCCCCTCGACGCTGACCTCGGGCTCGAGCCCGTTGAGCGTGAGCAGCTTCGCCTTCCAGTTCATGTAGCCGGCGAGCCGGTCGGGATCGACGCGGACCTGATCGGCACGGTCGATCCGCCCCCCGGTCAGCGCCGGAGCAATCAGCGACAAGGACATAGCGCTTCCCCCGTTGCGGCCGATCAGCCCATCGCCTGCAGCTGGTCGTAGATCATCTTGGGGAATTCGCGCTGGAACGGATAGCTTTCGGCCGGCATGTACTGGGTAAAGCCCGATGCGCGGATGCCGCGGACATGGTCAACAAACGCCACCGTTCCGGCTGCACCGCCCCAGCCATAGGTCCCTGCCGGACCCTTGGCATTGCCCAGGCCCACGCGTCCGCCCGCGCCGAAGCCCTGGTCTTCCACCCAGGTGCCCTTGGTGACCGCGGTGTCGGGAAGCAGGTTGGACATGCCGAGCAATGCGGTCGCCTCGGACATGATCCGCGTGCCGCCCAGCTGGCCCTTGCCGACCAGCATGCCGAGGAACCGGTCGTAATCGCGCGCGCTGCTGACCAGTCCGGCGCCGCCGAACGGGAAGGCTGGCGGCGTGGTAAAGATGCTGTCCTGCGC
>NZ_JBQVPI010000076.1:0-6391 GCF_052438155.1 Shinella sp. | reverse complement strand
ACATGTTGAGGCAGGAGAAATTCCCGCCGAACGCGCAGAAAACCCTTCGCCAGTTCTCCCTTTCCGAGGTCGCCGAATTTGTCGGCGTATCACAAAGTTACCTCAAGAAGCTGCATCTGCAGGGCAAGGGCGTCGAGCCCAGCACCACGTCGACTGGCCGCAGGTACTATACCGCAAACCAGATGAACGAGTTGCGGACTTTGCTTGACCGCTCGCCCCATCGCAAGGGCACTGAAAAGCTTCAGGTTCTCGCGGTGGTAAACTTCAAAGGCGGCTCCGGGAAGACGACCACCGCTGCCCATCTCGCCCAATATCTGGCTCTGAGAGGCTATCGGGTATTGGCGGTCGATCTCGACCCGCAGGCATCGTTGACGGCGCTTTACGGCATACAGCCGGAACTCGACCAGAATGCCTCCTTCTATGAAGCCCTTCGATACGACGATCAGCGCAAATCGATTGTCGACATCATACAGCCCACCAACTTCCCCAATCTGGACGTGGTGCCGGCGAATCTCGAGTTGCAGGAATACGAGTACGACACGCCGATCGCCATGCAGCGCAAGGATTCCAACGCTGGCAAGCTGTTTTACACGCGCATCGGCGATGCCCTGAGCGAGATCGACGACCGGTACGACGTCGTCGTCGTGGATTGCCCTCCCCAGCTTGGTTACCTTACGCTGACGGCCCTGACGGCCGCGACATCGGTCCTCATCACCGTGCACCCGCAGATGCTGGACATCATGTCGATGTCGCAGTTCCTCCTGATGCTCGGCGACATCCTGAAAAGCGTCGAAGACGTCGGGGTGAATGTTTCGCTCGACTGGTTCCGCTACTTGATCACCCGTTTCGAGCCCACCGACATCCCTCAGCAGCAGATGGTCGGGTTCATGCAATCGATGTTCGCCCAGCAGATGATGAAACATCACATGGTGAAATCGACCGCGGTTTCGGACGCAGGCCTGACGAAGCAAAGCCTCTATGAAGTCGAGAGAGCTCAGTTTACGGCAGCGACCTACGATCGCGCGCGCGAGTCGATGGACGCCGTCAATGCAGAGGTCAGCGAACTGTTGAACAGGGCTTGGGGGCGGCGCAATGCGTAATCGGTTGTCAGCCGTACAGATCCCGAATTTCCACAACGATACTCGCGCGTTGAACGCGCTCAAGGAACTCTGAGATGGCTCGTAAGGACGTCTTTGCAAACATCACCGCCCCACAAGAATCGGGCACGGAGCGGCGCGCCACGCCAGGCTATGCGACGCGCGGCGCCTCACGCTCGATGATCAGCTCCTTGCACGAGCTTGCCGAAAAAGCCGCCCTTTCCGACCAGAGCCAATCGGCGGACGCAATTGTCGAGCTGGACACGGCTTTGGTGGAAAACTCTTTCGTCTCCGATCGCCTTGGAGACGATGATGCAGCCTTTGCCGAACTGCTTGAAGCTATCAAGGAACGCGGCCAGGATACGCCTATCCTGGTGCGCCCTCACCCGACGAGCGATGGCCAATACCAAATCGTCTTTGGCCACCGTCGCGCCCGTGCGGCAAAAGCGCTCGGAAGGCCTGTCCGCGCCATCGTTCGAGAGGTTTCGGACGGCGATCACGTCATCGCCCAAGGTCAGGAAAACTCCGCCCGGGAGAACCTCTCTTTTATCGAACGCGCGATTTTCGCGCACAAACTCCTATCCCTCGGACACGACAAGCCGACCATACAGGCTGCTCTGTCCATTGATGCGCCGATGCTGACACGCATGCTGTCCGTAAGCACCCGGGTCCCAGAGGCCATTGTACAGGCGATCGGGGCAGCGAAGGGTATTGGCCGGGACCGGTGGATCGACCTGGCCCAGCAGATCGAAAAACCATCGGCTGCGGCATTGGCCGAAGAGCTCGTCACCAGCAAGACTTTCGCACCACTCCAATCCGACGCCCGGTTTGAATTCGTGGCCAACGGAATCAAGAAGGCTGGCCGCCTGCCAAAGCGCCAGAAAGCCGGGGGTGAGTGGCAGGCCGGAGACGCAAGCGTGCGTGCGGAATTCCAGGGCGCCGGCAAAAGTTATTCGATTGCGCTCAAGTCCCATGATGCCGGTCGCTTTGGCCGCTTCATCGCAGAAAACCTTGAACGTTTGCACACAGAGTTTCTGACGTCAACAAAAGCTGAAGAAAGGTAGATCGCAAAAGAAAAAGGCCCCCAAACGGTTACCCGTGGAAGCCTCTCTCCGAACTAGACAATCAGAGAATCGCATTTCCATGAATCCTAGTCAAGAGTCTTTGACGCCAATTTTGGTGAGCGGATTTCTTTTGCCTTTTGAAAGGTGAAAGACATGCAAAGTGGAAGTGTAACGACGCCCTTTGGGCGGCGGTCGATGACGCTTGCCCTGGTGAAAAGCCAGTTCAATACGCCCGATATCACGCGCGGAAAGTCCATCGACAAGTGGAAGGTCTATCGCGACGCCTGTGAGGCGCGTTCGCTGCTCGGTCTTAAAGACCGCGCCCTGGCTGTGCTCCATGCGCTGCTGTCGTTTTATCCCGAAACCGATCTGAGGGATAAAGCCAATCTCATCGTGTTTCCATCCAACGCCCAACTCACAGCCCGTGCCAACGGTATTGCGGGAACGACCCTGCGCGAAAACCTCGCACTTCTCACGCAGGCCGGTCTTATCCACCGCAACGACAGCCCGAATGGCAAACGCTACGCACGGAAAGCAAGAGATGGCTCGATCGAGACCGCTTACGGCTTCAGCTTGGCACCGCTCCTCGCGCGATCCGGAGAATTGGCACAGCTGGCACAGCAGGTGGCCGAAGACACCAGGCGTCTGAAACTCATCAAGGAACGCATCACAATCACCCGCAGAGACGTCCGAAAGCTGATATCGGCAGCAATGGACGAAGGTACCCCTGGCGATTGGGAGATGGTTGAAAGCTACTATGTCACCACGGTAGGCGGGCTGCGATCGGCAAAAACCTTGCAAGCCCTCGCAGAATGCCTCGACGATCTCGTCCTTATCCGCAGCGAGGTCATCAACATGCTGGAAAATCAAATTATTCCGGAAAAATCCGTCACCAATGACAACGATATCCGTCAGCACAAACAGAATTCAAATACTGAATCTATCATTGAATCTGAACCAGGCTATCGAAAAGAGCAGGGCGGCTCGGTGGGCGCAAATATTGAACGGCGTCCGGTTCAGACTCCATCCTTTCCATTGGGAATGGTGTTGCGTGCCTGCCCTGAAATTGTCATGTACGCACAAAACGGCACAGTTGGCGGATGGCGTGATCTGATGTCAGCCGCTATCATTGCCCGCTCGGCACTCGGAATAGGTTCCTCCGTCTACCAGCAGGCCTGCGAGGCCGTGGGAGGCGAGAATGCCGCGGTTCTGGTCGCGTGCATTCTGGAGCGAGCCGAGCATATCAACTCGGCCGGTGCTTATCTGCGAGATTTAACCGAAAAGGCGAGGCGGGGCGAGTTTTCACTCGGACCAATGCTGATGGCTCTTTTGCGATCACAGAGTGATAACAATCGACAAGCTGGCTAGAGATGCTTACGGCCTATTCGATCCAGCAGTAGGCTTTCCTGTCGCTTCACCCGGCCTCAGACCTCAAGCCTACTCGTCCACAGATACAGGCCCCGCTCCTATCTTACCGGATCTAATTGTCGGTGATGGCGCGAAGCCCGATAGTGAAAAACTGCCTAGAAAGACCCGTTTCCGACGAAGACAGGGATTTGTCAGCCGTACAAATAGCATTTTTTGTCAATATTTTCAGCAAGTTGGCGTGTTATCGCGCGGTATTTAGGTGCCGAAGGTCGAGGGAGTTGCTGTTCTTGTTCAAAACGCACCTTCCTAGCCACGCTTTTGGGAGAATGCCCGCCCAATGATGGGCGGGGCAAGTGGTAACCGAAACCTGCCCATCTGTGGCAGCAGACCTTAAACGCGGTCGAAACGGCGACTACGGCTCGAACTTGGATCGCGGTATTTCCTCCCGACGCCAAAAGACCGCCCGGTGTGCGCTGTAATGGCGTCAGCGCACTCAAATAGTATTCGTGCTGCACGCATACAGTCGCGAACTACCTACAGGGATGCTTTGAAGCTGTGGATACCCAGGCTCTGATATTGGGAGAACCTGCCGGGCGAGTACCTTGCCAAATTTGAAGCTCGCTCGGGTAAAGCCGCTAGGGTTCAAAACCCGCCATGGCCGCGCGCAGGCTAGGCGCTTCCGTCTTCGCTCAATATTGAAGCACAGTCGCAGCACACGATTTGTATTATCTGCACTCCCATTTCATACAAAATCTATGAAGCGATTTGTCCAAGCATGGTGGTTTGGCATTCGAGCCGTTGCCACTTTCTATGAAAGGCGATCCGAAACGGCTTCACACCTTGGTCGCGTTTTCAACGTGGCCCCTAGTGAAGACCCAACGCCAATCTGATGAACATCGGTTTGTTGGCGGCTGAGCATCTCGTCATCGTCCCGGAAGACTGAGGCAAACGCCGCATTGCCATCGCGCTACAAAATCGCGGTAGAGGCGGCTTTCGAGTTTTTCGGGAAGATGATGTTGTTGGCGTTGCGTGAGGATAAGGCACTGGTGAAGTGATTGGGCGGTCGAAAGCGTAGCCCAGGACCGCCGCCAGAGGGCCGGGACAAGCGCGCTGGTCAAACGGACGTTCCGGTGGAGGCGGCGAGAAAAAACCGTCGACTTCGGTGAGATGTGCTGATTGGGGTCGTCGTACTAGATGACGCTTGGCGATGGCATCCTTGATAGGTGCCGTTAATGTGCCTGACTTGTCCGTGATCAGCGGGGGCGGGGGCTTTGTCAGCCGGTGTTCGCTATCGAGCGTTCGGGACGATTGGATGGTTGGGCCGGACGACAGACCGGTGGCTGAGGTTTGTTTCGTCCATTGGCGATGGTTTTCCGGTCAATGCCATGACGCGCGGCCTGCTGCTCGAAGCTCTCCTGATTGGGGTTTGGGTCGTGTGCGCAACAGACTGGCTTGGCGTCGCATGCACCAAACTCTCAAGAGCGCATGAGCCCAAAGCGACGTGCCTCGTCCAGCAATGCTCTGATAGATGATGGCTGCCACTTCCGGCCCCCTCGTGGCGGTCGCTCGTGCATTTGATCCAGCTGGGCAGCAATGTCGCGCAGCGACAGCTCCGGGTCGGCAATGGCGATCCCGGCAACAATCCGCATCAGACGATGCTCCGGCGGTCGCCGCGGCGATCGGGCGAGCAGTTCCGGTTCCACAAGTTTCTCCCGCGCCATCCGGTGGACCGCACGACGCAAGCGTTCGACGGTCCAGTCGTGTCCCTGCCGGTTGAGGATCAGGACGACATTGTCCCAGCTGTGCTGCGGTCGCAATTGGCGCACCGTCGGTAGCCATGTCTGCGCCGACGCGATCAGTTCATTGAGATAGGCGCGCTCTCGCGCCAGGGAGACGGTGCGGATTGCTTCCGGACGGCGTTCTCGAAGCCCGGGATTGCCTGCAAGTTTGCCACGCGCCTTAGCCGCCTTCATGCCGGACTTGGTTCGCTCGACAATCACCGCGCGTTCGAGTTGGACGACTGCGCCGAGCACCTGCAAGGAAAACATCCCTTGCGGTGTCGAGGTGTCGATCGGATCGCGCAAGGAGCGGAAATGCACGCCGCGCTCTTCCAGATTTTCGATGACATCAAGCAAATGGCTGACCGATCGTGCCAGCCGGTCCAGACGTACAACGACCAGAACGTCGCCGGCAGTAAGCTCTTTGATAAGCTTAGCCAGCACCGGCCTTGCGCTGGATGCGCTGGCCCCGTGCTCCTGCTGGATGCGGTGGCAGCCTGCGGCCCGCAACTCGTCGACTTGTGTGTCTTTGAACTGATCGCCCGTTGAAACGCGCGCGTATCCGATCAGCCTTTGCTGCGGGGGAGGTGGGCTGAAGTTTGGTGCTTTTGCCAAGACTTTCGTGTTTTCCCGAATGGTTTGTACAAATATGGAGTGTATCAGAAAAGCTACCTTTATTAGCGTGTTTTATATATGAAACTGAGGGCCGCACAGCGCGAAATCGATACTGCCACTGGTGTCGAGCTGTCGTCACATCAAGATGGCGCCTGCGGCCGTCAGTGGGCGAAACTCCTTGGGTTTGCTGTTTTGAAGGAGGTCGAAGAGTGGCGTCGCCCTCGTTGATTGCGCGGTGCAAGGGAGCCTTCTGCATTGCTTTGAGGTTTCAATCGACAAGGTGACCTCAGGGAGTTGTCACGTTCCCGAGCGATGATCGATCTCTGCCGCAGCAGCCTGAGATCAGGCAACCGCGCCGGTCACGGCTTTCCAATGCGCCATTGCGCGGATGCGATGCATGTGGGTCGCGAGAGCGGAGCGTTTGTGATGGGGGGTGACGAAGAGGTTTCGGAGTGCTGAAAAGATCGAG
>NZ_JBQVPI010000075.1:0-6614 GCF_052438155.1 Shinella sp. | reverse complement strand
GGCCGACCTTGCTCGAATGCATGACCTTCCGCTTCTATGGCCACAACTTCGGCGACGACGACAGCTACATTCCGCCGGCGCAAAAGGCCGCGGCGATTGAGGCTGATCCGGTTCCGCGCCTGCGCGCCCGGCTTATAGCCGACCGCATTGCGACCGAGGAGGAACTGGCTGCCATGGAAGCGGATATCGAGGCGCAGATCGACGACGCGCTCGAATTTGCGCTGGCATCGCCATGGCCCGAACCGGATTCACTGCGGTTCGATGTGTTCGAAAAGGCGATGTCGGCATGACCGATGTTGCACAGGCAGAAAAGCCGACCAAGGCGCCCAAGCCCACCGTTTCGATCCTCGCGGCGATTGCCAAGGCCTATCACGACGCGATGGCCGATGACCCCAAGGTCATCACGCTGGGCGAAGATCTTGCCGATCCCGAAGGCGGCGGCATCGCCAAGATCACCAAGGGCCTGTCGACGGCGTTCGGCGATGACCGTGTCCGCTCTACCCCCATATCGGAACAGGCGATCATGGGTGCGGCGATCGGGGCAAGCCTCGCCGGCTACAAGCCTGTCGCCGAGATCATGCTGATGAATTTCACCACGGTGGCGATGGACATGATCGTCAACCATGCCGCCAAGCTGCGCTTCATGTCGGGCGGCCAGACCAACGTGCCAATCGTTATCCGCACGATGACCGGCCTTGGCTTCGGCTCGGGCGGGCAGCATTGCGATTATCTCGAGGCGTGGTTTGCGCATACCGCGGGGATCAAGGTGTGCGCGGCCTCGACGCCCGAAGATGCCTATGGCCTGTTGCGCTCTGCCATCGATGATCCCGATCCGGTGCTGTTCATTGAGAACCTGCCGACCTATTTCATGCCGATGGCGATGGAACTGCCCGACAGCAGTCACCGCGTGCCGCTGGGCAAGGCAGCGGTGCAGATCGAGGGAAGCGACCTGACCATCGTCACGTACGCGCGCATGGCGATCGAAGCCCGGCAGGCGGCTGCCAAGGCGGCAGAGCAGGGCATCTCGGTCGAGGTCGTCGATCTGCGCACCATCGCGCCGTGGGACCGCGAGACGGTCCTTGCCTCGGCCGCCAAGACGGGCCGGGTGCTGATCGTTCACGAGGCGGTGAAGGAACATGGCGTTGGTGCGGAAATTGCCGCCGTCATCAGCGAGGAACTGTTTGGCCAGCTCAAGAAGCCGGTCAAGCGTCTGGGCGGTACCTTCAGCCCCGTCCCCTATTCGAAGCCGCTCGAATCCGCCTTTGCGCCGAACGCAGAGCGCATCCTTCAGGCCGTCGTCGAACTAGCAAGCTGAGGAGTATTTTCATGGCATTTCAGGTTACCATACCCAAGATCGGGTTCTCGATGAACGAAGGCATCTTGAGCGAATGGCTGATCGAAGACGGCGGCCAGGTCACCGAGGGTCAGCCGCTGTATTCGCTGGAGAGCGACAAATCGACCAACGAGGTCGAGAGCCCTGCCACCGGCACGCTGAAGATCATCGGCGAGATTGGCGAGACCTATGAAGTCGGCGTGGTGATCGCCGAAATCGTCTGACCGCTGATAGGGGAGTGCAGCCTCGGCTCCACTCCCCATGGGCTCGCGGCTAGAGCGCGGCAATCGCTTTGCATCCACGCACGAGCCTGCCCGGCAGCGCATCGGTCGCTAGACCCTGGCGATAGGTCACCACCCCGGAGACGATGGTGGCCACATAGCCGTCTGCCAATTGCCGCAAGCGTCGGCCGCCAGCCGGCAGGTCATGCGCCACTGTCGGCGCATGTAGGGCCAGCCGGTCCAGGTCGATGATGTTGATGTCGGCCTTGGCCCCTGCCACCAATCGTCCCCTGTCGCCCAGGCCAACGGCATCCGCGGGGATGCTGCTCAGCGCCGCAACGGCAGTTTCCAGCGCGATCCGCTGGTCCGCTGCCGCGTCGCGCGCCCAGCGGGAAAGGTAGAACGTCGGGAAGCTCGCATCGCAGATCATTCCATAATGCGCCCCGCCATCGGCCAGCGCGACGATCGTGTCGCGGTGGGTCAGCATTTCCCACACGGCATCCAGGTTGCCATCGCGGTAATTGGCTCCCGGCTGATACAGGATTGCACGGCCTTCCTGCTCCAAGAGCAGGTCATAGGCATGTTCCTGCCAAGTGACGCCCAGCGCTGCCGCGCGGTTATCGATCCGGTCTGCCAGATCGGGTTCATAGACGGGCACGTCGCCCATCGGATAGGCAAAGCGGCTGGCGATGACGGTCTTGACCGACACCGGATTGCTGTCCTCCGGTTCTTCGGACAACAGCTGGGCGTGGAACGCCGGATCGCGCATCGCTGCGACCTTTTCAGCCAGGGGCTTGTCGAGCAATGGCCGGAAACTGGGGTGCAGCGAGAAGGGATGGAAACTGAGGTCCAGGCCATAGAGCATACCCACCGGGCGCGGCGCCACCTGCGCCTTCATGGTCAGCCCGCGATCATTGGCGGCGGTCAGCGCGTCGAGCGAAACACGCCATTCGTCAGGATCACCTGCCGGCATCTGCAACAGCGAATAGGACAGGGGGCGTTCCGCCACCGAGGCGATCCGCTCCATCAAGGCAAATTCGTCGACAGCAGAACCCGTCACGCGCGGGATGATCTGGTAAACTCCGGTACCTGCATCGCGCAGCCCCGTGGCGAGAGCTTTCAGTTCGTCTTCTTCGGAAAACAGGCTGGGGGCGAGCGCGCCCGCCTTGGTCCGGTGCATCATGTTGCGTGATGTGGAGACGCCGATCGCTCCGGCCTCAATCGCCTCCCGGGTCAGCGCGCGCATCTGTTCCAGATCCTTGGCACTGGGCGGCTCGTGGGCCGCCGCCCGATCCCCCATGACATAGACCCGCAGCGCCGAATGCGGCAGCTGGGCGGCGATATCGACGTCATAGTGGCGGGTGTCGAGGACATCGAGAAATTCGGGGAACGTCTCCCAAGACCAGGGCAGTCCTTCGGTCATCACGACCTCGGGAACGTCTTCCACCCCCTCCATCACCGCGACCAGCATGTCGCGTTGATCGGGCTTGCAGGGGGCGAAACCGACACCGCAATTGCCCATCACTACGGTGGTGACACCATGATTGGAGGATGGCACCATCCGGTTTTCCCAAGTGGCTTGCCCGTCAAAGTGCGTGTGGATATCCACAAAGCCGGGGGTGACGATCTTGCCTGCCGCGTCGATGGCTTCGGCTGCAGGACCTGCAATATCACCGATATGCGCGATCATGCCATCCTTGATGCCGATATCGGCACGAACGGGCGGGCCCCCCAGGCCATCATAGACCAGCCCGTTTCGCACGATCAGATCATAGTCGGTCATTGCAAATCCCCGTCCCGCTTCAACTGGTTGGAGCATAGCGTGAAGCTGGAACCATAAATGTCACATCATTGACAATTGAGGGCGTGCCGTTCAAATTTGCGCAATGAGCCCAGAGGATATCGCCCTGCTGGAAAGCGACACCTGGTTCTGCGGGCTGGCGACCGATCGGCGCCGCCGGATACTCGACCATGTTCGCGGACGCACCGTCTCTCGCGGTGCCCATGTCTACCGGCTGGGCGATGCCCCCGATGGGCTGTACGCCTTGCTCGATGGCGAAGTACGCATGGTCAGCTATAGCAGCAGCGGGCTGGAAATGGTGGCGATGGTGGTGCGGCCAGGCCTGTGGTTCGGCGAACTGTCCGTTATCGATGGTCAGCCGCGACCGCATGATGCCATCGCCACCACGGCCGCACGCATTGCCCGTTTGCCAATGGGGGCAGTGACGGCGCTGACGGATGCAGACCCTGGCCTGTGGCGCGATATCGCCTTGCTCGGCTGCGCGCACCAGCGCTGGGCGATGCGCCACAGCGAACGTGTTCGGACTCAAACCGCGATTGTCCGCCTGGCCGGATTTCTTCTGGGCAAGGCCGCCCAGGCGTCCGATGGCGTGGTGCGCATGCCGCAACAGGCATTGGCCGAGATTATCGGCGTATCGCGCCAACGGACCAACATGCTGCTGCGGGAAATGGCGCAGCTGGGCCTGGCGCAACCTGCCTATGGCGGGGTTGTCGTGAGAGATATCGCGCGGTTGCGCGCGTTTCTGCAAAGCCACAGCTGATGGGCCATCATGGCCTGCACGATGGCCAATTCTGGCGCTCAGACCTCTTCCATCGCGAAATCCGCCTTCTCCGCCCCGCAGTCGGGGCATTTCCAGTCGTCGGGAATATCCTCCCATGCGGTGCCGGGGGGAATGCCGCCCATAGGATCACCCAGGGCCTCGTCGTAGAACCAGCCGCAGTTCATGCACATCCACTGTTTCATGCCCGTGTCCTCAGCTGTCGAAGCGCACCCACAGGTGCTCTGGCGCGCGCAGGATGTGGCCGGTGACGCGGGGCGCGGGCTTGTCCGGATCCAGCCGAAGGTTCACAAGCCGGTCCAGCAGCGCGCTCAGCGCCCGCGTCATTTCAACCCGCGCCAGGTGCTGGCCGATGCACAGGTGCGGGCCGCTGGCAAAGGCGAGGTGCCGGGGTGTTCGGCTTCGGAAGATATCGAAGCTGTCCGGTTTCGGGAACTTTGATGGGTCGCGGTTGGCCGAAGCCAGCACGGTGTTTACGAAGGTGCCCTTTTTGATGGGCACGCCCGCTATCTCGGTATCGACAGAGGCATAGCGGAAGGTCGAGGCGACAGGGCCTTCCCAGCGCAAAGCCTCGTCGATCGCCTGCGGGATCAGGCTGCGGTCTTCGGCAACCGCCTTGAGCTGTTCCGGGTGGGTGAGGAGACCTGTCAGCAACACGCTGGTCCCACGATAGGTCGTGTCGCCACCCGCGTTCATCAACTGCCGCAGGAACGAGATCAAAACGTCATCGGGCAACCGCTCGCCATCAGCTTCGACCGTGGCGAGGTGGCTGATCAGGTCGGTGCCAGGCTTGGCACGCTTCTGCTCGACCAGCGCGCCAAAGAAATCGCCCAGTTTCTTGCTCGCCTCCTGGCCCTGCGGTGCGCCAATCGAGGACAGCAATTGCGCGATGGCCAGCTTGTGGAACACCGGTGCCTGCGCCGGATCGAGCTCGACCTGCGCATAGATCACCTGGAAGGGATAGTGGTGGGTAAAGTCCTCGATGAGATCCGCGCGCCCGTGCGGCAGGAATTTTGCCATCAGCCGGTCCACGACCGGATCGACGACGGTTTCCCCCCATTTGGAGACCACCTGTGGCAGGAAGGCTTTCTGGAAGATCTTGCGGTATCTTGGGTGCTCGGGCGCGTCCATCACCGTGACCGTATTGCCAAAGGCCCGGCCCAGATTCGGAGAGAACGCCTCTTTGTTGGTGAAGATTTCCGGGTGTGTCAGCACGTGCAGCACCGCATCATATCCCAGCACCATCACCTGCGGCAGATGGCCCATCTGCACGTCGGGCACGGAGGTGAACTGGCTGCGGTAGCTACCCTCGACCACTGGTCCTCGCTGCATCAGCGCGTGGATCTGCGGATAGGGGTCGTGGCAGTCCCCCGTCGAAAGCTTCTCGATCACGAAAGGATCGAAACCGGGGTCGGACAGGTCTTCGAGTTGCGGTGAGGGCATCATGATTTCCACTCCAGACCCAGCGCTGCGACCACTGCCTTAGAGATCGGCAATATCGGATCGTCCTTGGGGTCGCGGGCGTTGAACATTCGGTTATGGCAGATCGCCACGGCAAGGTTCTGGTCGGGGTCGGCCCAACCGATCGATCCCCCGGCGCCTGGGTGCCAGATCGCGCGCGGGCTGCTGACGCGGTGCCCCCCCAGCCAGTATCCGCCGACGCTGATCGGGATCGGCATGCCGAACATCACCGGATCGGGCTCGTCGCCATTGTCGCGCAGGGCGGAAAACGCAGCGACGCGCTCGGGCGACAGCAGGCGGACGCCATCGAGCGTGCCGCCATTTGCCAGCATCGCCCAGAACCGGGCTTCGTCGCGGGCGTTGAAGATGCCGCCCACGCCCGCGATGCAGGCGCGCTGGACATCGGCCCGCCCGAACACGCGCGGCACCAGATCGACCGCATGCGGCATCGATCGCGCGTACAGCGTTGCCTCGGGCGGGGGCGGATCATTGTCGTTGCGGTTGGACATCGCCGCGACCCTGTCTGCCACGCTGTCGGGAATACCGATCCACAGGTCGGCAAGGCCCAGCGGCTGCGCGATCTCCTGCTGCACGAAGCTGTTCAGGTCAGGCCGTTCAGGATCGCTGCGGCGGACGATCTCGCCGACGATCCAGCCGAAGGTCATCGACTGGTACAGCGTCTTCTCACCCGGAGGCGCCAGCGGCTCCATCGCCGCAATCGCGCTCGCCATCCAGGCGGTGTCGCACATAAGTTCAGGCGTCACGCCTTCGGGCATAAGGGGAACGCCGGCGCGGTGCGTCAGCGCGTGGCGCACCGTTGCGGCAGCCTTGCCGTTATGCGCGAATTCGGGCCAATAGTCGGCGATCGGGGCGTCATAATCCACGAACCCTTTTTCGACCTGGATATGCAGCGCCGTGGCGGCGACCGCCTTGGTCACCGAGTACACGTTGTACAGCGTGTCGGCGGTGGCGGGCGTGCGAGTTGCAGGGTCGGCCAGACCGTCCCACACGTCGATGCAC
>NZ_JBQVPI010000074.1:0-6745 GCF_052438155.1 Shinella sp. | reverse complement strand
GAGTGAATGTCGTTCTTCGGTCCTCGGCCCCATTTGTTGCCACTGGCGATCAACTCCAGCTCGATGATACCCTTCGCGCCCAGTTCGACTGCGGCATTTCCCTCCAGCCCCTGCATGGTGGTGGGCATGAAGACGCCGTCGCACGACCGCAGCGCGGCGAGCACACGGGGCGTTGTGACGAGCTGGCGGAAATTGGGGGAGCCGATCTCCTCCTCGCCTTCGCAAATGAGGACCAGATTGACCGGCAAGGTGCGCCCAGCCGCCCGGATGGCATGCAGAGCGGAGAGAAACGTCGCCTCGGGGCCCTTGTGATTGGCCGACCCCCTGCCGACCATCGTGGTGCCAAGCCCCTTTCGCTCGACAAGCCTGCCCTCAAGCGGGGGAGAGGACCATTCGGCGGGAGTGAATTGCTTGACGTCATACATGAAATAGAGACCCAAGGTGCGTGGCGCCCCCACGTCGATCTTGCCAAACACGCCCGGATGCCCGTCTGTCGGGATGATCTCGACATCGGTGAATCCTGCATCCCTCGCCAGTCCGGCGAAATAGGCCGCGCCCTCGGGCATGTTCAGGTTTTCGGCAGCGATCGATGGCAGTGCTATCCAGTCGCGGATGCGCTTGATGGCCGTATCCTTGCCTGCCAGCGCCGCAGCGCGCACATCCGATAATGCGCCCGATTGCGCCAGAAGGGGTAGCGGTTGAGCCAGGGCAATGCCGGCGCCCAGCAGCGCGCCGGTTTGGATCAGGTCGCGACGGCTGAGGCAGTTGAAGTCATCGAAGGTCATAGGAAGCCCCTTGGAAACACAGCAATGGGCACCTGGTTTCGGATGATCGGGCGGCCAATACAAACCTGAATGTCTCAGGCTAAGCCTGAGCTTTTCTATAGGCCTGGCCGCGCGATGACATCGACAGCAGAGATTTCGACGGCTCAGGTCGATCATGCCGCTGACCGAATTCAGCCAGCCCGCCGTTCCAGCATGAGAATAACTACCCTTGAGCGATAAGATTAGTGATTTGCGTCGTTGCTGGCTTTCTCCGAAACTCTGTCGCGATGGCAAAACAGAAACGCTGGTTCGACGCGCTCAGCCCAACCTAGCCCGGGGCCGTGGTTGACCGGCGGAGCGACCTCTCTGGTGCTGAGGAAGGCGCCAGGTCCGCTGGCAAAGTCTGGTCCTGTGAATTGTGTGCGGGCGAAACGCAGCTTCTTCGCGATGTGCTGCGGGCATATTGCGGCGTCATCCATGACGATGGGCAGCAAAGAGAATTTCCAGGAGGCAATATTGCTGCATTTGAATGGCGTTGAGCATGTTTATCCAAACGGAATGCGTGCACTCGATGGGGTCACAATCTCGATCGGCAAGGGAATGTTCGGGCTACTGGGGCCAAATGGTGCTGGAAAATCCTCGCTGATGCGGACCATCGCGACGCTGCAGACACCGACCGCCGGCGCGATCAGGTTCGGCGATATCGACGTGCTGGCCGAGCCAGGCCGTCTCAGGGCGACTTTGGGCTATCTGCCGCAGGATTTCGGCGTGTATCCCCGCGTTTCCGCTTACGACATGCTCGATCACATGGCATCGCTCAAGGGCGTCATCTCTGCCGCTGACCGGCGCGCGACGGTGGAATCCTTGCTGGTCCAGACCAACTTATGGGGTGTCCGCACCAAGGCGATCGCTGGATTTTCAGGCGGAATGCGCCAGCGCTTCGGGATCGCGCAGGCGTTGATCGGCAACCCCGAGCTGATCATTGTCGACGAGCCGACCGCTGGTCTCGATCCGGAAGAGCGCAACCGCTTCTATAATCTGCTGGTGGAAATCGGCGAGAACGTCGTGATCATCCTGTCCACTCACATTGTCGAGGATGTCGCCGATCTGTGCCCGCGCATGGCGGTGCTTGCGGCGGGGCGCATCCAGCTTCAGGGCGCGCCCGGTGATCTGATCGCGCGCAGCCGCGGCACCATCTGGGCCAAGACGATCGAGCGCGACAGGCTCGACGACGTCAAGCTTGGCTATGAGGTCATCTCGACCCGGCTGTTTGCAGGCCGAACCATCATCCACATTCTGTCTGAAACGGACCCCGGCAACGGCTTTGCGCCTGTCGAGGGCGGGCTGGAAGATGTTTACCTGTCGACCTTGACGCAAATCCGCCGCGCCTCCGCGCAACCAGCCGTTTGAGGGGCACGTTGATGTTCGGTACGATCGCGCGCTTCGAGCTGCGTTACCAGTTCCGCAACCCGGTGTTCTGGGTTGCCACCGTCCTGTTCTTCCTGCTGACCTTCGGCGCAACGACGGTTGAATCGATCCGCCTCGGCAGCGGCGGCAATATCTTCACCAATGCGCCGACCGCGATCGCCCAGATCATGCTGACAATGTCGCTGTTCTTCATGTTCGTGACCACCGCCTTCGTCGCCAACGTGGTCGTGCGCGACGACGAGACCGGCTTTGGCGGGATCATCCGCTCAACCAAAGTCAACAAGCTTTCCTATATGCTGGGTCGGTTCAGCGGCGCGTTTCTCGGCGCTGCGGTGGCGTTTCTGGCGGTGCCGGCAGCGATCTGGATTGGCACGTGGATGCCATGGGTCGATCCGGAGCTGATCGGCCCCAACCGGCTGCAGGATTATGCGTTTGCCTTCCTCGTCATTGCTCTGCCCAACCTGCTGATCACCTCGGCGATCTTCTTTGCGGTCGCGATCTGGACCCGTTCGGTCACCTACAGCTATCTCGCGGTGATCGTGTGCATGTTTGCCTATTTTGCACTCACGGCCATGCTGCGGAAATGGCCCGATGTGTCGCTTGCGGCCTATTTTGAGCCATTCGGCACGATCGCATATGGCCTGGGCGTCCGCTACCTGACCCCGATCCAGGCGAACACGCAGTCACTGGAACTGACCTGGATGCTGCTCAGCCACCGCCTGGTGTGGATGGCCTTGTCGATTGCGCTGGTCATCATCGCCGTCTGGCACTTCCGCTTCGCCGAACGCGGCACGTCGCTGCGCGCCGCCCGGCGTCAGGCGGCGCGCGAGGCGAAGCTGGCCGCCGTCAGTCCCCTGGTCGTCCGGCAGCTTCCGGACAGCATGCCCGAGCGCGGAGTATGGCATCAGCTGCGCACGCGCACCCTGCTGGAAATGAAGCTCGTCTTCAAAAGCCCGGCCTTCTGGGTGCTTGCACTGGTCGGATCAATCAACCTGCTGCTCACGCTGACGCTTGCCGGCCGCTTCTACGATGTGCCTCCCTGGCCGAGGACGTTTGTGCTGGTCGAAACGGTTCGGGGTGCTTCGGCCCTGATCACGGTTCTGATGGCGATCTATTTTGCAGGGGAAGTCGTATGGCGTGAACGCGAGCGCCGGATCAACGAGATCATCGACGCGACAGCGGTCCCCAATTGGGTTTTTCTGGTTTCCAAGCTTTGCGGGGTGGCAGGTGTCCTGATCGCGCTCAGCGTCGGGGTGGTGCTCGTCCAATCGATAGCGTTTCAGCTGGTGCGCGGGGTCGCCGATATCGAACTTGGCCAGTGGTTGGCGTGGTTCGCCGCGCCCAACATCTTCTATGTCATCCATCTGTCTGTTCTGTCGATCGTGGCCCAGGCTGTCAGCCCGAACAAGTTCGTCGGCTGGGGCATCATGCTGCTGTACCTCGTATCGACGATCGTTTTCGCCGGTCTGGGCCTCAGCCACCCGCTGCTCAATTACGCCGAAGCCTCAAACCCGCTATCGGACATGAACGGCGATGACTACGGCGGCGCCACCGCCTGGGCGCTGCGGTTCTATTGGACCGCCTTTGCCGCAATTCTCGTCATCATCGGTCATCTGATGTGGCGTCGTGGTACCGCCGTGACGCTTGCCGGGCAGTGGCGCACGCTGCCCGCGAGATTGCGCGGCATGCCCCTCGCAATCATGGCCCTCGCGCTGGCGATAACCGCGGGGATGGGCAGCTATCTCTATTACAACATGAACATCGCCAACCATTATTGGGCAGGCGGCGATGCCGAAGACATGCGCACGGCGCGGTATGAGAAGGCGTATGCGCGCTATCTGGGGCGACCGGAGCCGACGCTCACGGATGTCAGGCTCGATGTGGAATTGAGGCCTTCCCGGCGATGGGCACAGTTTGACGGACGCTATCGTTTTACCAACGCGACAACCAGACCGATCGAACTGCTCCACGTTCGCATCCCCGCCCCGACCTTGCGTGTCGAGGCGATACACGTGCCCGGCGCAACGCTGGTGAGCGACGACAAGGAAAATCTCCACCGCATCTACCGATTTGCCAAGCCTTTGCAGCCGGGCGACCAGGGGACGCTGACCTTCAGGACCGTGCAGGAGAAGCGCGGGCTGTATGCGCTGCCTTCAAACCTTCAGGCGTATGAATTCGATGCGCAGCCTGCGGCCAACGGGGCGTATCTGACCAATTTCGCCTTCGCACCGGCGCTCGGGATGAGCGGTGCCAATTTCCTGCAAGGCAACAAGCAGCGGCGCAAATACGGCCTGCCAGCCGGAAAGACAACGCCCAGGCTCGGCGATCCAGCGGCCCGCAACAGGAACTTCGCGAGCGTCGATCGCGTGAACACCGACATTACGGTCACAACGGATGCAGACCAGACACTGGTGGTGACAGGGGCGCGGGTATCCGAGACTGTCGCCAACGGCCGTCGGACGGCGAGGTTCGTATCTCCCATCCCATCGCTGAACTTCATCACGATCCAGGCCGGTCGCTACGCGCAGAAATCTGTCGATGCCGGTCGCGGCGTCCGTGCCAGCGTTTATTATCACCCCGAACATGCGATGAACATTGACCGGATGCTGAACGCGATGGTCGACTCGCTCAATTACTATCGCGATAATTTCGGTCCCTACCAATATGGCTACGCGCGCATCATCGAACGGCCCGATTATGGTGGTGGCGCGAACTCTGCACCCGGGACGGTGGGCTACTCCGAAAAAGTCGGCTTCATCATGGATTTCCGCGATCCACATCGGCTCGATTTCCTCGCCTACCTCACCGCGCACGAACTGGCGCACCAGTACTGGTTCCACCAGGTGATGCCCGCGGACATGCAGGGAGCCGAGGTTCTTACCGAGACATTGGCGCAGTATTCGGCGCTGATGGTGATGAAGAAGAACTTGGGGGCCGATCAGATCCGCCAATTCCTGAAATACGAGCAGGATATCTATCTGCAGGGCCGCCGGCTGGAAGCAGCCGAGGAGCAGCCGCTCGCCAAAGTCTACAGGCAGGGATACATTCACTACAATAAGGGCTCGCTGGTCATGTATCTTCTGCAGGATCGTCTGGGCGAGGACCGGGTCAATGGGGTGTTGCGCAGTCTGATAGAGCGGTATCGGTCCAAACCTGCGCCTTTTGCCAGTTCGAGCGACCTGGTGGATGGGTTGCTTGCGATTGCCCGCACGCCTGCCGAGCGCGAACTTGTCCGGGACCTGTTCTACCGTATCACCCTCTATGACCTCAGGGTCAGCCAGGCGACGGTCCGAAAGATGCCGGACGGCCGCTATGAAACTCTCATCACGGTGGCAGCAGGAAAGTCCTATGCCGATGGCAAGGGCAATGAGCGTGAAGCAACGTTCAACGAGCAACTCGATATCGGCGTATTCCGCGCCAATCCCGACGATCGGGGATTCACCCGCGAGACGGTGATATCATTGCAGCGGCTGCCGATCCGTTCGGGCGAACAGACAATCCGCATGATCACGACGAGCAAGCCAGCCTATGCCGGTATCGATCCGTACCTCACGTTTGTCGACCGCAACGTCAGCGACAATGTGGTGGCGGTGACGGAAAGAGGTCGATAGCCTCACTTCGGCGGAACGACATCCGCATCCAAGGGTTCCACCGCCGTTGAAGCTCAATGCCGACATGCGCGGAGCCCTGCTGGTCGAGGCACGTCAATCGTCTGCGCGCAGGGCAGAGGCGAGCATTCGGGCAAGGCGTGCAATGTGATCCTTGTCAGATCGCCCACCCACGACCGACAAACGCCAGTATAGCGGAGCTGCGATAAGGTCCGCCGCGGTTTCGCGGTCTACGGATGGCGAGAGCTCGCCTCTCTCGATGGCTCGATCGAGCAATCCGTTGATTCGTTCGCGTCGTGCGCGCTGGAATGGCCGTATGGCCGTTTCGAGCGCTGGAGTTCGCTCGATCTCGGCATGGAGGTCCGTAATGATCCGCCGCATCTTTGGGTGTCGGAGCACCCGGCGAAGCGCGAAGAGCAACGCCTTCAGATCGGCTTCGAGAGACCCCTGATCGCCAACATCGGTGATCGTCAACCCGACACGCGACAGAAGGTCGCCTGCCATCACCGATTTTTCGGGCCAGCGCCGATAGAGTGCGGCCTTGCCGACGCCAGCCGAGCGGGCAACACGCTCGAGGCTTAGCCCTGAATAGCCAGCGCGGGCCCATTCCTGGAAAAAGGCGCGGGTCAGCGCGTCCGTGACGTCAGCACGCATGACTGCTGCGCCGCTCAGAGTGCGGATTCGGGTTCCGACATCGTCGGAACGGTTGCGTTCCATCCACAGATCCCTAAATATGGTCGGAACGCAATCGTTCCGACCAACTGGAGATAGATCATGAGTGAAGATATTGAAAGCTTTTCGGCCATGCTTCGCAAGGCGCTCGGGGACCGGATCGACCGGGACGCCAGGTCGTTCCCGGACATGATGGACGAACACGCCGTGATGGAGTTTCCCTATGCGCTGCCCGACCTGCCTGATCGGCTCGATGGCCGAGAGGCCGTCGCC
>NZ_JBQVPI010000073.1:405-6926 GCF_052438155.1 Shinella sp. | reverse complement strand
ACGTAGCGCATACCCGGGCGCTGTGCCGCCTCGCAGATTGCCTCCGCATCGATCGCATCGTTCTTGTTCCGCTTCACGAACGGCTTCACGTAGGCGGGCGGAATGAGCCGCACATCGTGCCCCATCGCCTTGAGCTGACGCGCACAATGATGCGCGCCCCCGCACGCTTCAAGTGCAACAGTGCACCCCGGCTGACTTGCAAAGAAGTCGAGCAGTTTGTTCCTGGTGAGCTTACGACTGAAAACCATCGCACCGCGTTCATCGGCACCGTGCGCATGAAAAACGTTCTTGGCGATATCCAGACCTATTGTGCTAACTTGCGACACGGGCGCCTCCCTCAGTGGTGAATCAACACCTCCACTTTGGCACATAGATGCCGTCGGGGGGCGTCCACCCCATCAGGTCCTGGGGAGCGAGTGGCGAAAAGCTGCCGTCCAACCTGCCTCTTAGCAGCGGCAGCCCTCGACCCAACACAAGACATTCAGCGTCGTAGATGTGATCGTCAGCTTTTATTGGGAAGCTGGCATTCGGGTCGCTCAACCCGATCCGTCGGCAATGCGCAGTAATTACGATCATCTGGTCCCTCTGACACTGCGCCCGAAAGCCGGCGTCTGCTTATGTCGATGTAACCGACATGCTCGGGGAAATCGGACCCGATTAAGAATGGCCCATTTCCAATCACTTGCGGCCCCCAAAGCTTTACAGCCGGCCTGAATTGCCTTTTTGCATTAGAGCTGCGCCTGAGGAGGCGTTTCGGGAGTTTGCAAAAAGGCGATATGTAAAACACTGCGCCGATCTAAAAAGCGGCTTTTCAATGGCATGATGCGATTCGAGACTGCTGCGGCAGTGGGCTGTCCTTCTCAACCGAAACCGGCGTGACGCTCCAAAACTCTCATCAGCACTGCGTTGGCGCAGCTGAAATTGGCGAGTTGACCTTGCAAATCGTAAGCCCATTTCTCGCCGTGGAAGAGGTTGTTCCGGTACCGCCACACGATGATTAACGTGGTCAGGACACGATCGCGGGCAGAGCCGGCGTCGCCCCTGATGCATGCCGCAACGAGGTCAGGCATGTCCTGCCTCCGCAGTTGCAGATTATCAAAGCGGAACGTGAGCTCCCCGTTCTGGAAATAGCGTTCCCGGAAATAGGCGACCTCGGCATCGTAGAGTTCGGCGCAGAGCACACCGTCCGTTTCCCACCGCTCCACCGCCTGCGCGATCCTGCGGGCGTTGGCATCGTTCCCCATCAGCCTCGATTCGAATAGGCTCCATAGGAGGGCGAAGGCTTTGATCGCGTCGCGGTCGGGGCCGGGTAGCGCAGCGTAGCCCGGCACCCTCTCCTCCAGCCATTTCTCACTCATGTCGCGCGGGCCTTTCGTGCCGTCGCGACGGCCTCCGAGAGGCGATTGCCAAAACGGAGCCGGCGCGAAGTGACCCGCTCTTCGTCGGCCAGTAGCTCCACGACCGCGTTGTTCGGGGAGTTGACCAGCACGCGGTTGAAGATCGTCGGGAACTTGCGGTGTGTGAACATCAGTTGCGGAAGCTTGATGTCCGCGAGCGTCCCGGCGAGGAAGTCGGGCATTCTCACGAACTCGGCGTATTCCGTCTTGCCGTCCATGCCAGGCGTTGCGAACGCGATCTGCGGGTGGCGTAGATCAATGAGGCCGCCCCGGCGTCGCCTCATGATTTGAAATAGTAACCAGGCGAGGTCGAAAGCCACGCCTTCGTGTCGATCGAACATGGCGTCCCGGTCGCTGATCCAACGAATGTTGATCGGCGATTTCGCATCGTTGAGCATGCCGAGAACGACAGCCGCGAATGACGCTACGAGAAATATCCGTCGGAGTAGGTTGAGCGAAAGCTGCTTCTGGGCGAGTTCCGATTCGAGCATTCGCAGGCGGCGGCCGAGCTGGCCGTAATACTCGGCGTTCGGTGGCTCCGCCGTCGCCCATTCGGCGACGATCTCCCGGAGTGAAGCGACGAGCGACGACATGGCTTCCTGAGTAATGGCTACGCGCAGACTGGCGCTTTCGCGTGAGACGATGAAGCTCAGGCTGAAGGTCACGGGGCAGCAGAGATAGTCGAGCAGACCCTTGGGTGGCGTTCGGGAGGCTTTCAGGTCGCTCGGCGAGGTGGCCGCGATGTAGGACGCGATGTTTTCGTCGGTGTCGTGCTTGAGGATAATGACGAAGGAGTAGGCGTCGTTCTGCTTGCCCGTGTCGCCCACGCTGAAATCCGATACCACGCTCCACGACGCGGCGACCGGGTATTCGCCGAACCAGGCTCGTAAGTCGGCATGAATGGTCGCATTCGATCTCTCGATCAGGTCGATCAACTCCAGCATCTTCGCCTTCCTCCCGGGCTCAATTCAATCTGATCCATGCCGTATCTTCATCAGCCTGCAGGCGAGCATCTGATCGCCCCAGCGCGTGGCGAAGGTCTCGGAGATTTCGAACCAGCTCCCGTCGTTTCCCGCGCCATGATTCCGTCCCATGCATGAGCACTGACATTCATGACCGAAAGCGTTGAGGCACGCGGGCGAACACTTCTCCTGCTCCCGATAGGGTTGGATCACGTAGATTTGCCCGTAGGTTCTGAGCGCGCGCTCCACGACGTCGTTGAACCAGGCTTTCGGAATCTCCCAATAGCGCTTCGAGGCGATCCATGTCGGGGAGATGCGATGGCCGTCCTGAAGCCAGGTGCGATTGCTACCCGCGTATGGCAGGCGCATGCGTAGCAGCTGGCCCTTGCCCGTCCGGCGGAGGATCACCGGGCTTTCATGCTGGTTCCAAACACGCGTCAATTCCTTATCGTCCATTTTACCGCCTGTGCCCGCATCAGTCTGCTCAACGCGAGGATGGTGTCGTAAAACGGTGGAAAAATAAATCGCGATCTATCTGCATTTTGGCTCCTTATTACCCTCGCTGCCCTTATTGTCTTCCACTATGCTGTCGCCGAAGGAGAAGGGGGCTCGATGTATCTTCAGAGTGTCAGGCTGGGTAACTTCCGATCGTTCGACGAGGCCCGACTTGAGCTGCAGAGCGATCTGACGGTACTTGTGGGAGAGAACAACGGGGGCAAGAGCAACGCGATCGACGCGATCCGGCTGCTGACCGCGCCGCTTGGTGGACGCCGCGAGATATACTGCGAGCCGACCGACGTGCGCTTCCAATGCGGCACGGCCCGGTTTGAACTGGAGGCGCACTTCGCGGAACTCTCCGCCGGACAGCAGGGACGACTGATTTCGGCTGTCACCGACGCAAGCCTGACGAAGGCTTGCTTCGGCTTGCGTTATGATGCGACCACCGGCGGAGCGAGGCCGTATCTGTGGGCGGGCAGGGATGGCAATATTGCGGAGCCGAATTGTCATGACATGGTTCGTCACGTCTATCTACCTACTCTGCGGGACGCGAAGCGGTCGCTCGCATCTGGGAACCCGACGCGCATCATGGCGCTGCTTAACCACTTTCTGGAAGGTACGAGTGCAACGGACTTGGCTAGGGAACTTGGCCGTAAGAGCCAGCACGATGTGCTGACCAAGGTCGACGATGCAGTGGAGAAGGGGTTGACCGCATTGACGGGCGGCGTGCGAAAGCAGGCTGCGACGCTGGGCTTTGCCTCTGACGAGGCCCTGATCGACATCGCCCGGGACCTCCGGTTCAAATTGGCGGACCACGGCATCGATCCCGAGGACCTCCGCTACTCCGGGCACGGCTACGCAAACCTGCTGTTCATGGCGATCATCGCTGTCGAGTTGGAGAAGGTTCGGAACACCGATTTGACCCTCTTCCTAGTCGAGGAGCCGGAAGCGCACCTGCATCCTCAGCTGCAGGCGGCGGTGCTGTCTTTTCTGCGCGATCAGGCCGAACAGTCCCGGAAGGCTCCGCCCACCAATCACGGCCCGGCCGGCGAGCTGCAGGTGGTTGTCGCCACGCATTCGCCGAACCTGTCGGCATGGGTCAGCAGCGACCGGCTGGTCGTCTTCAAGTCCATGATCGCGTCGGTCGGAACGGGTGAGAGGGATGAGCATCCGGAGCCCACGACGCTCGACGCCAGCCTGATCGAAGACGTGCTGACCTCGGAAACGGGGGCGGGGAACGAATCGGCGATGGAGTCTGTCGCAGAGGCGATCTCTGCAGCTTCGCCGCGCCGATCCACGAGATGCCTGCCGCTTGCCAGAATGGCGCTGAAGCCGTTGGATCGCAGGAAGGTCGATCGGTACCTCAATGTGACGAAGGCGGCGCTGTTGTTCGGCGGGAGGGCGCTGTTGGTCGAAGGGATCGCAGAGGCGCTCCTGCTTCCAGCAATCGCAAAGCACCACGTTCTGAAGGGGCAGAAAGATAAGCTTCGACTCTTCCGGTCCGCCGTCTTCATCCCAATCGATGGGGTCGATTTCGCTCCCTATGTGTCTCTTCTCCTGACCGAGGTCGATGGAGCGCGCATCGCCGATCGGGTCGTGGTCATGACCGATGGCGACAAGGGCACGAAATCCGAGGACGAGGAGGAGGATGAGGATGAGGAGGACAAGGCGAACGATGGCGAAGCGGAGACTAGAGATGCATCGCCAGACAAAGCCGAGCAGAGCAACGGCGACACGTCCGCGGCATCAGAAGAAGAGGTGGTGGACGACGGACTCATACCCGGCGAGCGACGGAAGCTCGCGCTGGATCGGCTGGTCGGTGAGCTGGGCGCAACCGACTATTTCGCTGCAATCACGAGCACCTATTCACTTGAGTCCGAACTGATAGAGGCTGGAAACGCCGATCTGCTCGGGGAGGCCTACCTGGAACTGCATCCGCGATCGAAGACCAAGTGGCGCAATGCCCTCAAGAAGGAGGGAGACGAGCGCTCCAAAGCGATCAACAAGGTATTCAAGAGCGCGCGCAAGGGCGACTTCGCCCAGATTCTCGCTCGCCGGATCGAGGATGGCGAGGAGCTGAAGGTGCCGGCCTACATCGTCTGTGCCATTGAGCAGTTGGTCGTCACGTGACGGCGGCCTACAAGCCGACGCTCGAGCAGGAGGCGGTCGTCGTTCACGATGGCTGCGCGTTCGTCACCGCATGTCCTGGAGCAGGGAAGACCCGGACGCTTGTCGAACGCGCACGACTTCTGCTGGCCGATCGCAGCGATCGTCGTGGCGTTGCGTTTCTCTCTTTCACCAACGCAGCCGTCGATGAGCTGGAGGCGCGTCTGCGGAGCTTCGGTGTGCTTCCGGCCCCGCTTTTCCCCAGCTTCATCGGTACCTTCGACCGCTTTCTCTGGCAGTTCTTCGTCGCGCCGTTCGGAATCGAGGGGAGCAGTGAGATGCCCCGGCTAATTCCAGACAAGGCGAAATGGCCAGTGCAGCCGCATGAGACGATGCAGGCCATCCCCCTCCGGGGGTTCGATAGGAAAACGGGCGCAATGGACCCGGCTGTCGCAACCGAATTCCGGTTCGATCGGGATCCCGCCAGGCACCAAGCCCGAGCACTAGCCATGCTGGCCGCTGCCCGCACCAAGGGTCATGTCGATTTCGAGGATGTGCGGGAGAGCGTACGTGTTCGGCTGGCCGACAAGCAGTTCGCGCAGAGATTCGGGAGGGCGCTGGCCGCGCGGTTTCGCGAGATCGTCGTTGACGAGGCGCAGGACTGCAACCCGGCCGATCTCGAAATCGTCCAATGGCTCCGCGATTCCGGGCTGAGCGTGAAGGTGATCTGCGACCCCAACCAGTCGATCTACAAGTTCAGGGGTGGCGTGACTAGCGAGCTCCATGGGTTCGCCGAACGGTTCGGTGAGACCGAGCGCCTTCCAATGAGCGGCAACTTCCGGTCGACCCCTGCGATCTGCTCCGCCATCGTCGCCTTGAGGCCGCCAGCAGCCCGGTCTGCACTCGATCAGGCTTTGGGGCCTCTGAAGGGCGACACGACGCCCATCTATGTGATCGCATACGGTGGGACGTCGGTGCCTGCGGCGATCGGTACGAAGTTCGGGGAGTTGTCGGGCTCGTTGGAGATCCCGCATGCGGACGCGCCTATTCTCGCGTCGCGGCTTCCCACCGCAGGCAAGGCAATCGGGCATCCGGCGCCGAAGGAGTCGGCGCACATGACGCTGATGCTCGCCCGGGCCGTCACCGACTTCCACTTCTCCTTCGGCCTCGGCAACCGGCGGGAGGCACTCGTCGCCCTCCACCGCGCTGTCCTCCAGGTTCAAGGTCATATCCAGGCCCCGGGCGAATACCATCGGCACGTTTCCGGCACGGATGCCGACGATGCAACGTGGCGGCCCGGGATCATCGCGATCGCATCGCAGCTTAAGTTCGTGCCTGGCATGACGGCTGAAACGTGGCTCGTGAGGGCTCGCGCCGTTCTAGACCCCGGTCTCGTGTCTTCCGTAACCATAGGGCAGCGCCTGCGATCGACCTCCGACCTTGAGGCGGCGCTGGCCAGCCCGCCACTGGATTCGCATCCCGCGCGCACGATCCACTCGGCGAAGGGATTGGAGTTCGCGGCGGTGTGCGTGGTCATGACCAGCAACAAGACCAGCAA
>NZ_JBQVPI010000073.1:0-395 GCF_052438155.1 Shinella sp. | reverse complement strand
ATACTCGCACATCTCGAGACAGGAGCGGGGACACCGGACGATGCTGAGGATGCCCGGAAGATCTATGTGGCGGCGTCTAGGGCGAAGCGGCTGCTGGTCATTGCGGTCCCGAAGAATTCGGCACCCAAACTCGAGGCGCTCCTCTCCACTCATGGCTGCACCACGCAGCGACATGACGTCGTCTGATCAAGGCGAGGATATGACGCTAATCGGAAACATCGACCCGTCATGGAAGGACATGTCGAAATACGTGGTGCACTTCGCGAAGGCTGACCCGCCGAGGACGGCGTACGACAATGCGATCTCGTTCCTCTACGACCGGCGCATCGTCGCTGCGAAGGCCTTCGGCGCTGGGCGCAAGCTCGCTCCGGCGCGCAGGTCGGTGTGCTTCAGCG
>NZ_JBQVPI010000072.1:0-7096 GCF_052438155.1 Shinella sp. | reverse complement strand
CGGCCGGAAAGCGGTGACGTTTGTAGTGGGCGCACACCTCTTCCGTCATGCCGGTAGACTATCGTCCCGATCCACACCAGCCGGTTAAGGTGACGCCACCGGGCGACGTTATGGATGGTCTGGAACAGCAATCGAGGCACGAACCGCCGAAACTACCAGTAGACCGTCTGCCACGGCGGAAAGTGGGTCGGCAGCATCCGCCATTCGCAACCCGAACGCACCATGTATCGGATGGCATTGAAGATTTCCTGTAAATCCCTCTGCTGCCGCCGGCCGGTTGCGAGGGCTGGAGGCATCAAAGGCTAAACCGCCGACCATTCCTCCTCGGTCAGATATCGCTTCGTCGTCCTCTCGATCTTGGCCATCCGGCCCCAGCTCTCATCCGCCACATCATAAGCGTGAATCGTAAAGGTAAGTTGTCAAACAGACACTTAGACCGGCAGCCATCGGCAGCGTCGCCTTCAGACGTTCGTGTCCTTGCCGGTCAATTCTCGCCACCCAAGCCAATAATGCTCTTGAAGAAGGCTTGGCTCTTCCTCGAGGGGCTGGCCCTTGCTGCGAACTGGCGCGTGCTCTACTCGAGAGTATGCTAGGGTCAGGACTCGTTGATCACTGCCCAACATCACTTTAAGCGCCGGGCTAAGTGATTGAAACTATTGCAGACAGAGTCTTACGATTAACTGCTAAACGACATTTCAGTCGATCCCTGGCATGGCCGCAAATCCCCTCTTCAAGAAGTCGATAAAACCTTCAATCAAGGTAGATTTCTGATGCAGTTTTGGTCGCAATATCCACACTCCGAACTCAATTTCTGGTTCGAAACGTCGCACGAGAACATCCTTGGTCGGAAAATCGCAAGCACTGAACGGATCGACAACTGAAACGCCTGCTTTTTCCCCCACCAAGGCAATTGCCGCATCCGACTGGCCAGTCTCGATCTGGAGGTGACGGATCACGCCGCAGTCGGAAAACACTTTGTCGATCTGCATCCGTGCGCGGTCCTGTTTACCGAGCGATATGAATTTCTCGCCTTCGAGGTCACGCGCGTGGATCATCGCCTTCGAGGCGAGAGCGTGACCCGCAGGCAGGATGCATACGGCCTTGACGCTCTTGATGTGAATGCTCTCGATCTCCTTCCTGTCTCCGGGAAGAAAGCTGACGCCGACATCCATTTGTTGGGCGGCGACCGCATCGATCAGGCTGATGCTGCGCATGCTTTGCAGGTGAAACTCCAGATCAGGTCGCTCCGACATATACGAGGCGATCATACGGGGGAGAATTCTTTTGCCCACTGCGGGAAACGACCCCACACTGATCGCACCCCACTTCTGCTGGCGCAGCGCCTCCGTCACCCGGGAAATGCGATTGAGCCCGTCGAAAATGCGATCGACCTCAACCAAGAGCGCCTCGGCTTCCCGCGTCGGATGCAGTCGGTTCTTGACCCGCTCGAACAGGCTGAACCTGCAGCTTTGCTCCAGTATGGCAATCTGCTGGCTTATCGCCGGCTGGGAGACGTTAAGCACCAGAGCGGCACCGCTGACGCTTCTGCACGACATTACAGCCCTGAATGCCTCCAATTGCCTCACATTCATCCGTTCTCCCCTCCCAGATATGATACAAATACCATTAGTAGGTCTTATAAAAATGAAAGGAAACAGTATTATTCATTATGGTCATAACTTGCTAAATTGCCCAAGAAATCACCGTTTAATAAAAAGGGGAATGACGTGAAAAAGGTTCTAGCGATGTTGTGCGGGGTCGCGGCGGCTGTGACACTCAGCGCCGCTCCGGTGCTTGCCGACCAGTTGGACGAGGTCAAGGCGCGCGGCAAGATTATCGTCGGCATAAAAAACGATTACCGTCCGTTCGGCTTTCTCGACAAAGATGCGGCTCTCAAGGGCTATGAAATTGCCCTCGCCAAGCAGGTCGCCAAGACGATCCTGGGCTCGGAAGATGCGATCGAACTTGTGCCGGTCATCGCTTCAAACCGCATCGAGTTGCTGAACGCCGGACGCATCGACCTCATCTTGGCCACGCTCGGACAAAATGCGGAACGCGCCAAGGTCATCGATTTCACCGAAGCCTATTACATGATGGCCGGCATCGAACTCCTTGGTCTGAAGAATACTGCGATCAAATCCTGGGGGGATGTCAGCGGCAAGAAGCTCTGCGGCATCCAGGGTAACCTCTACAACAAGACGATTACCGGGAAATATGGTGCCGAGACGGTGCTGTTTACGGGTACGGCTGAGATGTTCAAGGCATTCCAGGACGGGCGTTGCGAGGCGATCGCCTTCGACGGGCCGATCCTGAGGCAAAAGATCGCCGAGCCAGAATGGGCGGGGACGTACAAGATCGCGCTGGAGACGTTCAACTACATCCCAATCGCCGGTGGCGTGCGCAAGGACGAGCCGGCCTTCCTGAAGGCGGTCAACGAGGCGATCCTGTCGGCTGAAGCTACGGGAGTACTCATCAGTGCGGAGAAGGAATTCTCCATGGGCGAAAGCGAATACGTGACCAAGCGAGCCACCGACGCCAAGGCAGCTGGTCACTGATGCCAATGCCGGGACACATGCCCGCATGTGTCCCGGCCTGGCGTCCCCGCGGCGGACCATGCGACGATCCGTTGCCGGTACGATTGCAAAAACTCTAGATGGCGGCGACCTGCTTCAAGCGCGGGTTCGTATCCTCTGGCTAATGCAGGACCACTATTCATGATTTTCGGATTGGATTTCAGTTGGCTGGCTGATCCGCTCTACTTTGATTGGCTGTTGAAGGGCCTATGGGTCACAATCTTGTTGGCGGTGGCCGGCACGGCTTCCATGCTGAGCGTTGGCATAGCGGGCGCCGCGATCGTTCATTTCAAAGTGCCGTTTGTTCATCCCCTGGTGATCGTTCTGGTGGATTTGTTCAGGAACACGCCGCCGCTGGTGCAGCTATTCTTTCTCTACTTTATGCTCTCAGACCTGGGCGTCACCATCACCGACCACACTACTGGCGCACAGATCCCGCTGTTTTCCGGTTTTGCCTGCGTCGTCATATCGCTCGCGCTGTACAACGGTTCCATTGCCGTCGAGATCATCCGTTCGGGTATCGGGGCGGTGCCTCTCCAAACCGTCGAGGGCGCAAGAGCACTCGGCTACTCGCGCGCGGCCATCTTCCGTTTGGTCGAATTGCCGCTCGCCGTGCGCACGACCATTCCCAACATGACCAGCAATGTAGTGAGCTTGATCAAGACTTCGGCCCAAGCCTCCCTGGTGGCCGTCACCGACGTCATGTTTTACGCCACGCAAATCAGTCTTGAAACATTCCTTAATCTGGAGGTGATGATCGTGATCTGGATCATCTATCTGGTGATCGCATCGGTTGCGACCTTCGCAGCCAAGATGATCGCCCAGCGCCTGGCCGTGCCGGGCTTTTCCGGAGGCGTCGGGGTCTGATGAGACATTCGAGAAATGCTTTCCTTGGCTTCCTTGGCGTGATCGCCTTCATGGCCGTCGTCTTTGTCGCTACCTATCGCCACGACAGCGCAAACGCCTTCCAGGTGCTCGTCAATCGCACGCCACTCCTGCTGACAGGGGCTCCGGGCTTTTCGACGGTCAGTGGCGGCTTCGCCATCAATGTCCTGGTCAGCTTCATCGTCATGGCAATCGCTTCGTTCGCCGGCTTTTTTCTGGGCGCAATGATGGTCTCCAATTCGCCGCTGACGCGCAACTTGGCGATCTTCGTCATGAATGTCATGCGCAATTCGCCCTGGCTGGTCGTCCTTTACGCAATGCTCTATCTGCTCCCGTTCAAAACCTCATTGTTCGGCTACACCATCTATCTTTCGCCATTCATCAAAGCGGTGGCGGGTCTGTCGGTGCCGGTCACCGCGTATATGGCGGAAGTTTTCCGCTCCGGCATTCGTGCCATTCCCGACGGCCAATGGGAATCGGCACGGGCGCTCGGCTATACACGTCAGCAGATCATGTGGTCGATCGTCTTGCCGCAGGCGCTTCCGATCATGCTCCCCAACATCATGACCACCTATGCGATGCTGTTCATCGGCACCAGTCTCATCGTCGTTACCGGCACCACCGATGTCATGTCCATCGGCAAGACTGTAATTGCCGCTGACGGCGACAGCTATGCGACCGCCGTCTACCTCTACATTCTGCTCATGTTCTTCGCGTTCGCCTATCCGCTGGCGACTTGGAGTCGAAGCCTCGAACGCCACCTGAGGACGCAAAACTAACCATGACCAAAAGCACGATCGATCCGATCATCGAGATCTCTAACATCCGCAAGTCCTTTGGCTCCGTGCACGTGCTCAACGGCATCTCCATGGCGGTCAAACCAGGGAGTGTGGTCTGCATCATCGGCCCCTCTGGCTCGGGCAAATCGACCCTTCTGCGATGCATCAATGCCTTGGTGCCCATCGATGCCGGCACGATCAGGGTCGGCGAGTTCCAGGTTGAGAAGCTGCACACCGAAAAGCAACTCGTGCCTCTCAGGCACAAGGTTTCGATGGTGTTCCAGCAGTACAATCTCTTCCCTCATCGCACCGTTCTAGAGAACATCGTCATGGCACCGGTCAAGGTGCTTGGCCAGAACAGGGCCGAGGTTGAGAAGCGCGCCTTGGAACTTTTGGGCAAAGTCAAGCTATCGGGCAAGGAAAAGGCCTATCCTGGACAGCTCTCCGGCGGCCAACAGCAGCGTGTGGCGATTGCCCGTGCTTTGGCCATGCAGCCGCAGGTCATACTTTTCGACGAAGTCACGGCGGCACTTGACCCGGAAATGGTCAAGGAGGTGCTCAACGTCATTCGCGATCTCGCCAGCGAAGGCATGACCTGCGTTCTCGTCACCCATGAGATGCGTTTCGCCGAGGAAGTGGCCGACGAAGTTTATTTTACCGATCGCGGTGTCATCGTCGAGCACGGCCCGCCCGGCCAAATGTTCAAGAATCCCAAAGACGAACGTTTCCGCGAATTCCTATCCAAGGTCCTGTAATGAAAAAATACAAAATTCTTGTCCCGGACGCACACCAGCGCGATCTGGTGATCGAAAAGAACGTGTCGGGAGATCTTTTCGACTATGTGATCTACGACGAAACGGATCCGAATGCGATCGCTGATAGCGACTGGCGCTCGTGTGATGCGATACTCGTCTGGCACCGCATGCGTATCCAACCGGAAACGATCGCCAAGCTTGAAAACTGCAAGCATATCGTGCGCGTCGGTGTCGGGTTCGACAACGTCAACGTCGCCGCCTGCCGCGAAGCCGGCATTCCGGTCTCGAACGTTCCCAACTATGGAACCACCGAGGTCGCGGACCATGCCCTGGCGATGATGCTTTATCTGGTGCGCGGCATAGGCACTTACGAGAAGCGAATGAAGGCCGATCCGGTCGCGGGCTTTATTGCCGAAAACGTTCCGGTTGTCCGTCGTATCCGTGGTGGCCGCTTTGCCGCTATCGGTCTTGGCCGCATTGGTACCGCCGTCGCCCGTCGCGCCGCCGCCTTCGATATGAGCGTCGCCTATTTTGACCCCTTCCTGCCGGAAGGCCACGATCTCGGCATCGGTTTCGAGCGTCGCGACTCCCTTGAAGAACTGCTCGCAGATGCCGACGTCGTCAGCATCCATACCCCGCTCACCGATGAAACCCGCTCCATCGTCAACGACGAACTGTTGGCGATGTGCAAGGACGATACCGTTTTCATCAACATCGCGCGCGGCGGGTTGGTGGACATCGAGGCGCTCGAGCGGGCGCTACGCAGCGGCAAGCTTGCCGCAGCCGGTCTCGACGTCCTGCCGCAGGAGCCGCCGATCGATGAGCCGACGCTTTTGACCGCATGGCGCAACAACGAGGCGTGGCTGGCCGGCCGCTTCATCGTGTCTCCGCATGCCGCCTTCTACTCCGAGGCCGGGTATGTCGACATGCGCACATTCTCAGCGCAAATCCTGATGGATTTCTTGGTTAAGGGAAAAATTCGCAACAACGTCAACCCCGGTTGGCAATCTGCCAAGTCATAAGCGTCGGAGAAGCAACATGGCATATATTCGTATCAACCAGCAGTTCCAACAGCTTAGCCACGATGTTCTGGCAGCCTGGCGGGAAATCCCGCCAGCGGTAGCCTCGGATTGCATGAACCGCACGCAGTCGCTTGGTGCCTCCTTGAAGCCGGTCAGCGCCGGCCTGTCTGTATGCGGTCAGGCGCGGACCGTCGAGGTCATGGTGGGCGACTGCGCCAGCATATGCGAGCTCATCGGTTCGGCCCGGCCGGGCGAAATCCTCGTGGTTGATGCCGGCGGATTCGAGGACACCGCCGTGTGGGGCGGCATCATGACAGTCGAAGCCTCCCATCGAACGCTGGGTGGCGCAGTCGTCCATGGCGCCGTACGTGATGTCGCCGAAATCCGGCAGCTCGGCTTCAACATGTTCTGCAAGGCCGTTGTGCCGAAGGGACCGCATCACGGTTTCGGCGGTGTCATCGATGGCCGCATCGGCATCAATGGCGCGACAATCCGCCCGGGTGATGTCGTCATCGGCAATGACGACGGCGTCGTCGTCGTTCCGCTGGAGCGCGCCGGCGAAATCCTGGCGGCCGCCCAGGCGCACTTGAAGAAAGAGGCCACCTACATCGACAGTATCCGCAACGGCCAAACGATCACGGAAATGTACAAGATGACCTCGTCGGAAGTGCTATTGCCGTATTCCTGATCGTGCCATTCGGCCAATAACCAACCATGCTGGCCGTGCTCCGATGCCGGCGTGAATCCGAGACGAAAGGCAGGATGGCATGAAGGCTAGGGTCAGGACCCATTGATTTGATGCGTCGGATGTGATTCAGGCCCCGCAAGGAGACTGATCATGAGCGACCTTTATTGGCTGACAGATGAGCAAACGGCGCGGCTTGCGCCGTATTTTCCCAAGAGCCACGGCAAGCCTCGGGTTGATGACCGCCGTGTTCTGAGCGGGATCATTTTTGTCAATCGCAATGGCTTGCGGTGGCGGGATACACCCCGGGAGTACGGGCTGCACAAGACGCTCTATAACCGTTGGAAGCGTTGGGGTGTTATGGGCGTGTTTGGCCGGGTGATGGAAGGTCTTGCCG
>NZ_JBQVPI010000071.1:0-7157 GCF_052438155.1 Shinella sp. | reverse complement strand
CCCTAGAGCGAGTTCGTTGGCCGCCAGAAGCGCCGCCGCTCTCGTTCGATGAGCGGGTTATAAGCCCACCAATCCCATAACGTCAACAGCGGGGATCAAGAAAAATCAAAAAACACGCAACAAACTGAAATCAAACAGCTTTCTTATTCGACAGCCCGACACACTTCCCCGAAACATCCAACAAAGGACCAAAACTCAGACCAAAATCTTGTCCGGACGGTAAAAAACATGACGAAACCGTGACGAATGTCGGTTTACCCCGGCTGACCTGCCACTAAAGATTTCGTCCAGAATGGATTAGAGTCCTGCCCATTGAGGATGGACTTATGAAGAAGCAGCGATTTACGGAAGAGCAGATCATTGCGGTGTTGAAGGAGCAGGAGGCCGGAGCGAAAGCGGCTGATCTTTGCCGCAAGCACGGGATTTCCGAGGCGACCTTTTATAACTGGAAGGCCAAATACGGCGGCATGGAGGTGTCTGAGGCCAAGCGTCTGAAGGCGCTTGAGGACGAGAACGCCAAGCTGAAGAAGCTGCTCGCCGAACAGATGCTGGATACAGCCGCACTCCGTGAGCTTCGAGCAAAAAAATGGTGGGGGGCCCTGTCAAGCGTGACGCTGTCGCGCACCTGAAGGCTATTATGGGCCTTTCGGAACGACGGGCCTGCCAGATCATCTCCGCAGACCGAAAGACGATCCGCTATCGATCCTCTCGACCGCCGGAGGTCGAGTTGCGGACGAAGCTGCGCAATTTGGCCAATAAGCGCCGCCGGTTTGGCTATCGTCGATTGTTCATCTTGCTTCGGCGAGATGGAGAGCCGTCCGGTGTCAATCGCATCTACCGGCTCTATCGCGAAGAAGGTTTATCCGTGCGCAAGCGGAAAGCCAGGCGTCGTGCTGTTGGCACGCGTGCTGCGATCCTCATCAAAGCAAAGGCAAATGCCCGCTGGTCGCTGGATTTCGTCCACGATCAATTTGCCTGCGGCAGACGCTTCCGCGTCCTCAATGTGGTCGACGACGTCACGCGCGAATGCCTGGCGGCGATCCCAGGCACATCGATCCCGGGTCGCCGTGTCGCGCGAGAACTGACGGCGCTTGTCGAGCGAAGGGGCAAGCCGGGCATGATTGTCTCCGACAACGGGACCGAACTAACCTCGAACGCCATCCTTGCCTGGTCGAAGGATCGCAAGATCGAGTGGCACTACATTGCGCCGGGAAGACCAATGCAAAACGGCTATGTAGAGAGCTTCAACGGCCGCATGCGCGACGAGCTGCTCAATGAAAGTCTGTTCTTTGGTCTCGATCATGCCCGCAGCGCCATTGCGGAATGGGGCGGCGACGACAACAATTTCCGGCCGCACTCATCACTCGGATACCAGACCCCGGCCGACTATGCCGGGATCATCGCCGCAACCGGCTCCAACGCTACGCGATGTGGAAGCTTCGCGTTTCCGCCGGTTGCTCACACCGCGCCATTTGGCGTATTAAAAACCGCCGAGACTCTAATCGCTGCCGGAGGAAAGTTCAGGGGCAGGTCACCATCTGTCGGCAGCGTTGGAGACAGTTACGACAACGCTCTCGCCGAAACGATCAACGGCCTTTACGAGGCTGAGGTCATTCATCCACACGGACCATGGCGTAACTTCGAAGCCGTGGAGTTCGTCACCCTCGAATGGGTCGACTGGTTCAACAACCGCCGCCTTCTGGAGCCCATCGGAAACAGTCCACCCAACGAGGCCGAGAACAATATTTTGCCATGCTGGACGCACCAGCATTGGCTGCATGACTTAAGGGGCTGACATAGCTAAGGTTTGAATTCTCAAATTTTGACCCATTCGTTGAGCATCTTCAAGAGATTGCTTGCTGGCCTGTGGTTGAAGCGCCATTCGCACTCTTTGAGGAAGGGATGGAAGTGGACTTTGGGGATACCGTTATAGTGCCGCAGGTGGCGTTTGTCCTGGCTCCAGAAGTTTTCGATGCCGTTGATATGGTTACGATCGGAGGGCGAAAGCTTCGGAGTGATTGATCCGTTCATGGTGGAACTCGGAGATATCCAGCGCATCGTGAGAGCTCAAACTGTCGGTAAAGACGATGCTGTCTGGACGGATACGCTCTCGAATACTGCCCAACAAAGCCCGTGCCTTGGCATCGGGGATCATGACCGCATGGACCCGCCCACCGCGCTTCAGGAGCCCGAAGACGGGCACTTTTCCGGCAGCGCCGCGGCCACGCTTGCCTTTGCGTGCGCCACCGAAGTAGCTCTCATCGACCTCAATCTCGCCTTCGAGAAAGGGGGCTTGACGGGCAAGGTTCTCTACAATCACTTCACGCAGCTGGTGGAAAAACAGGATCGCCGTATTCCGGTTCACCCCGACAAGATCAGCCGCCGTGCGGGCCGGAACGCCCGCAACAAAACGCACGATCGACGCCTGTTGAACGACCGGAAGCAGCCTGCTTTTGCGCCTGGCCCTATCCATCCGACAAAAATAGCCTTCATCTACTAGCTATATCAGCCCCTAACTTAAACCAAACGGTCTCCGGTAAACCCGGTGCGGTTCAATCCCTTGGGGCGAACGTTCTGATGAACGTCGACAGTCCAGAGAAAGTATTGGCGAGCCAATCAGGAAAAGTCATGCCACTCCGGTGGAGGGCATGACTTTTTGAACACCAACTTCTCAGAACCGTTTTGAAGCCCGTGCCCTTCCACCGACGGATTTCTGGCCATCACCCTCGATGTTGAGAAGCAGGCTTGCCTCGAGCATCCAGAAATCGGCCGTCTCGAGCGTCAGGCCGGCGGTAAGCGAGCCATATACGCCCGAACCGTCGAGGCCGGCATACCCGCCGGTGACACCAAGTGTCGGTGTCAGCGTCGCCCCGTTCTCCAGCGAGAAGGACCGGGCAATCTCAGCCCCGAGGCTCACGCGGAACTGTTCCGCGTCGAAACCGTCGGTGGTGAGTTCGTCGTCCGTAGCGTTTTGCACCGCATAGTCCTCGACTTTCTCATTGAAATAGATTGCCCTGAGCTTCGGCGTCAGGACCGTCACCTCATCGAGTTGCCACTCGCCCTTGATCGCAGTGTCGATCATCCAGCGTTTCGTGTCGAAGCTGCCGTCCCAGAAGGCTGTGTCTATGTCGTTTGCCGAGCCACCATAGAGCAGACTCGTGTCCCAGAACACACCCTTGCCGATCTCGAAGGAGGCATAGGGACCGGCAAGCCAGCCGTTGCCGGTCAGTTCGGCATCGTCGTCTGTCGGGTCGGTCATCCGATCGAAGTGGAACGACAGGCCGATCAGCGCCTTTTCCGACAGCAGGTAGTCGGCTCCCACGCTGATCATGCCGAAGCCGCCCCACTTGCCGCCGTTCTCCTCCCGATTATGTGCCATCAGCGTGCCGTCTATCCAGATGTTGAACGGCGAGGAATATCCGCCGGCCACGCCCTCCGCGCCATCGCGCGCGGCTTCCAGCTGTGCAAGGCTGGTCGAGAAGCCAGCCGTCATACCTTCTTCTGAAGGCATCATGCGGGCAGTGACCGGATCGACAGCGTTTTCCATCTGCCGGCGGTCCAGAAGGCCGGGAACCTTGATCGTCGAGGCGATCATGCTCTGCCGGGTCTGGACGAAGCCATGCACCAGTCCGTCAATCTCCTCGGCGACCTTGGCTGGATCGTAGCCGAGCTTGTAAGTTACGATTCCCGTGTCGGAGGTGCCAAGCGCGCTCGTCAGCTTGAAACCGACCTGAACCGTGCCGGAGAAGCCAGGGTTCGGAATAAACTTCAGGTACCAGCCGAGAGGTGTGGAGCCGCTCGCCTGGGCAAATTCTCCTCTGACGATGCTTGCCGTGCCGGCATTGGCCGGTTCCACGAAAGTCCAGTCGGCATCGGCGAATGGACCGCCAGTTGCCCCGTGTTCCAGATTGACATTGGCGGGTGTTCCGCCGGCTGACATGTCGATCGTCTTGTCAGTCACGGAGACGACGCGTTCTTTCACCGTGAGGGTAAAGCTTGCCTTTCCTGTCGCGCCGGAACCGTCGCGCACTTCGATGGTGAAGCTGTATGTCTTCACCTCTGCGGTTTCATCGAGCGGGCCGGTCAGTTCACCGGTGGAGACGTTGAGCGTCATGCCGGCCGGCAGCGATCCGGAGGCAAGGCTATAGGTCAGCGCGCCCGTGCCGCCTGTTGCGACGATCCGCTGGCTGTAGTCCTCGGCCGGCATGGCTTCCATCAAGGCGCCGCCCGCTGGCGAGAAGGTGAAGGTCACTGCCGGCTTTACAGTCACGGTGTAGCGCGCTGCACCGCTATTGGGCGGGATAGCGCTGTCAGTCACCGTGATCGTGAAGCTGTAGCTTCCAGCCAGGGTCGGGGTTCCAGCGATCGCGCCGGTCGCAGGATCGAGCGTCAGCCCGGAAGGAAGTGCACCCGACGTCACCGCATAGCTGATCGGGGTCGCGGTGCCGGAAGCGCTCGCGGTCACCGACTGGCTATAGGGCGTGTTGGCCGTAGCCTCCGGCAGGGCACCAGCCGCAGGGGAGAAGGTAAACGTTGGCGCCGCAACCGTGACGGCGGCGGCGGCCGAGGTGGCGGCGGCATTGTTGGTGTCGCCGCCATATTCGGCGGTGATGGAATGCGCGCCGACGGTGAGCGCCGCCGTGTCGAAGGTCGCTGTCGTTCCGGAGATCGTTCCGGTGCCGAGCGTGGTGGCGCCATCCTTGAAGGTGACGCTTCCGGTCGGCGATGCGCCGCCCGCCAGCGTGGCGGTGAAGGTTACCGACGCGCCGAGTGCCGGATTGCTGTCGGAGGCCGAGACTGTGACCGTCGGGGCGACCTGTCCGACCGTGACGGTGAGGGCAGCCGAGGTTGCAGCGGCATTGTTTGTGTCGCCGCCATATTCGGCGGTGATGGAATGCGTGCCGACGGCAAGGGTGGCCGTGTCGAAGGTCGCGGTCGTTCCGGAGATCGTGCCGGTGCCGAGCGTGACGGCGCCATCCTTGAAGGTGACGGTTCCAGTTGGCGACGCGCCGCCGGCCAGCGTGGCGGTGAAGGTCACCGACGCGCCGAGTGCCGGATTGTTGTCGGAGGCCGAGACGGTGACGGTCGGGGCCTGTACTTCGTAGGTGAAGCCGCTATTGAGCGTGTCCGTTCCGCCCGGCGTGGTGACGGCAACCGCAACAGCTCCGGCGGCATGAGCCGGGGTTGTTACCGTGATCGTCGTGTCGTTGACGATGGTGAGATTGCCCCCGCCAGTTCCGGCGAAGGTGACGGCGGTCGCCCCGGTGAAATCCGTTCCGCTGATGGTGACCGTGGTACCGCCAGCCGTGCTGCCGGTGTTCGGGGTGATGTTGGTGATCGTCGGTGCAACGGCCGCTGCATCGTCATTGACAATGGTACCCACACTCTGGCTGTCGAGGACGGTCGCGCCGGTGACGTTGATAACGTTGACGAAGAAGGTTTCGTTCGGTTCGACGTCCGCATCACCCTTGACGGTTACGGTGAACGTGACGCTGCTGGCGCCAGCGGGAATAGTCTGGCCGGACAAAGACTTGGCTACATAATCGCTTGGTGCACTGGCCGTGCCATCCGCCGTGGCGATGTCGAAGGTCGTCCCGCCAGGGGCGGCCGGCTTGTCCAACGATACGGTGAAGGCGAAAGTCGTGGTGCCGGCATTGCCCTCCGATTGGCTGACGTCGCCAATCGACAATTGCGGCGGGGCGGCGATCTCGATCGTATATCCGGCAGATGCCGCGCCGCTTATCGCGCCTGCGGCCGATACAGGGAAGGTGAAGGTCCCGGCCGTGGTTGGCGTGCCGGTGATGGCGCCGGTCGCTGAATTGATCGAAAGGCCGGGAGGCAGGCTTGTGGCGGAATAGGATATTGCGCCGCTGCCGCCAGTAGCCGAAATCGAGGTGTCGCCGTAGGATACGTTGACCTGGCCGGCTGTCAGCGTCGTGCCATCGGCAGGCACGAGAACGACGGCGGCTGCGGCGACCGTCAGGATGTAGTCCCCTGTGCCGGTGTTGGTATTTGCGTCAGTCGCCGTCACCGTGATCGATGGGAAATTACCGTCCACTGTCGGCGTGCCGCTGAGGACGCCTGCGGCGCTGAGGGTCAAGCCCGCCGGAAGCGACCCGCTCGTTACGGCAAAAGTGTAAGGTCCCGTGCCGCCTGCAGCGGTGATGGTCTGGCTGTAGGCTGTACCCACCGTTGGGTCGGGCAGACTCGCGGGCGAGACGGTGATCGGCGGTGCCGCTACGGTAACCGTCGTGGCGGTCGAGATGGCGGCGGCATTCTTGGTATCACCGCCATAAGCGGCGGTGATGGCGTGCGCGCCGGCAGCCAGGGCGGCCGTGTCGAAGGTCGCGGTCGTTCCGGAGATCGTTCCGGTGCCGAGCGTAGTGGCGCCATCCAGGAAGGTGACGGTTCCGGTCGGCGACGCGCCGCTCGCCAGCGCTGCGGTGAGGGTCACCGGCGCACCGAACGCAGGATTGCTGTTGGAAGCCGAGACAGTGACTGTTGGGGTGGCCTGGCCGACGGTGACGATAACGGCGGCCGATGTGGCAGCGGCATTGTTGGTGTCGCCGGAATATTCGGCGGTGATGG
Source organism: Shinella sp. (assembly GCF_052438155.1). Classification (NCBI taxonomy): domain Bacteria; kingdom Pseudomonadati; phylum Pseudomonadota; class Alphaproteobacteria; order Hyphomicrobiales; family Rhizobiaceae; genus Shinella; species Shinella sp. Next base: position 569 of record NZ_JBQVPI010000071.1, on the reverse strand, counting down.
AATGCGCGCCGAGGCTCAGGGTCGGGGTATGAAAGATTACCGTGGTGCTGTGGACCGTCCCGGTTACGAGCGTGGTGGCGCCATCCTTGAAGGTGATGGTTCCGGTGGTCGGCGATGCGCCGCCGGCCAGCGTGGCGACGATAGTTATCCACGATTCAAGCGTAGGATTGCTGTTGGAGACCGAGACGGTGACTGTCGGGGTGGCCTGGCCGACGGTAACGGTGATTGCGGCCGATGTGGCAGTCGCATTGTTGGTATCGCCAGCATAAACGGCGGTGATGGAACGGGCACCGAGGGTGAACGCCGAGGTGCCGAAGGTCGCCGTGGTTCCTTGGATCGTGCCGGTGCCGAGCGTGGTGGCGCCGTCCATGAAGGTGACGGTTCCGGTCGGCGACGCGCCGCCGGCCAACGTGGCGGTGAAGGTCAGCGCCGAATGGAACGTAGGATTGCTGTTGGAGGCCGAGACGGTGACTGTCGGGGTGGCCTGTCCGACGGTCACGCTAGCAGAGGACGATTAAGAAGTAGCGTTTAAGTAATCGCCAGCATTAACGGAGGAGATTGACAGATAG
>NZ_JBQVPI010000070.1:0-7483 GCF_052438155.1 Shinella sp. | reverse complement strand
CAGGCAGCACATCAACCACGCCCACCCGGGTCACTTCTCAATGAAAATCCCGGGTCACTTCTCAGTGCAACTCAACAGCGCGACGGCATCGAGCTTCTGGCTTGCTGCAATCTCGGCGACATCCCGCGAGAACCAGCGCCCAGCACCGGGATCATTGGTGCGAAGGAAGCCACCCTTGGGCTCCGAGATACGAAGCAGGCCGGTCACCGTGACCGGCGATGCGGGTGCGGCAAACGCACCCGCCTTGCGCTCATCCGGGCTGACAAAACCGCGATTGACGAGGACGGTGAAGCCGGCGTCCGTGCGCAATGGCGTCAGAACCCAGAAGCCGGCGCCGAGATCGGAGACAGCCTGCACCAGCACGTCCTTGCCCTGCATGAATGTGCCGGAGGCAGTGACACGACGATATTCGTCATTGCTGCGAGAAGTGGCCAGCCACGCCGCGGGCCCGGGTGCAGCAGCGGGTGCGGCGTGGCTGCGCTGATCGACACGTGCGATCAGATCCAGTTTCCAGGCGCGGCGCTCGACCTGCCAGATGCCGAGCGCCATGAAGCCTGCAATACCGAGGATGGCGAGAACCGCCAGCACCGAGAGCGTGACCGGGCCACGCGGGGCGCGGTCGGACTCGCTCATCAGGGCATATTCCTCATGTCGTGAACTGGCATCATGTTGACGTTCAGGTGGTACATCACCCAAAGCGAGCCAGCGAGCGCGATAACGACAACGATGAGCGTGAAGATCAGCGCCATCAGGGTCCAGCCGCCATCCGACGTCGTGTTCATGTGCAGGAAGTAGATCATGTGAACAAAAATCTGCACGACCGCGAAAGCAACGATGATCGCGACGGTCCAGTTCTTGTTCTGGATCACATTGCCCATCACCAACCAGAACGGGATGGCGGTGAGGATGACCGACAGGATGAAGCCGGTCATGTAGGACTTCATGGAGCCGTGGTCGCGACCGTCATCATGGCCGTGGCCATGGGCGTGATCATCGTGACCGTTATTGGCGTGTGCGTCGGCGCTCATCGCACGACTCCCATCAGATAGACGAAGGTGAAGACGCCGATCCAGACGACGTCGAGGAAGTGCCAGAACATGCTGAGGCACATCAGGCGGCGCTGGTTGGCTTCGATCAGACCGAACTTCGACACCTGCACCATCAAAACCACCAGCCAGATGATGCCAAAAGTGACGTGCAGGCCGTGGGTGCCGACCAGCGTGAAGAAGGACGACAGGAAGGCACTGCGCCACCAGCCGGCACCTTCATGGATCATGTGGTGGAATTCGTAGAGTTCGATGCAGAGGAAGGCGAGGCCGAACAGACCGGTGATCGCCAGCCACATCTGCGTCGCGTTCTTGTTACCCTTCTGCATCTCCAGCATGGCGAAGCCATAGGTGATGGACGAGAACAGCAGCATCGCGGTGTTGAGCGCGACCAGTTTGAGGTCGAACAGATCCTTCGGGCCGGGGCCCGCGGCGTAGCTGGTGCCGAGCACGCCGAAGGTCGCGAACAGCATCGCGAAGATCAGGCAGTCGCTCATCAGATAGAGCCAGAAGCCGAGCATCGTGCTCTGGCCGGGCGGATGATCGTGCTCGTCGGCGACGTAGAAGACCGGAGCTTCGCCGCTCATGGTTTGGGTCGGTGCGCTCATGATGCGGCCTGTGCTGCCAGGAGCTTGGTACGCTCGGCTTCCGTGTTGATGACCTGATCCACCGGGATGTGGAAGTCACGCTTGTAGTTGAACGTATGGTAGATGGCGCCGGCAATGACCGAGATGAAGCACACTGCTGCAAGCAGCCACATGTGCCAGATCAGTGCGAAGCCGAGCGCAGTGGCGAAGCCCGAGAGGATGATCCCCGCACCGGTGTTCTTCGGCATGTGGATCGGCTTGAAGCCCTGCAGCGGACGCGCATAGCCGCGGCTCTTCATGTCGTACCAGGCGTCATTGTCATGCACGACCGGGGTGAAGGCGAAGTTGTAGTCCGGCGGCGGCGACGAGGTCGCCCATTCCAGCGTGCGGCCGTTCCACGGGTCGCCGGTATGGTCGGCCAGTTCCTTGCGGCGCCAGATGCTGACTGCAATCTGAACCAGCAGGGCACCGATGCCGGCCGCAATCATCGCAGCACCGATGCCGGCAATGATGAACCAGATCTGCAGCGACGGATCTTCGAACACGCGCATGCGGCGGGTGACGCCCATAAAGCCGAGCACATAGAGCGGCGTGAAGGCGACCCAGAAACCGACGACCCAGAACCAGAACGACACCTTGCCCCAGAACTCATCGAGCTTGAAGCCGAACGCCTTCGGGAACCAGAAATTGATCGCTGCGAACACGCCGAACACCACGCCGCCGATGATGACGTTGTGGAAGTGGGCGATCAGGAACAGCGAGTTATGCAGCACGAAGTCGGCCGGCGGAATCGCCAGCATGACACCGGTCATGCCGCCGATCACGAAGGTCAGCATGAAGGCGACGGTCCACATCATCGGCAGGTCGAACCGGATGCGGCCGCGATACATCGTGAATAGCCAGTTGAAGATCTTCGCACCGGTCGGGATCGAGATGATCATCGTGGTGATGCCGAAGAACGAGTTCACACTCGCGCCCGAGCCCATGGTGAAGAAGTGATGCAGCCACACCAGGTAGGACAGGATCGTGATGCAGACCGTGGCGTAGACCATCGAGGTGTAGCCGAACAGCTTCTTGCCCGAGAAGGTCGAGGTCACTTCCGAGAACACACCGAAGATCGGCAGGATCAGGATGTAGACTTCCGGATGGCCCCAGATCCAGATCAGGTTCACGTACATCATCGGGTTGCCGCCGAGATCGTTCGTGAAGAAGTTGGTGCCGACGTAACGGTCGAGCGACAGCAGGGCGAGACACGCGGTCAGGACCGGGAAGGACGCAACGATCAGGACGTTGGTGCAGAGCGAGGTCCAGGTGAAGACCGGCATCTTCATCATGGTCATGCCGGGGCAGCGCATCTTCACGATGGTCGCGATCAGGTTGATGCCTGATAGCGTCGTGCCGACACCGGCCACCTGTAGCGCCCATATGTAATAGTCGACGCCGACATCCGGACTGTAGCCGATATTGGAAAGCGGCGGATAAGCCAGCCAGCCGGTCTTGGCGAATTCACCGACGAACAGCGAGATCATGACAAGGATCGCGCCGCCGGTGGTCATCCAGAACGAGAAGTTGTTCAGGAACGGGAACGACACGTCGCGGGCGCCGATCTGCAGCGGCACGATGTAGTTCATCAGGCCGGTGACGAAAGGCATCGCCACGAAGAAGATCATGATCACGCCATGGGCGGTGAACACCTGATCGTAGTGATGGGCGTTGAGATAACCTTCGGAGCCGTTGAAGGCGAGCGCCTGCTGCAGACGCATCATGACCGCATCGGCGAAGCCACGCAGGAACATGACAAGACCGAGGATCATATACATGATGCCGATCTTCTTGTGGTCGACGCTGGTGAACCATTCTTTCCAGAGATAGCCCCAGAGGCGGAAATAGGTCAGGCCAGCCACGAGCGCGATGCCACCGAGCGCGACGGCGCAGAAGGTGGCAACGACGATCGGCTCGTGCAGCGGCAGCGATTCGAAGGTGAGGCGACCGAAGATCAACTTCGCCAGCCCGGTGTTTTCAGCAATTCCGGTTGCAGCAGACATGAGAATTGATCCGGATCAGGTGTTGGACGCACGTCGCTCAGCGGGCGACGGCGCAGGCGTGAATTGGAAGGGCTCAGTCGCATTGCGACGACGCGGCAGGCCGGCACCGCTCATTGGTGTCGAGTCGCCTGGCGTGAAGGTGCGGTCGGCAGCTTCGCGGATCGCATCTGCCACGGTGCAGACGCTGGCGACGTAGTTCTTGACCGAAGCCGAGCCATCGAGCTGCGAGACATTGTACTTGAGCGGCAGGATATTGCGGGCGCTGGCGAGACCCATGCCACCCTTCGAGTCGATTGCCATCATCTCGCTCATGCACATCTTGCCGGGCTGAGCACACTGGTTGAGGATCAGCTTGTACAGATCGGCATCGACGCTGTTGTAGAGCTTCACCGGCACCTTCTCGCTCGGCTTTTCGAGCTCGAGATAGACGTCGCGGCTCAGCTTGTCCTGGCTGCCCTTGGCCTTGGCGATCCAGGCGTCGAAACCAGCCTGATCCACACCGTGGAAGGCGAAGCGCATGTTGGAGAAGCCGGCGCCCGAATAATTGGCCGAGAAGCCTTCATACTTGCCGGCCTTGTTGATGACGGCGTGCAGCTTTGTCTCCATGCCCGGCATCGCATAGATCTGGCCGGCCAGCGCGGGGATGTAGAACGAGTTCATCACCGAAGTGGCCGTGATCTTGAAGCGGATCTGGCGATCCACCGGAGCAGCGAGTTCGTTGACCGCAGCCACGCCATATTCCGGATAGATAAACAGCCACTTCCAGTCGAGCGCCACGACCTCGACGAGCAACGGGTCATTCAGCGTCGCGGCATTGCCGGGGCTGATGCGGTCGAGGCGGCGATACGGATCGAGCAGATGGGTGCTGCTCCAGGTGATCGCACCGAGGCAGATGATGATCAGCAGCGGGATCGCCCAGATGACGAGCTCGAGATGGGTGGAGTGATCCCAGTCCGGCTCATATTTCGCTTCGGTGTTCGCCTGTCGGTATTTCCAGGAGAAGAACACGATCAGGAACATCACCGGGATAATGATGAGCAGCATCAAAACCACGGAGACGACCACGAGATCGCGCTGCTGCACTGCGATGTCACCCGCAGGATTCATCACGACGAAATTGCAGCCGCCAAGCAGGGCAACCAGTGGCAGCAAAAGGAGGATTCTCAGGCGGCTCAAGGTCTTACCCATTCGATGATGTCCGTTTGCGCGCACGGTTAGGCGCATTTGCTGCAGGGCAACATTGGACAATTTGTCCAATGGTTCGGAACTGCGCTTCACGACAAATCGTCAACTGGCCGGCATGCATTCTTGCGCCGAATTCAGTATACGCAACCTACGATACAAATGGATTGAAGATATGGCGCAAGCGCAATCGACGATGGAAGAGGATGCCCGTCGCCTGAACGCGGACAGCCACGGCCAGGTGAACCCGGGCGAGATCGCCATCGGGGTCATCATCGGGCGCACGTCGGAATTCTTCGACTTCTTCGTCTACGCGATCGCCTCGGTGCTGGTTTTCCCGAAACTGGTGTTTCCGAACCACGACCCGTTGACCGGCACACTCTATTCTTTCGCGATCTTTGCGCTGGCTTTCATTGCGCGCCCGATCGGTACGATGATCTTCACCGAGATCGATCGCCGCCAGGGCAAGGGCGCGAAGATGACCATTGCGCTGTTCCTGCTCGGCGTCTCCACCGTCGCCATCGCCTTCCTGCCCGGTTATGAGACCATTGGCATCGCATCCGCTTGGTTGCTGGCCGCGGCCCGCATCGGCCAGGGCCTGTCCTGGGGCGGCACCTGGGATGGCCTTGCGTCGCTTCTCGCGCTGAACGCGCCGGAAGGCCGCAAGGGCTGGTACGCCATGATCCCGCAGCTGGGCGCACCGATCGGCCTGATCGTCGCCTCCGCGCTGTTCGCCTTCTTCGTCGATACGCTCTCTGCTGAAGATTTCCTCGACTGGGGCTGGCGCTATCCGTTCTTCGTGGCCTTCGCCATCAACGTCGTCGCACTGTTCGCCCGTCTCCGCATGGTGGTGACGCCGGGCTATACCGAACTGTTCGAAAGCCGTGAGCTCGAGCCGTCGTCGGTGCCGGAGACCCTGGCACAGCAGGGCCGCACCATCGTCGTCGGCGCCTTCGCACCGCTCGCGTCTTTCGCTCTCTTTCACATGGTCACGGTGTTTCCGCTGTCCTGGGTGTTCCTGTTCACCCGTGAAACGCCCGGCCGCTTCCTCGTGATCGAATGCATCGGCGCCGTTGTCGGCATCATCGCGATGCTGTTCTCGGGCTATATCGCGGACAAGGTCGGTCGCCGTACCCTGCTCGCCGGCTCGGCGATCGCGATCGCGGTGTTCTCGGGCTTCGCTCCTCAGATGCTCGATGGCGGCCTCGCTGGCGAACTCGCCTTCATGATCCTTGGCTTCATCTTGCTCGGCCTGTCGCTCGGCCAGTCCTCGGGTTCGGTCGCATCGAGCTTCCGCAAGCGCTATCGCTACACCGCCTCGGCGCTGACCACCGACCTTGCCTGGCTGTTCGGCGCCGGCTTCGCACCGCTGGTCGCACTCGTGATGTCGAGCCATTTCGGCCTGCCATCGTCGGGCATCTATCTGCTCTCGGGCGCGGTCTGCACGCTGCTGGCGATCTCGATCAACCGCCAGTTCGCCAGCCGCGACGCGGAAGCGGTTCAGCCTTAAGCGCGGCAGAGCAAGCCAGATAACAAAAAGGGCCCGGCAATCTGCCGGGCCCTTTTTCGTTTCTGGGTATGAGCGCTCAGGCGTTGGCGCCGCCATCCACCAGAAGGCCGGTGCCGGTGATCTGCCGCGCGGCAGGGCTTGCCAGGAAAGCAACCGCGGCTCCGATATCTTCCGGCTTGCCGTAATGGCCGAGCGCCGACAGCGCGCGCTGCGCGTCCGCGGTTTCGCCCTGGGCAGGGTTCATGTCGGTGTCGGTCGATCCGGGATGGACCAGATTGACGGTGATACCGCGCGGGCCAAGCTCGCGGGCCAGACCGCGGGTGAAGGACAGCAGCGCCGACTTTGACATCGAATAGACGGTGACGCCCGGAAACGGCACGCGTTCGGCGAGGTTCGCTCCGATCGAGATGATGCGGCCGCCCTGTCCAAGCAACGGAATGGCGGCCTGCGAGGCCAGCACCACCGAGCGCACATTCACGTCGAGGATTGCATCGATATCCGCGAGGCTCATCTCGGCGACCGGACCACGGCGCGCGATGCCAGCATTGTTGACGAGGATGTCGAGGCCACCGAGCTTTGCGGCGGCCTCCTGCACCGAGGCTTTCACGGCAGCCGCGTCAGCGCTGTCGGCCTGGATCGCGAAGCCGCGCCGGCCCTTGGCCTCGATGGCCCGAACGACCTCGTTGGCTTTATCGGCCGAACGCTCGTAAGTGATCGCAACATCTGCACCTTTTTCGGCGAGCGTCAGTGCGATGGCGGCTCCGATGCCGCGTGATGCGCCGGTGACAAGGGCACGTTTTCCAGTCAGCTCACTCATGGTCATTTCTTTCTGTATTAAACGATACAGAAATGAACTAAGCGCGTTGCAGGCGCCCGTCAAGGGATTATATATCGAACGATGCAGAATTCAGAAAAAGCCCCCGTCGCACCCAAGCCCGCCCGTGGCCGGCCTCGTGCCTTCGATCGAGACGCAGCCCTTTCGGCTGCGACTCATCTGTTCTGGCAGAAGGGCTATGCCGCGACGTCGATCTCCGATTGTTGAGTTGCACTGAGAAGTGACCCGGGAGGGTTATAAGTTTTCACTGAGAATTGACCCATGTTTTCCTCGCCCCT
>NZ_JBQVPI010000069.1:0-7935 GCF_052438155.1 Shinella sp. | reverse complement strand
GTGAGCAGCCAGAAGAACAGGTGCTTGTCGCCGAGGAACCGGTAGCGCGAGAAGGCATAGGCCGCCGGCAGCGCCACGGAGACCGAAATCAGCGTGTTCAGCACCACGTAGATGATCGAGTTGATATAGCCATTGTACCAGGCCGGATCGGTGAAGATCACCGTGTAGTTCCTGAGCGTCGGATTGACCGGCCAGAGCGAGAACGCCCCGGTGATCTCCGCATTCGTCTTGAAGCTCATGTTGACGAGCCAATAGATCGGCAACATCAGGAAGACGATGTAGAGCGTCGGCACCAGCCAGGACAGGCTGCGCTTGCTGTTGGCGCCGGCCTTGGCGCCAGCGATCACGTTGGATGGCCTACGCTCGGCAGCCGGTCCTATGGTGAGCACACCGGAAGACGTTTCAAGGCTCATCTCTTTCCCCCTTCATTGCCTATCGGCGGTTTTTCTTCATTTCGACGGCGTAACGATCTCATTTCGCGGGCGCATCGCCGCTTGTCATCACCGTGTAGAAGATCCAGGAAAAGAGCAGGACAATCAGGAAGTAGATGATGGACATGGCCGCGGCAGGGCCGAGGTCGAACTGGCCGATCGCCATCTTGACGAGGTCGATCGACAGGAAGGTCGTCGAAGAACCCGGCCCGCCACCGGTGACCACGAACGGCTCGGTATAGATCATGAAGCTGTCCATGAATCGCAGCAGGACGGCGATGAGCAGTACACGCTTCATCTTCGGCAGCTGGATGTAGCGGAACACCGCCCAGCGCGAGGCGCCGTCGATCTTGGCAGCCTGGTAATAGGCCTCCGGGATCGAGACGAGACCGGCATAGCAGAGCAGCACGACAAGGCTCGTCCAGTGCCAGACGTCCATCAGGAGAAGGGTGATCCATGCGTCCAGCGGATCGGCAGCGTATTTGAATGAGATACCCACTTCGGCGAGAAGATACCCCACGAAACCGATATCCGAGCGCATCAGAAGCTGCCAGATCGTGCCGACGACGTTCCATGGAATGAGTAGCGGCAGCGCCATCAGGACGAGGCAGATCGACACGCCGAAACCGCGACGCGGCATGTTCAGCGCAATGAAGATACCGAGCGGAATCTCGATCGCCAGGATGAGGGCGGAGAAGAACAGGTTGCGAACCAGCGAATCCCAGAAACGGCTGGAATCGAGAACCTGCGTGAACCACTCCGTGCCGGCCCAGAAGAACTGGTTGTTGCCGAACGTGTCCTGAACCGAATAGTTCACCACCGTCATCAGCGGGATCACCGCCGAGAAGGCGACGAGCACCAGGACAGGCAGGACCATGAACCAGGCCTTGTTGTTCCAGGTCTTTTCCATGGTTCAAGCCCCCTTTTCGATCCGCCAGCTATCGGCGTAGATATTGATGGCTGCAGGATCGAAGGAGACCCGCGCTTCGGCGGGCACCTCGCCGTCTTCTGCGAGAATCGCGGCGATAGACTGGCCCGCAAAGGTGGCGCGAACGATCTTCTGGCGCCCGATATCTTCCACCTTGGTGATCGTGACGGGATGTCCCTCACGACCAAGGCGCACGAATTCGGGGCGGATGCCAAGTTCGATCCTGGAGGTGCTCGCAACTGCGGGCGCAAAGCCGATGTCCACGCTTTCGCCGCCGATAACCGCCTGCGAACCGTCAAGCTGCATCGGCAGTACGTTCATGCCGGGCGAACCGATGAAATAGCCGACGAAGGTATGGCTTGGCTTCTCGAAGAGTTCGGCCGGCGTGCCGATCTGCACGATCTGGCCGTCATACATGACCACAACGGTATTGGCGAAGGTCAGCGCCTCGGTCTGGTCGTGCGTGACATAGACCATGGTGAAGCCGAACTGGCGGTGCAGCTTCTTCAACTGCGAGCGCAACTGCCATTTCATGTGCGGATCGATGACGGTCAGGGGTTCGTCGAACAGGATGGCGTTGACGTCGTTGCGCACGAGGCCGCGACCGAGCGAGATCTTCTGCTTCTGGTCCGCGGTCAGTCCCTGCGCCTTCCGGCCAGCACGATCGGCAAGCCCGGTCATCTCGAGGATCTCGTCGACGCGCCGCTTCACGTCCATCTCCGCCACGCCGCGATTGCGCAGCGGAAAGGCGAGGTTGTCAAAAACGGTCATCGTGTCGTAGACGACCGGAAACTGGAAGACCTGCGCGATGTTGCGCGCTTCCGTCGGCAGATCAGTCACGTCCTGGCCGTCGAACAGGATGCGCCCTTCCGAGGGATGCAACAGGCCGGAAATGATGTTGAGCAGCGTGGTCTTGCCGCAACCGGACGGCCCGAGCAGCGCATAGGCACCACCCTCGTTCCATTCGTGATTGACTTCGCGAAGCGCGTAGTCGTTGGGCGCCGACGGACGGATGCCGTAGGCGTGCCGGATACGGTCCAGCGTGATGCGTGCCATGGTCCCCTCCTCAGGCGACTTTCGCCATGACCGATCCGCCGTCCGGCCGGAAGGCCATCAGGTGATCGGAATTGACGTAGAGTTCGATGTCCTGCTCGGGCGCGATATCGTGGATACCGTGCGCCAGCAGGACGAGATTGGTGTCAGCGAAGGCGAGGTGCACGAAACTCTCCGAACCGGAAATCTCGGAAACCAGGGTTCGCGCGCGGATCGGCGCGACCGTGCGACCCACGGGCTGGGCCAGCGATATATGATGCGGATGAAAGGCCACCGTGTAGGGACCGTCCGGGATGCCCGCCAGATGCGCCGGCACCGGCAGGATCGGCCTGCCACCGTTCTCGAACGCCCCACCACGTTTCGAGACGGCGACGGTGTTGAGCGGAGGATCGGCAAAGGTGCGGGCGGAGACGAGATGGGCCGGCGCGCGGTAGACATCGATCGTCCGGCCGAACTGGGTTACCCGCCCCTCATGCATGGTGGCGGTATTGCCGCCGAGCAGCAGGGCCTCGGAGGGCTCCGTCGTCGCATAGACGAAGATCGCGCCGGACTCGGCAAAAATCTTCGGCAGCTCGAGGCGCAACTCCTCGCGCAGCTTGTAGTCGAGATTGGCGAGCGGTTCGTCGAGCAGCACGAGGCTTGCATTCTTGACGATTGCACGGGCGAGCGCCGTGCGCTGCTGCTGGCCGCCGGACAGGTTGAGCGGCATGCGATCGAGATAGGGCGTGAGCTTCAAGAGCTCGGCCGCCTTGCGCACTTCGCGATCGATGGTCGCCTTGTCCGCGCCCTTGATGCGCATCGGCGAGGCAATGTTCTCGTAGACGGTCAGCGCCGGGTAATTGATGAACTGCTGGTAGACCATGGCGACGCCGCGCTCCTGCACGCGCACGCCGGTGACGTCCTTGCCGTCGAACCAGACGGAGCCGGCGGTCGGCTTGTCGAGGCCGGCCATCAGCCGCATCAGCGAGGTTTTTCCTGACAGCGTCGGGCCGAGCAGCACGTTGAGCGAGCCGCGCTCGAACACGAGGCTGGTCGGATGAACATGCGTCTCCACGCCGACGATCTTCTCTACATTGCGCAATTCCAGCACGGTAATATCCTCTTAATCCGGTTGCAGCGGCGCATTCAGCCTGCGCAAGCGAGCCGTTCATCGGCGCCCGCCGACCAGAGATCCGCCACCACGTCGATGGCTGCGAGATAGGCCCGGTATTTGTGGGACAGGACGGCGGTACGCGCGGCGTCCGGTTCGAGCCGCTGCTCCACACGAACCATGTTCGCGATCGCCGTGGCGACATCGGGATAGATGCCCGTTGCAACGGCCGCACAGATCGCGGCGCCCTTGGCGCCGAACTCGCTGCCATTCGCAATCTCGACGGGAAGGCCGAGACCATCGGCAAACATCTGCGCCCAGACGGGGCTGCGCGACGGCCCGCCAGCCAGCCGGATGACCTTCGGATCTGCGGCATCCGGCCCGGTGAGCAGATAGTTCATGTCATAACGGTGGGCGAAGACGACACCCTCATAGACGGCGCGCACGATGTCGGCGAGCCGCGCGCCGGCGCGCAGCCCGAGGAATCCGCCAGGTGCACCGCGCGGCCCGTCGTAAAGGAAAGGGAAGAAAAGAATGCCGTTCGGCCGCCCGATGGCCTCGGCCACGAGATCGTTGCAAACGTCGTAGATGCTGCGCCCTTCCAGAAAGGCGCGCTGCGCTTCGGCCGAAAGCATGGTCTTGCACAGCCATTCGAGATTGCTGGCGGAGGTCGGCGTGGCGGTCGTCGCGAGGACCTGGCCATTCACGGGATAGGGTGTCTGAATCGTCGGCAACGGCGCAAGCGACGGCGTGCGGTGCACGGTCGAATGGATGCTGAACGTGCCGGCAACGGCGGCAAGCTCGTTGGAACTGACGGCCCCGGACGCCAGAGAACACCCGACGACGTCATAGACGCCGCGCACCACCGGCGTGCCCGCCCGAAGCCCGGTCGCGGCAGCGGCAGCAGCCGATACCATGCCCACGACCTCGACCGAGGAGCGCACCGGCGGCAATTTGTCGAGCCATCCCTGCATGCCCGCAGCCTCGAAGGCCTCACGAGAAATATCGCCCTTCGTGACGTTGATGATCCCGGCGCAGCCGCCGTCGGTCGGATCGGTGGAGATGTCTCCGCACAGCCGCATGCGCAGGAAGTCCTTGCAAGGCAGCATATGGACCGTGCGCTTCATGACCTCGGGAGCATTTTCCTGAAACCAGGCCATGATGGGAAAGGTCTGGCCTGGCCAGACCTGCTGCTGGATATGGCGGGAGACTTCGGCGGCCAGTCCCGTCCGCTTCCAGCGTTCGATCAACGAAATGGAGCGTGTGTCGGTGGAGACGAGCCCGTTGCTGACCAGGTTGCCGGCCGCATCGACGAAATAGGCGCCCCCACCATATCCGGATGGCGTCACGGCGACGATATCGGCCGGGTTCGTGCCGGTTTTCTCCAGAAGCGCCTGCAGCGACTCGCACGTCGCCCGCCACATGCCGTCCCCGTCACGCTCCGTCCACCCCTCGTTGGGCATCAGCATGATGTTGGGCCGGCGCTCGCAAGCAAGCTCGTTCCCCTTGACGTCAAACAGCACGACCTTGGTCATCGTTCCGCCAGCGTCAATGCCGATCAGGCGCTCTCGCATGGTTGCTCCTCCCTTGCCGACGCACTGTCTCCACACAGCGCCAGAACCCGTGGTTCCCATCGGCTTCATTCCTCGGAGGGTAAGCTATTTGACGGGTCTGAATTGTCAATCGAATTCGTAAGGAAATTTTTTACAGGAATAACAAGCTGATTTAAAACAATAATTTTTGTAAGCTCTTTTATGATTGCGAGCATTAGGCTTTCAAAAGTAATAAAATGTCATTATAGCACGGCCATGACATGAGCATGAACGGCGAGAGGGACACATGCGCAACAGAGTGGAAGCAATTGCCGCATTGAAGGCTGCTGCAGCCGGCGAACCGATCCTCATCGTCGGCGGCGGCATCAACGGCATAGGGCTCTTTCGCGACCTCTCGCTTCAGAACGTACCGGCACTTCTGGTGGACAAGGCCGACTTCGCCTCCGGTACGAGTGCTGCACCTTCCCGGCTGATCCACGGGGGGCTTCGGTACCTGGAAACGGGAGAATTCGCCCTCGTGCGCGAGTCCGTGATCGAGCGCAATCATCTTCTGGGCAACGCTCACCATCTCGTAAAACCCCTGCCCGTCTGGGTTCCGGCCTTCAACTGGTTTGGCGGCGTGCTTTCGGCCGGCCTGCGCTTCCTCAAGCTGAAGAAGACGCCGGGCGCCAAGGGCATATTGGTGATCAAGCTCGGGCTTGTCTTCTTCGATCGCTTCGGCCGCGCCAACAATACGATGCCGGGCCATCGGATCGTTTCGCGTGGCGAATTGCGCCGGCGGATGCCGAGCCTCTCGCCGAGGGTCAGCGCCGTTGCCGAATATTACGACGCGCGGCTCGTCCATCCCGAGCGGCTGGCGCTGGAGCTGATAAAGGATGGCGAACGCGATTGCCCCGCATCGGCTGCCGTTCCCTACATGGCGCTTGCCGGATCCGACGGCGAGACGGTGGTGCTGCGCGACGAACTGAGCCATGAGGAAATCCGTCTCCGGCCGCGTCTTGTCGTCAATTGCACCGGCGCCTGGGCGGACGAGGCAAACCGGCAGCTCGGCATCGAGGGCAGGCTGATCGGCGGCACGCGCGGCTCTCACCTCGTCATGCGCCGCCCGGACATTTCCCGCCAACTCGCCGATGGCATGCTTTATTTCGAAACGCGTGATTTCCGGGCTTGCCTCGTTTACGCGCTCGATGCGGACCATATCCTGCTCGGCACCACCGACATACGCGCCACGGATCCCGACTGCGCCACCTGCTCGGAAGAGGAGATCGACTATCTCTTCGACGTTCTGGAGCAGGTCATGCCAGGCTCGGCAGCTAAGCGGGAAGAGATCGTCTTCGCCTATGCCGGCATACGGCCCCTGCCCTATAGCGGCGAAGCGACGACCGGAGCGATCAGCCGCGACCATTTCCTGCGCGAATTCGAGCCGGACGGGACGCGGCGGTTTCCGGTAGCCACCCTCGTCGGCGGCAAGTGGACGACCTACCGCGCCTGCGCGGAGCAGATCGCCGATTCCGTGCTGTCGCGCCTTGGCTTGAGCCGCCGGCACAGCACGCTGGACGCGCCTATCGGTGGCGCCGCCAACTTTCCGAATGATGCAGCAGGTCGCCAGGAGATCGCCCGCATGCTCGCAACACGATATGCTCTGGATGAGACGGTGGCCGCCGCACTTGTACGCCGCTATGGCAGCCAGGCGGAAGACGTTGCAAAGCGCGTGGCCGCTGACGGCGGGGAGAGCATCGACGAAACGGGTCTATACCGCGCGGGCGAAATCCGCTGGATCGTCGCGCAGGAGCGGGTGACGCATCTCGCCGACATCGTCTTGCGCCGCACCCTCATGCCGTTCGAAAACGCCGTGACACAGGCGAGCCTCGAAAGGATGGCGCAGATCGCCGGCGAGGCGCTCGGCTGGGACGCAGCACGACGCCAGCAGGAAATATCCGCGACGGCCGCCACGCTCGAAGGGCGCTACCGCGTCCGCATCGCCCCCGGCACTCCTGCCGCCGCCCTTCCCAACGCATCGTAGAAAGACCGGACATGCCCCCTGACATCAGGCAGCTTCTCGCTGGAAACTGGAAAATGAACGGCACGAGCGTCTCGCTTGGCGAACTGCGCGCCATCGCGGCTGGCATAGCAGGACTGCCGGATACCTTCGACACGCTTGTCTGCCCGTCCGCCACGCTGCTCGAACGAGCCGTTACCGAAGTTCAAGGCGGCCGACTCCTCATCGGTGGGCAGGATTGTCATTTCGAACGGGAAGGCGCCTCAACCGGCGACGTTTCGGCGGAAATGCTTGCCGATTGCGGCGCGCGTTTCGTGATCGTCGGCCATTCCGAAAGGCGAACCCTGCATGCGGAGACCGACGAACTCATCCGTCGGAAGGCGGAAGCCGGCGTGGCAGCCGGCCTTGTCGCGATCGTCTGTATCGGCGAGACGGAGGAAGAGAAGCTGGGCGGGCGCACGCTCGACGTCATCGAACGCCAGCTCAGGCAGTCGCTGCCTGACACGGCAACGGCGGCAACCGTCGTGGTCGCCTACGAACCGGTCTGGGCGATCGGCACCGGGCTGACGCCGACCGCCGCAGATGTCGAAATCGTGCACGACTTCATGCGCGCCCGCCTCGAAGACCGCTTCGCGACCGAGGGGCGGCGCATGCGGATTCTCTACGGTGGGTCCGTCAAAGGCAACAATGCTGCGGGACTGATGGCCGTCCGCAATGTCGATGGCGCGCTCGTCGGGGGTGCGAGCCTCAAGGCGCAGGATTTCCTGGCGATTGCGCAGGCCTTCGCACAAGTGGCAGGCCGCTGACATGGTCACCATTCTCGACCGCACCAACCCTTCACCCGATGCCAAGCGGGTGCGCCACCCGGAAAAGGCCAACCG
>NZ_JBQVPI010000068.1:308-8779 GCF_052438155.1 Shinella sp. | reverse complement strand
TGACTTCGGCGGTCTTGACGACCGGCAGGCTCGATCCGGTCATCTGTGCGAAGCTTGCGGGCGAGACGATTTGCCCGTGCGCCAGCTTCCAGTAAAACCGGGCAAGGGCACGCGGGGTCAGCGCCAGGCCGCCGCCGGTGTATTCAAGCGAAGGATCGTGCCGCAGCACGCCGGTCTCGTCCGTGGTGCGTCCGGTCATGCCCGCCATGGCCGCAATGACATCGCCTCGCGCATAGCCTGCCGCCAGTCGCTCGATAGTCCGGGTGTTGGCCGGGGTGACATCGTCATGAGGATCGCCAAGCTTGGCCAGCACCCGCTCGGTCAGCAGATCGTAATAGGACCGGCCTGTGATCTTCTCGGCCGTGATCCCGGCTAGGTGATAGTGCAGGTCGGAATAGGCATGCGCCGCCCCGGGCGCATTCAGTGGCGCTGCGTCAAGAATGAAGGACAGCATCTTGCGCGGGGAATAGGCGATATCTTTCCCGGTCATCGCATCCCAGATGTAACTGCGCATGAAGGCGCCCACATCAAGGAACTGCGGAAATCCCGCCCCGTGCATTAGCAACATCCGCAAGTTGAGCGCCTTGGCATTGGGCAGGCGCACGAACCAGCTTTCGTCGGCAAACACTGGTGCAATGGGCGCGTCGAGATCCAGGACACCCTCCTGTGCCAGCGAGACCAGCGTGGCGGCGCAGAACGTCTTGCCGGTGCTGCCCGACATGAGCCGTGTGGAATTGGTCATGGCGAGCCCAGCCTGCGGATCGGCCAGCCCATTGGCAACGGTAATGATTCGCGCATCCGGCGTGACCACGGCTGCCGAGACACCGGGCGTCATGCGGGTTGCAAGCGCCGAGGACGCGAAACCAGAAATCGCCGAGCCCGTTTTGCTTTCCGCTGCCAGGCCAATGCCCAGCGGCGAGCCGAACGGCAGCGCGGCCAGCGCGAGCCCCGCCCCTCCCAGCAGCTTCCGCCGCGAAATGTCCGTGACTGTCATGCCGCCCTCCGTTGTGCTCCGCGCACCACCTTGCCGGGCTTTGCACCGGTCAGCCGATCGCGGTCGGTCACCACCTGTCCTGCCACCATCGTCGCCAGATAGCCACGCGCCGATTGCACGAAACGGGTGCCGCCCGCCGGCAGATCGCCCAGCAGCGTCGGGCGACCGATCGTCAGCGAATCATGGTCGATCACATTGATGTCGGCACGATAGCCCAGCGCAATCCTGCCACGGTCGTGCAGGCCGATGTGTTCTGCCGGGGCCGTCGTCTGCAACTGCACCGCGCGTTCGATCTGTATGCGCGGACCGCGATTGCGGTCGCGGGTCCAGTGGCTCAACAGATAGGTCGGAAAACTGCCATCGCAGATATAGCCGACATGCGCACCCCCGTCGCTGAGGCCCAGGATGGACCAGGGGTTGCGGAGCGTATCATGGACGAAATCGTAATTCCCCCCGCCCCAGTTCATGATCGGGACGAAGACCTGCCCCGTTCCGTCCTGCGTGAGCAGCTGATCGTAGAGCAGATCGGGCACACTGCGCCCGGTCGCTTGCGATTGGCCGTAGAGCGAGCGGTCCAGCGGCTGTTCGTAATCAGGCTCCGGATCGAGGCAGAAGGTGCGCTGTGCCATGCGGATCGGATCGGCACCCCATTCCTCGACCCTTGGGCTGACCGACATGACGAAGTCCGAAATCGGGCGATCATCCTCGGTCATCAGCCGCGCCTTGAAGGCGGGATCGCGCATGATCGTCACCCGTTCGACATGGGGCAAATGCATGATCGCCATATAGCTGGGGCGCGTCATGAAGGGATTTATTGTACCCTGCAGGCTGTGAATCCCGCCGATCGCACGCGGAGCGACCTGCGCGCGGATCGGCACGCCAGTAGCATTGAGTGCGTCCATTTCGCCGGTCACATATTCGTGAAAGCCCTCGGGCCAGGCGTCGTCCTGTTCATAAGTGAACGACAACGGGCGGCCACTGCGCCGCGCCAGTTCGGCGATGGTGGCGAAATCGCCCGCGTTGTCGCGATAGAAGTCGTTGAATATCTGGATGACGCCCTTGCCCGCGCGGCCCATCGCCTCGCCCAGCGCATAGAGCTCACTCGCGGCCACCTGCCGGGCATAGGTGGGGTTGCCATGCGCATCGCGGTGGCCGACGGTGTCTGCCGTGGTGAAGCCCAATGCGCCGGCTTCCAGCCCCTCGACCAGCAGCGCCTGCATGGCGGCGATATCGTCAGGCGTTGCCGCCTCGCGCCGCACCGCGCGTTCGCCCATCACATAGAGCCGCAGGGGGTTGTGCGGCACCTGCACCCCGATATCCATGGTGCGCGGGGTGCGGTCGATGGCGTTGATATACTCGCCCATCGTCTCCCATTCCCAGGTTATGCCTTCATGCAGCGCCGTGCCGGGAATATCCTCCACACCTTCCATCAGTGCGATAAGGGTCTCTCGGTCGCTGCTGCGCGCAGGCGCAAAGCCGACCCCGCAATTGCCCATGATCGCGGTGGTGACGCCATGGTTGGCGGAGGGGAGCATCTCTGCATCCCACGAGACCTGCCCGTCATAATGGGTATGAATGTCGATGAAGCCGGGGGTGACCAGCGCGCCGTCGGCATCGATGGTCCGCGCTGCGGGCGTCGTAACCTTGCCCACCTCGACAATCACCCCGCCGCTGATCCCGAGATCGGCGGAAAAGGCAGGCCGCCCGGTACCATCTACCACCGACCCGCCTTTGATGAGGACATCGAGCATTGCTACCTCTCCCTTGGCTTGTTTCCGCCCGACTGTATGACGGACCGCAAAGGAAGAAAACATAATTCTGTTATGTTCTGTTGCGATGGATGCGCTGGTCCGCTAAATCGGGCGAATGCCAAACCCCTCCACCGCCGGGCCGATCGCCCCCCAGCGCCATCTGTTTGACATTCCAGCCGACCGCGCGTGGTTCAACTGCGCCTATATGGGCCCGCAGCTTCGCAGCGCGACGGCGGCGGGGGTCGCGGCTGCGGCGCGCAAGGCTGCGCCGTGGACGATTGCACCAGCCGACTTCTTCACCGAGACGGAAGACGTGCGTCGCCTGTTCGGCGCGCTGGTCGGGGCCGATCCGGCCTGTGTCGCTATCATGCCGTCAGCCAGCTACGGGCTGGAACTTGCAGCCCGCACATTACCGCTCGACGCCGGGCAGACGGTGCTGGTCCTGGCTGAGGAATTTCCCAGCAATTACTATCCCTGGACCGATCGCGCATCGCAGGTTGGCGCAACGGTGGAGACTGTTCCGGCTCCGGAGGACGGTGACTGGACCGCGGCAGTGCTGGCGCGGCTTCGGCCGGGGGTCGCCATTGCAGCCCTGCCGAATTGTCACTGGGCAAGCGGCCTCGGGCTTGACCTTGTTCGGATCGGCGCGGCCTGCCGGGCCAACGGCACCCGGCTTGCGCTCGATCTTACCCAGTCCTGCGGCGCGATGCCGTTTTCGGTTGCGCAGGTACAGCCCGATTTCATGGTCGCTGCAACTTACAAGTGGTTGCTCGGCCCCTACTCGATCGCCCTCGCCTATGTTGCACCCCAATGGCATGGCGCGCGACCGATCGAACACGTCTGGGCCTCTCGCGCGGGGGCGGAGGATTTCTCAGGTCTCGTAAATTATCGCGATGCCACCCAGCCCGGCGCACGCCGTTTCGACGTCGGCGAACGCTCCAATTTTGCGCTGCTGCCGGTGGCGATCGCCGCGCTGGAGCAACTGCTCGACTGGCAGGTGGAGCGGATCGCGACGAGTCTTGGCGCCATTAACGCCGGCATCGCTGATCGTCTTGCCGCCAGTGGCTTTGTGGTTCCGGCAGCCCAAGTGCGCTCACCCCACATCCTGGGAGTGGCGGTACCTCCGGGCGCCTCCGACATTGTCGCCCGCCTTGCCGCACAGCAGATTCATGTCAGCCAGCGCGGGTCCATGATCAGGATATCGCCGCATCTGCATGTGTCCGATCACGATATCGACCGGCTGTGCGACGCACTGAACGCCATCGGGCAAGGGGCATGAGCAACACTGCAGACGTCATCGTCATCGGCCTCGGCGCGGCGGGGAGCGCGGCGCTATATCAACTCGCCCGCGCAGGGATCAGCGCCATCGGCATCGACCGCTGGAAGCCGCCCCACGCGATGGGATCGAGCCATGGCGAAACCCGCATCACCCGCCAGGCCATCGGCGAGGGCCAGGTCTATGTCCCACTGGTCCTGCGCTCGCACGAAATCTGGCGAGAGCTGGAACGGGAAACCGGCCAGCGGCTGTTCGAAGCGTGCGGGGTGCTGATCATCGGCGCGGAAGGCGGTGCGGCGATGCACCACAGCCGCAGCGGGTTCGTGCTGAACACCATCGCTGCGGCACAGGCACACGCGATCGAGCACGACATCCTGAGCATCGAGGAAACCCGCGCCCGCTTCCCGCAATTCGCTCTGTCCGGGGACGAACTGGTCTATTTCGAACCCGGCGGCGGCTTCGTCTATCCCGAACGCTGCATCGCAGCGCAGCTTGCCATGGCCCGCAAGCTGGGTGCGCGGATGGAGACCGGGTCGCAGGTTACCGCGATTACCGAAACGCCGGGCGGCGTGACAGTGCAGGCGGGTGGGGCAACCTACCATGCGGGCAACGTGATCCTTGCCGGTGGGGCGTGGACGCCGGGCCTTGTGGGTAGCAACGGCCTCGCCCCGCTGACTCTGCGGCGGCAGGTACTGCACTGGTTCGCACCCGAGCGCCCGCAGGATTTTGCGGTCGGCACCTTCCCCACCTTCATCTGGCTGCATGGCAACCACCCGGAGGACAGCTTCTACGGCTTCCCGATCCCGGATGATCTTGGCCATGCCCTCGTAAAGGTCGCCGACGAGAATCAGACCCGCGCCACGGCCGATCCCGACCAGCTGGATCGGGACGTCCGACCTGAGGAGGCCGCCGAAATGCACCGCGATCATCTTGTCGGCAGGATCCCCGGCCTCACCCTCCCGCAGGTGCGCTCTGCCGCGTGTCTTTACACCTGCGCGCCCGATGCCGACTTCGTAATCGGGCCCGTCGATGGGATGGAGCGCATCACGGTGGTTTCGGCATGCTCGGGCCATGGTTTCAAGCATTCCGCAGCCGTGGGCGAACACGCGGTACGCCTGATCACCGAAGGCCCTGCCGCGGCGATCCCCGCCTTCGATCCTCGCCGCCTGAGCGCGATGCCGCAGCCGCGAACGCCCCCACCTCCGACCAAGCGATGAACCCCGCCCTGCGGTAGGAGACGATCGCATTGCTCACCCAGATCGAGCAGCGCTGCGCTGGCTGTCATGGTGCACGGTGCACAACGCCAACAACCTGGGAGACAAGGGCGATGGGCCGAAGGTCGGCGGGCATCAGGCCAGCTGCGCCTCAATCACGGCGGTGATGGCCGCGCTCAGTTGCCACGCGTTGCACCCGCAGGACAAGGTCGTGGTCAAGCCGCCCGCGACGGCGGCGCGCAAGCACCCCATCTGCTTTTCCCGCGAGGGGCAACGCCTCTGCATTGTCCGAAACTTGTATACGTAATTCAGACGCTCAACCTTGCTCGTTGTCCGAGATTAGGGTGCAGATTTCGGAAATGGTCCAACTTTTATTCCAACTGAAGGCGCAGATTCCTGACCGCGTCAGCCGGTCACCTTCGAACACCGTCTGGTAGCAACCCGCATGGGCGTCTGTTTGGCGACAGCGCAGAGACTCGGCACGGCGCCGCAGAATGTCGAGAAGGACTTCCGGGCCTGTTGGACACTCGACGCCTTGTTCAACGGGATCGAAGCCGCCTTGGCTTTTGTGGCGATCACATCGCAGAGGGGCGGCGCTCAGTTGCGGCTGGCGAGCAACGAGACGCGGCCGACGCGGTAGCCGCGCTTGCGCATTGCCTTGACATAGTCCTTGTCCGCATCGACCAGTTCGACGGCATATTCCTCCCACGCATCGGCGATGTCCTCGCGGTCGCTGGCGCGGCGCAGGTCGTGGTTGAGCTCCTTGTCGGCCTCGTTGACGTTGGCAAGATAGTTGAACCACTGCGCGTTGAAGACCTCCGAGATCGGTTCGCTGCGTATGGCCGGCAACGGGAAATCGGGGCCGGTGGAGTATTGTGCGGTGGCCAGCGCAGGAACCCCGAGCGAAACCAGGCAAACAGCGACGGCAAGCAACTTCATCGAACTTCTCCTCATTGGCGTTGACGTTCCGAAGGGACAACGACGCACGCGCCGCGTTTCATCCCGCTGCAGGAGAATTATCAGCGCCGGCCCGGCTGGCCCGGACGAGGCGCCACCCAGCCCCCCGCCTGCCAGGCGCGCTCGGTTGCCGCATCGGCGACATCGCCCGCGCGCATCGCATCGACCGCTGCGAGCAGATCGCTCGCACCCGCCTGGCGATAGGTGGATTGCGCGGAACCGGCCACCGCCTGGCGCAGCGCCCAGCGATCATCCTGGCGGCAGGCGATCCCGGCAATGGCGGCGCTGTCGAAGCTGCGGCAGACCGCGCCCTGCCTGTCGCGGAAGGTGAGGCCGATGCGGATATCGGTTGACGCAGGCTGGGCAGATGCGAGCTGGCGATCCAGCGCGTCAGCTAGTCCGCCTTGCGCAACCAGCATCTCGCCCCGGACCCCGACCGGCCCAGCGCCGGGTGCCGTCTCGAGTGCCGTGTCGGGGGCCAGAAGGCGCGGGCCGATCACCAGCCCCAGCGCAAGGCTCGCGGCCATCGCGGCGAAGGTCGGCCAGCCGAACCGGCGCCGGGCATCGGACACTGGAATGGCGGGGACCTCCAGCGGCCGGGTCAGCCGCTCGGGAAGAGGTTCATCGAGCGCCGGGTCGAAATGCGCCTTCAGCCTGGTCTTGAGCGCTCGCTGCTGCGCGATCATCGCCGCCAGCGCCTGGTCCTGCTCTGCTGCACGCTCGATGCGGCGGCTGGTGACCAGATCGAGCTCGCCATCGACATAGGCCATGATGATATCGTGATCGAAGGTCATGCGGCTTCTCCGAGCATATTGGCCAGAGCCTCGCGCCCGCGCCCCAGGCGCGAGGTCAGAGTTCCGACTGGAACCGAGGCGATGTCGGCGGCTTCGCGGTAGCTGTAGCCCTCGACGAGCACCAGGACGACCGCCTCGCGCTGTTCGGGCGGCAGCCTGGCCATGGCGCGATCGATATCGCCCAGTTCCAGTTGCGCTTCCATCCGCCGATGGCCGTCATCCGCGATCTGCACAGCATCGTCATCGATATTGGCGGTAGGGCCGCGCCGTGCGTTCGCGCGATGGCGATCGATCCAGAGATTTCGGGTGATGCGGTACATCCAGCTATCCAATCGTGTTCCCGGCTGCCATTGCTGGCGTGCGACCAAAGCACGCTCGACCGCCGCCTGGCACAGGTCGTCGGCATCGGCGTGATGACCGGCAAGCCCCCGCGCAAAGCGTCGCAACCGCGGCAGCAGGGCAACCAGATCTTGCTCAAATGCCATTCTCGCGCTCCACATCGGCGGTTGCCATGCCGCATCGGGTCAGCCATTTTTTGTGGTTCATGCGGATGAAACGTCCCGGTTGATGCGTTTCATCCCCGGACCACGAAAAATTCGTGCAAGGACAAGGCGGAGGGATGGCCTCTGGCAGGGACGCAGCAGCATGATGGCAAAAATATGCAGGGTCATGGCGGGGGTGGCAATGGTCGCCCTTCCGGCGGCGGCGATGCCCCAGATCGGGCTGCCTTCGCTGCCCACGCCGCGCGGCGGGATCGACGGGCTTGCACGGCCCCTGCTCGACACTCTCGACCTCGATCGGCTGTCGCCCGATGCGGTGGCGCGGCAACTGCGCTCGGCAAGGCTTGATCGCCTGACCGGTTTTGTCCGCACCCATCGCGATCGGGTCGAGTTCGACGCGGTGCGCGCGCCTGCCCTGCGCGGCGTGCTGCTGGCGACGGGGGTGGCGGGCGCCGACCGGGCCAGAGCGATTGCGGCAGGGTACCGCATCATCGACGAAGAGGTCATCGCGGAGCTCGACCTGACCTTTGTCCGCTTCGCGCTTCCCGAAGGACTGCCGCTCGGCAAGGCGCAGCGCCAGCTGGCCGCGCTGATGCCCGCAGCCGAGATAGCAGCGGACAACCTCTATTTCCCCAGTGGCGGTCTTCCGCCCGCAGCATCTCTCGGCGCGCTGGCCGCTGCGCAGACAGGCGGGCCCGGCGGCGCGCGGATCGGCCTGATCGACAGCGGCGTGGGCCCACTCCCCGGCCTCAGCACACGGGTCGTGCAGAAGGGCTTTGCCACCGGCGCGCCCCGCGCGGGCGACCATGGCACCGCGGTGGCGGCGCTGGCGCTGGGCGCGGCGGGTTCGGGCAGCGCGCTCTATGCTGCCGATGTCTATGGCACCGATGCCACGGGCGGTACCGCCTCGGCAATCGCACGCGCGCTGGGATGGCTCAGCGGGCAGCAGGCCGCCGTGATCAACATCAGCCTGGTCGGACCGGAC
>NZ_JBQVPI010000068.1:0-298 GCF_052438155.1 Shinella sp. | reverse complement strand
AACGCGCTGGTCCATGCAGCGATCGCGCGGGCCCAGGCCAAGGGTGCGCTGATCGTCGCAGCCGTCGGCAATGATGGCCCGGCGGCGCCGCCAGCCTTTCCGGCAGCACAGTTCGGTGTGCTCGCGGTGACCGGTGTGGATACCTCCGGCCGGGTGTTGCCCGAGGCGGGACGCGGAAAGCATGTCGCCTTCGCAGCACCAGGGCGCAGCCTGGCGCCCGCCGCAGGGGGAGGAAAGAGCGTCACGGTGCGCGGCACGTCCTTTGCCGCGCCGCTGGGCGCAGGCAGGCTGGCGCAGC
>NZ_JBQVPI010000067.1:0-9580 GCF_052438155.1 Shinella sp. | reverse complement strand
TTAAATCAACCCGCGACCGAGCCGCAAAATCCACTCTTCCAAGGCCAAAAAAATCTCAGTTCATTTGACGACGGACACAAACGCCCTGCAGATGTGCGATCTCGCTCCACATCTGCAGGGCGGTCCCTCGCAGCTCGCGATACTGGTGAGATGGGATCTCGTGGCGTGGAATTTGGAAGAGGTTGGCGATTGGATCATGGATCGAGACGAAGCGCTGAAGCTGTCGTGGTGACTTGAAGCGTTTCATGATCCGCTCACGCCGTCGGACGGGGTTGATGAGAATTCTCCGCCCGGTTGTTCTAGCCCTTGTGCGAACGATGCTCGACGCCGGGCATGATTTCCCGCTTCGCGGCACCGTAGGATCGGAGCTTATCGGTGATCATAACACGCGGGGCAGAAACTTGCCCTTTCAAAAGCTTGCGCATCAAACGCTGCGCAGCCCTGGCACAACGATGGCGTTGGACCAGAACGTCGAGGACGAAACCATCCTGATCCACGGCGCGCCAGAGCCAGTATTTCTTTCCCCGAATGGTGATGACGACCTCGTCGAGGTACCATTTGTCACCGAGCCTGCCGGCTGAGCGCTTCCGGATGTCATTGGCGAAGTGCCTGCCGAATTTCTCCGCCCACAATCTCACGCTCTGGTGAGAGACGATGATGCCGCGAGCTGCCAGCATATCCTCGACCATTCGTAGTCTGAGCGGAAACCGGAAATAGAGCCATATGGCATGGCAATCACCTCAGCCGGAAACCGGTGACGACGATAGAGATGATCACGTGCGCATCTGGTCATGCCGACAGATGATCCCACATTTTTGATCGATGCTCGGTTAACGTTTCAGTGCCCGCAGGAGCGCATGTTGCTGTTCGACGCCAGGCAAGCGCCTGCGCAATAGTCGGAAGAGCGCTTTGCGCAAGACCCCGACGGCCTGCGCAAGCTGGCGGGAGAGGCTTGCCCTGAGCGCGCCTAGGTTCAGTCGACCCATCCGAATGGGATGCGGCCTTCAAAAACAGGAGCCATCCATGTCTGCCTACCTCGTTGTCGATCTCGACATTCACGACCATGACGCGATTGCCGACTACCGTTCCAAGGCCCTGCCGCTCGTCGCCGCAGCCGGCGGCCGGCTCGTTGCCCTTGATGAAGCCCCGCTCCAGCTTGAAGGCTGGGAGGCGAACAATATGCTGATCATCGAATTCCCCGATATGCAGGCGATCCGCGATCTTTTCGCCTCGCCGGCCTATGCGCCGCTGGCAAGGCAACGGCAGTCGGCGGCGGGATCGCGGATCATCGCCCTGCAAGGTTTCGAGCCTGCGTGACACCGGCTGGAAGTGGTGCGTGGGTTAAAAATCGGCGTGAGGGTGGCGGGATTGTTTGGTACTGGTAAACAATCCCGCCACTCATATCCTGTGAGGAAACCATGACGCCGACTGTCCAGGGCAGCGAATTTGCGCAGTTGCGAACCTTCGTCACCGTTGCCGAGCTGTTGAGCTTCAGCCGGGCGGCGGAGCGGCTCGGCATCACGCCGTCGTCGCTCAGCCAGACGATCCGCGCCCTAGAGGAGCGGCTGGGTATCCGCCTGCTCAATCGCACGACCCGCAGCGTCGCGCTCACGCCGGCCGGCGAGACGCTTTTGCTGCGCCTGCGCCCGGCGATGGACGAAATCAGCGCAGCGCTCGACAGCGCCGTGCGCTTCCGCGACACGCCGGCCGGGACGGTGCGTGTGCATGCCGCGCGGGCGGCGGCACAGGCCTTCATAACGCCGATGCTCGGCGCTTTCAGCCGGTCCTACCCCGAGATCACGGTTGACGTGACCGTCGACGATGCGGTTGTCGATATCGTCGCCGGCGGATGGGACGTTGCCATCCGGCCCGGCGAGGTGGTCGAGCGGGACATGATCGCGGTCGAGATCGGCGGCGCCCTCTCTCAGCATCCGGTGGCGACACCCGGCTATGTGGCGCAGCACGGCCTGCCGGAAACGCCGGAAGACCTGTTGAACCACACCTGCCTTCTTTGGCGCTGGTCGGGCCGCAGCCTTCCCTATGCCTGGGAGTTCCAGCGGGACGGCGGCTGGTTCGAACTCGTCGTGAAGGGGCCGATCATCACGAGCGACCGGAGCATGATCCTGTCGGCCTGCCTCGACGGGGCCGGCATCGCCTTTGCGACGAACCGGGAAACCGATCGCCTGATTGCCGAGGGGCGGCTCGTCAGAATGCTCGACGGCTATTGCGAACCCTATCCCGGATTTTTTCTCTGCTATCCAAGACAAAGGCAGATGGCGCCTGCCTTGCGCACGTTCATCGATGCCGTGAGAGCCGCGGCGCGGCAGGACGTCTAGGCACGCGGCCTTTGCCCCTCCCGCCGATTATGTCGTTCCTGCTAACAAGGAACGGTAGAAACCCGTCGATTATCCATTGCGACCGCATCAGCCATTCTCCTGGCTAACAGGGAACAGCCACGAATGAGATATGGAGCGTGTCATGGAAAACCTCACGAACATTACCATCCTGCGGGCCCGTCCCGGTCTGTCCGAGGCGCTTGGATGTGCGCTCGAACGGCTCGTCGCGCCCTGCCGCGCGGCGATGGGCTGCCTGCAGTATCGTGTGCACCGGTCGCAGGACGAGGTCGGCGTCTGGTGCATCTACGAGACCTGGCGGTCGCGGGCGGATCTTCGAGACAATCTCCGCCATGCGCGCATGGACGGGTATTTTCATCTGCTGCGCCATCTCGCCGAACCGGAAGTCGAGCTTCTGACCTTTTCCGAAGCCTCGCCCCTCCGGGCGGCTGCCAATGACACGGGCCTGGCGCGTCGATCCGGTTCCGGCGTGCGTGCCGATCTGCCGGCCTGAGCGAGAAGGACCGATTATACACTCGCGGCTAACAAGCCCTGTTGAGAGGCGCTGGATTATAAGCCTCGCCATCCGGGCCTAATCTTTCTTCCAGAGCCGGCGAGCCAGTCAAGGTCTTCGTCGCAGGCAAGGAGAATGTCATGGCAAAGCGGGTTTGGTTCATCACCGGCATATCGAGGGGGCTTGGATTTGCCCTCGCGCAAGTCGCGCTCGAACGCGGCGACGCCGTTATCGGCACGACGCGCAGTGGTGCCGCGCCGGAAGGATTGGCAATGCGGGATCTGCATGTGCTGCCGCTGGACATGGCAGACGCGGCATCGATCGAGCAGGCACTCGCCTCGGCCCTCGTGCTGCATGGCCGGATCGATGTCCTCGTCAACAATGCGGGATACGGCCTGCTCGGATCGGTCGAGGCGGCCGGGGAGCATGAAGTGCGCGACATCTTCGCGGTCAACCTCTTCGCCCCGCTAACGCTCATTCGCCACGCGCTGCCCAGGATGCGCGAACAGGGGCGTGGGCACATCGTCAATATCGCCTCGGTCGCGGGCATCGCGCCGGCGCCGGGCTCCGGCATCTATGCGGGAACAAAGGCGGCGCTGTCGGCGATCTCCTATGCGCTCGCCCAGGAACTGGCGCCGTTCGGGCTGTGGGTGACGGCCGTCGCGCCCGGCTCCTTCCGCACGGATTTCCTGTCGAGCCGATCGGCCCTGCGCAGCGGATCCACCATCGACGACTATGCCGCGACCAGCGGCCGGGCGGTCGATGGCCTCCTGAGCAAGGACGGCAAGCAGGCCGGCGATCCCCGCCAGGCGGCGCGCGCCATTCTGGAGGCCGTCGACGCGGAGGAGCCGCCGCTCGACCTGCTGCTCGGCAGCGATGCCCTCCAGCGCGCCCGCACCCGCCTCGATCGTTTCGACGACGACCTCAGGCAATGGGAGGACGTCAGCCGCAGCACCGATTTTCCGACGCGACGCCCCAGCGCCGCCTGACCAAGCAAACCCTCAACAAAGGATCAATCCCATGAGCAATATCGCAAACAAGATCGTTCTCGTCACGGGAGCCAGCAGCGGCATCGGCGAGGCGACGGCGCGCGCCCTGGCCAAGGCCGGCGCCGTGGTCGTGCTCGGCGCACGGCGTACCGATCGCCTCGAAACGCTAGCGGCCGAGATCGCTGCTGCCGGCGGCAAGGCGCTCACCCGGAGCCTTGACGTCACATCCCGCGCGGATGTCCAGGCCTTTGCCAATACCGCGCTCGATGCCTTCGGCCGCATCGACGTCATCGTCAACAATGCCGGCGTCATGCCGCTTTCGCCGATGGCCTCGCTGAAGGTGGACGAGTGGGACCGGATGGTCGACGTCAACATCAAGGGCGTGCTCTACGGCATCGCCGCCGTGCTGCCGGCCATGAACCGGCAGGGCGCCGGGCAGGTGATCAACGTCTCCTCCGTTGGCGGCCTCAGCGTTTCGCCGACGGCCGCCGTCTATTGCGCCACCAAATATGCGGTGCGGGCGATTTCCGACGGGTTGCGGCAGGAGAACGACCGGATCCGCGTGACCTGCGTCTATCCGGGCGTGGTGGAATCGGAACTCGCCGACACCATCACCGATCCCGCGGCCGCCGAAGCGATGGTCGCCTATCGCCGAATCGCCCTGAAGCCGGAGGCCATTGCCGAGGCGATCGTGCATGTGATCGGCCAGCCGGCGGATGTCGATACCAGCGAGATCGTCATCCGGCCCACCGCCAGCATGTGAGCGGAGGCTGCAATGTCAAACCGATTTGAATTAGCGACGGCAGGCCTTGTCGCGATGCTGCTCTGCATGGCCCCTGCCCAGGAAGGATATGCCCAGATGAAAACGATCCGGAACGCCCCCTACCAGACACACCCCTATGTCGGTATGTGGATCACCGTCGACGGCCGCATTCGCCACAACCTGCTGCCGAACGGCCGTTATGACGAGGCGCGTGGCCGCCGGGAGAGCGCCTACCAGGGGCGATACGAGGTTCGCGGCGACCATATCGACTATTGGGACGATACCGGCTTCACCGCCGATGGCGATTTCATCGACGGTGTGCTCCATCATGCCGGTATGATCCTCTATCGCGACGGCAAGAAGCTGGAATAGTCAGAAAGCCCTGGTTCTTTCCTTTTCCGTGGCGCTGGATATCCTTGATTCCGGCGCCACATCGGCATGAGGCCAATTACGGAGAGGGAGACGACCGTGGCTATGGACGAAACATCCGCCGGCCGTCCCGTCCCCGAGCGGACCTCCCCGATCGGGCTCGAAAACTACATCAGCGGAAACACGCTGATCAGCGGCGACGGGCCGGCGTGGCGGGATGTCTTCGTGCAGGTACTCTCCCGCCACCGCGTTCAACATCCCTTCCTGGTGCCCGCCGTCGCCGAGCCGCTCATCGTCTGGATCATGTCCGGCAATGCGGTCGTCGAGGAGCGGGATCTTGGCGGCGAATGGACGGCTAGTCGCGTCGCGGTCGGCGATTTCTTCCTGACCTGCTCGCCGGTGCCCTATGAAATGCGCTGGCAGGCCGAGGGTGAAAAACCCTTTCGGGTGATGCACCTGTACGTCTCCGTGCCGCTGTTCGAGCGGGTGGGCGAGGCGATGTTCGGCAAGGACGGCGGGAATGTGACGCTGAAGGATGTCTCCGGCGGCCGCGACGCGACGCTTTCGCACATCCTGAGCCTTCTCCACGAGGAACTGACGGCCGACGGCGGTGGCAGTCCGCTTTATGTCGAAGGGCTGGCGCAGAGCCTTGCTGTCCATCTCATGCGCCATTATGCCGTCGTCGACACCGAGATGCGTGCGCAGAACGCCTTGCCCGGCGCAAAGCTCCGGCGGGCGATCGCCTTCATGGAGGACCGACTGGAAGAACCGTTCGACCTCGGCCGCCTGGCGCAGGAGGTCGGCATCAGCGAATTCCATTTCAGCCGGCTGTTCAAGAAGGCGACGGGCCTTCCACCCTCGCACTACTTCATCCGCCAGCGGGTGGCCAAGGCCCAGCAACTGTTGCAGGAAACCGACACCAGCATCATCGAAATCGGCCTGACGGTCGGCTATTCCAGCCCCAGCCATTTCGCCCAGATTTTCCGTCGCGAAACGGGCCTTTCGCCGAGCGATTATCGCAGGGGTTAGCCCCAGCCGGCGGACAATAGAGCAAAATCACGACAGCCTTGGCAAGCCAC
Organism: Shinella sp.; assembly: GCF_052438155.1. NCBI lineage: Bacteria > Pseudomonadati > Pseudomonadota > Alphaproteobacteria > Hyphomicrobiales > Rhizobiaceae > Shinella > Shinella sp. The sequence continues at coordinate 3,533 of NZ_JBQVPI010000067.1, read as the reverse complement.
CGGGAGAGGGGAAACCCGGGATTCCCTAGAGTTCTCCTTGTCGAAAGCGAACGCCTCTCCGCTTCGGAGCGGGTTTTCAAGCAACAAGGAGACAGATCATGACGAACATCAATGGTAAGGTCGCGCTGGTCACCGGCGCATCGAGCGGCATCGGCGCGGCAACGGCCCTGGCGCTGGCCGGAGCCGGCGTGAAGGTCGGCATCGCCGCCCGGCGCACCGATCGGCTGGACGCGCTGAAGGCCGAGATCACCGAGAAGGGCGGCGAAGCCCTGGTCATCGAGATGGACGTGGTCGATCCGGCCTCCGTCGAAGCCGGCGTCAAGACGCTGGTCGATGCCTATGGCGCGATCGACATTCTCTTCAACAATGCCGGCCTGATGCCGCTTTCCGACATCGACCAGTTCAAGACCGCCGAATGGCTTCGCATGGTCGATGTCAACGTGAAGGGCCTGTTGAACACGACGGCGGCCGTGCTGCCGCAGATGATCAAGCAGCATTCCGGCCACATCTTCAACACGTCCTCGATCGCCGGCCGCAAGGTTTTTAAGGGGCTGTCGGTCTATTGCGCGACGAAGCATGCGGTGGCCGCCTTCTCCGACGGGCTGCGCATGGAGGTCGGCCAGAAGCACAATATCCGCGTCACCTGCATCCAGCCGGGCGCGGTCGCGACCGAACTCTACGACCAGATCACCGATCCCGGCTATCGCCAGCAGATGGATGATCTCGCAAAGCAGATGACCTTCCTGCAAGGCGTCGACATTGCCGAGACCATCCTGTTTGCCGCGCAGGCGCCGGCCCATGTCAACGTCGCCGAACTCTTCGTCCTGCCGGTCGAACAGGGCTGGTAATCGCAAACCATCGGCCTTCCCATCGCGAATGGGGAGGCCGACGATCAAGGAGTTTTCCCATGAAGGAAGTACCGGCCTCCGGGGCCTTTCGCCAGCTCGAACCGGGCCCGATCGTGCTCGTGACGACCAGTTACAGGGGCAAGCCCAACATCATGACGATGGGCTTCCACATGATGATCCAGCACGCGCCGCCGCTGATCGGCTGCGTCATCGGCCCGTGGGATCACAGCTACAGCGCGCTGAGGGCCACCGGCGAATGCGTCATCGCCATCCCGACCATCGACCTTGCGGAGACCGTCGTCGATATCGGCAATTGCTCGGGTGACACTGTCGACAAGTTCGAGCGTTTCGGCTTGACGCAGCAGCCGGCGGGCAGCGTCGCCGCGCCGTTGATCAAGGAGTGCCTTGCCAATATCGAATGCAGGGTGGTCGATGTCGTCGAACACCATAGCCTCTTCATCCTCGAAGCGGAACGACTGTGGATCGACAACGACCACAGAGAGTGGCGAACCCTGCACCATCGCGGCGACGGCGTTTTTGCCGCCGATGGCAATGTGCTCGATCTCTGCGACCGCATGGTGAAATGGCGCCACTTTCCGCGATGACGCCATCATTGGCTCAGCAATCTTCGGGCATGGATGCCTAGCCGGATTCGGCATCGCCGAGGGCGGTTACCGCCGCCGGCACCCCGGCCTTGGCGTCGCTCGCCCATCGATCGAGGCCGCCGACTAGGGCGAGCAGCAGGACGATGACCACGGCAAGGGCTTCCACGAAGGAGGGGCGCGGGTGCCGTCGCGGGCGACAGGTAGCCTTGTCGCGTTTCTCGATATCCCAGAAGAGGGGATTCAGGCTGTCGCAATCCGACATGACGCTTTCCTTCGGAGGCCGTGTCACGGGACAAGGATCATCGGGCCGTCGCCGCGACGGTCGAGAATATCCGCATGCGCCTGCTGGGCCTTGGACAACGGGTATTTTCGCGCGCTGACCGCGCCGAACGCGCCGTTCCGCCAGGCTGCGAACACGTCGTCAGCGGCAGCCTGCAGGTTGTCTTCGTCACATGCTGGCCGGTGCTGCCGCGCACGAGGCGGATGCCGCGGCGGGCGAGGTCCGCCTCGTCGATGGCGCCGCCGCCGGAGGCCGCACCGATCACGGCGATCGTCCCGCCGTTGCGGATCGCACTGAGCGTGGCGGCGAAGGTTGTTGCCCCCACCAGTTCATAGACGATGTCGACACCGTCAGGAGCATGCGTGCGGATGGCGTCGTTCAGCCCGGCGGTATCATAGGCGAAGGCATGGTCGACGGCTTCGCGCAGGGCGGGCAGTTTGTGATGCGAGCCGGTTCCGATCACCGTCACCCCGCGCGCGCGCAGCCAGCGGGCAAGCAGGTTGCCGACGCCGCCCGTCGCGCCCTGCACGAGGACACGGTCGCCAGCGCCCGGCTTCGCCATGGCGTTGATCGCCATCCAGGCGGTCAGGCCCTTGGTGAGGATGGTCGCCGCCGTCTCGGCTGAGACGTCACCGGGCAATTTGACCAGCACGTCCTCGCTGGCGACCCGGCGGGTGGCATAGCTGCCCGGCGCGAAGAAATAGGCGACCCGGTCGCCGACGACAAAACGGCTGATGCCCGGACCGACCGCTTCCACGGTGCCCGCGCCTTCCACGCCCGCCACCGCCGGCAGGCCGACCTTGAACGTGCCGTTCCGGAACATGGTGTCGACGAAGTTCACGCCGATCGCCTCCTGCCTGATCAGCACCTCGCCGGCGCCGGGGGCGCGGGCATCTTCCTGTTCGACATGCAGGACGGACGGGCCGCCCCACTGGCTGTATTTGACGACGGTGGTCATGGCTTTCTCCATTGGGCAGGCGCGGCCTGCCGCTCGATTGCTTGCAACTGGGGGGGAAAGGGTGTGCCTAGCGGCGCCAGCCGTCGATGCTGAGCTTGCCGCCGCCGAGCGCGATGACGTGAAGCAGGCCGCCGGCCATGGCGACGTTCTTGAAGAAGTGGATGAACTGGTTGAGGTCCGCGAGATCGTTGTGGAAGCTGACGGCGGTCGCGACGGAGAACACGGCAAGCACCGCCGCAACGAAGCGCGTCCGGTAGCCGAGGACGAGGGCAGCGCCGCCGATGATTTCCACCACCAGTGCGGTGCCGTAGGCCAGCGTCGGGAAGGGTAGGCCGACGGATTCGATGTAGCCGATCGTCATGGCCGGGGCGGTCAGCTTGCTGAAGCCCGACAGCATGAAGATCAGGCTGACGAGGACGCGGCCGGCGGCCGGCGATACGGCCTGGACGGCGGCGGAGGTCGTCAGGTCTTCGACCTGGCGGGTGATTGCGATGTGCGACATGTTCGGTTCCCTTGAGATCGGCAGACCACCACGGCCGCCCTGTGAAAACGACTATGCCGTGATCGAACTCATCGTAAAAGCCGAATAAAATTGACGATAACGCTCTATAATCTCGAACGTATCGCCATCGCTTGCGCGATGAGGGTCTGGACGACGAAGGGGAGCGGGGCTGTGAAAAGGCTTCGTCAGCCCTTCCTGATCAGGTTGACGGCAACCAGCGCGCCGCCGAACTGCTGCATGAGTGGCGTCGCCTTAACCGGCTAGTGTGGATCGGGACGATAGTCTACCGGCATGACGGAAGAGGTGTGCGCCCACTACAAACGTCACCGCTTTCCGGCCG
>NZ_JBQVPI010000066.1:0-10234 GCF_052438155.1 Shinella sp. | reverse complement strand
GAGCTATTATAGTCCAATTTATGTACGGCTGCGGCGACTTATCACCTGGTGCGTTAACCGGCGCAAGCTGACGCTGGTCGCGACAGGCGCTGTATTTGTCATCAGCCTCTTGTTGTTCCCACTAGTGCCACAGCAGTTCTTCCCGGCATCTTCGCGACAGGAAGTTCTGGTGGATATGGAACTGGCCGCAGGGGCATCCTATGCGGCGACGCGCGCTCGGGCGGCGCAAATCGAGCAGCTCATCATGGATGACGAAAGGACCGATTATGTGCTGACTTATGTCGGCGGCGGTGGGCCTCGCTTCACCCTGTCCCTTAATCCCGAGCTTCCAAATCTGGCCTATGCCAACTTCATCGTGCACCCAAAGGACCCGCGTGACAGCGCAGCCATGACGACCGATTTCCAGGCAAAGCTGGCGGAAGCGCTCCCGGACGTTCGCGCCCGCGTGTCGCGGTTGGAAAATGGACCGTCGGTAGGGTATCCTGTGCAGTTCAGAGTGATGGGGGCGGATCCGGCGCAGGTTAAGCGGATTGCTGCCGAGGTGCGCGATGTAACGCGCCTTGATGAACGCGTGCGGGATACCAATTTTGAGTGGGGTGATATGGCGATGGCTGCGCGCCTGGATATCGACCAAGACCGTGCCCGGGCACTGGGCCTGACGCCTGCAGAAATTGCGTCCTCGTTGCAGACGCTCGTTGATGGTTATCGGGTAACACAAGTGCGCGATGGGACCGAAACCATCGATGTGATCGCGCGCGCAGTAAGCGAAGAACGCACTGCCGCTGAGAGTTTGAAAGACCTCACCATTCGTACTGCCAATGGCCAGTCGGTACCCTTGGCACAATTAGCGAAAATTGTGCCGGTGGTCGAAGATGGGTTGATCCGGCGTCGCAATCGCGATGTGACATTGAACGTGCGCGCTGATGTCATCGCCGGTGTGCAGGCTCCTGATGTTTCGAACGCAATCAACCCAAAGCTTGATGCGATCCGCGAGGGGCTGCCTTCGGGTTACCGCATTGAAATGGCGGGGGCTGTGGAAGAATCCGCAAAAGGAGGAGCTTCCATTGCCGCATTGCTACCGGCCATGCTGGGCCTTTGGCTGCTGTTCTTGATGGTCCAGCTGCAAAGCATGAGCCGCAGCATACTGGTTTTGCTTACCGCACCGCTGGGTCTGATCGGGGTAACGCTGACCTTGCTGATTACCCAGACACCATTCGGCTTTGTCGCCCAGCTTGGCGTCATCGCACTTGCGGGGATGATCATGCGCAATTCGGTGATCCTCGTCGACCAGATAGACCAAGACATTGCCAGCGGCAGTGAGCCACTGACGGCTGTCATCGAAGCCACCATCCGCCGCGCGCGGCCAGTGGTCCTGACCGCACTGGCCGCCATTCTTGCCTTGGTTCCGCTGACGCAATCAGCGTTTTGGGCACCGATGGCGGTTGCGATCATGGGCGGGCTGGCATTCGCGACGGTCCTGACCCTGTTTTTCCTCCCGGCACTCTATGCGGCATGGTTCCGGGTCGGCCCTGCCACCACTAGTGGGGATTACGGGTCGCCCTCGCCCGATGCGGGAAGTGTTACGGTATGACCAAGAGAACCGCAATCAAAGGCGCAATCGTGACGGCGACGACTACAGCTTTGCTCGCCGGGTGCACTACGATTGGTCCTACCACCGAGCTGGAAACACCATCGGGCACTCAATTTCGCAATGCTGACGGCTTGACACAGCGGATGGATGTGCCCGCACTCGGCGATGCAGCACAATGGTGGCAAGCAACGAATGACCCCGAACTTGCCCGCCTTGTTGAGCACGCCCTGACCGTCAATCTTGATATTGTCGCGGCGAAAAGCCGCTTTGATGAGGCCAATGCCTTCGTAAAGCGCGTTCGCGCCGAAAGGTTTCCGGCTGGAGACACCGGTGCTTCCGCCGCACGGCAACGCCAATCGCTGGAAGGCGTGCCAGGGGCCTTTATCGGCGATGTTCCGGGTTTCGAGCGGGATCTCACGATTTACGATGTCAGCACCCAAGCTAATTGGGAAATCGATTTGTTCGGTCGCTTGGGCGCAGCAACACGGGCCGCCCGCGCCAACCGGGCAGAAACCAGCGCTTTGCTCGACGGCGTGCGAATCAGTATCGCTGCCGAGACTGCCGATGCCTACGTCACGTGGGCCGCTGCCAACGAACAAATTGCCATCATCATGCGCCAGTGCGCGATCGCGGAGCAACTCGTTGAAACCGTCAGGCGGCGGCTCGCAGCTGGCACAGCTGCACGCACCGAACTCGACCAGATTGAGGGCGAACTCGCAAGGCTTGATGCGCTGTTGCCGCAGGTGCAAATGGCCGCTGAGGCCCAGCGCAATCGGCTGGTCGTTTTGACCGCAGGCGCTGAATTGAAGAGCGCACCGGTGGCGGTTCCGACGATACCGCGGTTGTCATCGCTGGCCAGCCCGGCAGTTGTGTTGCGTGCCCGCCCCGATGTCCGGGCCGCCGAGGCGCGTGTTGCGGCCTCGGACGCGCGGATCGCATCAGCCTTGATGGAATATTATCCGTCACTGTCGCTTGCCGGACTGATCGGGTTTCAATCGATTGATTCCGGACAGCTATTCAGCTCCTCCGCGTTCAACGCACAGGGTTTGATCGGCTTGCGCTGGCGCTTGTTCGATTTTGCCAAAATCGATGCCGAGGTTAAAGCAGCGCGTGCGCGCAGTGATGGGGTACTGGCCGGTTATCAGTCGGCATTGCTGCTGGCGACAGAGGATGTGGAGAACTGTCTTTTTGCGGCCATTGCCCGCGAAACACAGGTTCGCGAGGCGGAGCGCGCTCGGGGCTCAATCGAGCGGGCTACGCGCGATGCGCGCCGGACCTTTGAAGCGGGATTAATCGGTCTGCCGGCAAAGTTACAAGCCGAACAACGATTGCTTGATGTCGAACAGCAATCTCTTGATGCGCGTATCGCCCAAGCGCGTTCACACATTGCCCTATTTAGGGCAACCGCTAGCGGTTCGGATTATCAGCCCCCGGCACCGTGAAGGACTGTGAGCACAAGTGACCACAAGCGAAGGCTAGGGGCTATGGTGCGCATTGCTGTTGGGGGACGGAGAAATCCTCACCCGTATAACGCGACATTCCGCGACCAAATGAAGCCCAAGCCGGGTGAGCCAGTGCACGCCATCTTGAGATCAGCGGTAAGCGCCGACGGAACCCGGCCTTGCTGGGTGGGGTGATTTGTCCGAACGGCAGGGTCGAAGGAGGCCTTGCGAGTGGATAGTGATCAGTCAAACGAGCCTCGTATGAGTGCGCGCAGCGATGGCGGAGCGGTTGTACGGGTTGAGCGGCGAAGGCGCTGGAGCGACGAAGAGAAGCTCGCGATCCTGAAGGAAACGACGCAGCCTGGCGCGATCGTGGCATTGGTTGCCCGGCGATACGGGATTGGAACGGGCCAGCTGTATACCTGGCGCAAGCAGCTGCTGCGCGGCGCCATGGCCGGGTTCGTGCCGGTGGAGGTGATGAGCGCAGAACCGACGCAGGAAGCAGCGGTGACTGGGCGGCGCTGAAGTTGGCGCTTGAAGTTATCGGCGAGCTCGGCCTTTGAGCCTGACGCTGCCACCATCGGCGAAGATCTATCTGTCGCTGGCACCGTGCGACATGCGCAAGGGCTTTGACGGGCTATCGGCCCAGGTCCGCAATATCCTGCAGCTCGATCCGTTCAGTGGTGCTGTGTTCCTGTTCCGGGGCAAAAGGGGCGACAGGCTGAAGGCGCTGGTCTGGGATGGATCGGGACTTTGCCTGTACGCAAAGCGGCTCGAGTGGGGCAAGTTCGTATGGCCCCGGACACAGGACGGGGTGGCGGTCCGACTGTCGTTTGCACAAGTGGCGATGCTGATCGGAGGGCTCGACTGGCGGCAGGCGATCGTGCACGAAAGGGTGCTGGTACCGACGCTCGCCTGATCAGAAAACGCCCGGAAAACAGGCGTTTTTTGTAGGATCAAAGTGGCTGTTACGCTATAGTTGCGGGCATGCGGTTCGACCTTGATCGCCTCCCTTCAGACCCTGTTCTCCTGCAGAAAATGGTGCGGGAGATGGCCGAGGCCGTTGAACTGGAGCGCGATGCGCTCAGGCTTGCAAACGACACCGTCAAGACACAGAGCCTGACCATCGAAAAGCTCGAGCACCGGCTCGCGCACCTTTTGCGGGTGCAGTTTGGCCGCAGCTCGGAGCAGATGGATATCGCCCAGCTGCGCCTGATGTTCGAGGAAGTCGATACTCCAGTGCCTGCCGATGACGACGATGCGGCGGAAACGTCGAAGAGCATCCGCGAGGCCGGATCACACCAGCCCATCCCGGCCCATATCCCCAGGCAGACGACAGAGCATCGTCCCGGCCCCTGTGCCTGCGGCGGCACCGATACCGTGATCGGCGAGGATGTGACGGAAGTGCTGGATTATGTGCCTGCCCGGTTCCGGGTGCTGCGCCATGTGCGTCCCCGCATTGCATGCAGGCGCTGTGAACAGATCCGGCAGGCACCGGCCATCGATCTTCCGTTGCCCAAGGTCATGGCGAGCAGCGCGCTGCTCGCTCATCTGATCACCAGCCCTGGTATCGTCAGTCGGCGATCCTGCGCCGCCAGGGCGTGGATATCGATCGCGATGTGATGGGGCGCTGGGCGCGCAAGCTGGCCTGGTTGATGGCCCCGCTTGGCGAACGGCTGCTCTCCCATATCTGTGAGGCACCCAAGATCCATGGAGACGAGACGCCAGTCACCTTGCTGAACGGCCAGGACGGCAGCAGGACCGCGTACTTCTGGGTCTACCTGCGCGATGATCGGTCAAGCGGTGATATGAGTCCACCTGCGGTTGCGTTCCGCTTTACCCCGGGCCGAGGCGGAGAGCACCCCGCGGCACACCTTGCCGGGTATCGCGGCTATCTCCAGGCCGACGGCTATAGCGGATATAACCGGCTGTATCGTGATCCGGACCGCTTCGTAACCGAGGTTGGCTGCTGGGCGCATGCCCGGCGCAAGTTTACCGACATCCTGGAAAAGAACCCGTCGCCGGTCGCGGCAGAGGCGGTGGTGCGCATCGGCGAGCTGTTCGCGATCGAACGCGATATCCGCGGCGCACCTCCCGATCAGCGAAGGCGGATCCGTCAGGAACTGGCACGGCCAAAGCTCGACGCGTTGCGACCCTGGCTCGAAGCGCAGAGGCGCAGGCTGTCATCCGACAGCACCCTGGCCAAGGCGTGCCGCTATCCGCTCAACCGATGGGCGGCGATGGTCCGATACTGTGACGACGGCCTGCTCGAGATCAGCAACAATCTCGTGGAAAATGCCCTGCGCGGTGTTGCGCTCGGACGCCGGAACTGGCTGTTCGTCGGCTCACCCAAGGGCGGTGATGCAGCGGCGCTGTTCTACTCTCTGGTCGAAACGTGCCGTCTGAACGGTGTGGAGCCCGAGGCTTGGCTTACCGACGTCATCGCACGTATCGGTGATCACCCGATCAACCGGATCGACGAGCTTCTCCCATGGCAATGGCAGATGGCCCGACAGATCCAGACCCTGGAGCAGGCTGCTTGAGCAACGCGTTCGTCGTTCGGATGAGGATCACGCTGGACGATGTGACCCCGACCGTCACCCGGCTAATCGAAGTGCCGCTAGGCATCCGGCTTGATCGCCTGCACGCGGTCTTCCAGGCGGTGCTTGCCTGGACCGACAGTCATCTGTGGGAACTGACGTTCGGGCGCACAGGCTTTGGCATCCCTGACCCTGGGTATGGCTTTGATGGTCCGCTTGATGCCCGCAAGGCAACGCTGGCCGAGGCGCTCGAAGGTATGCGCGGCAAGACGTTCCGTTACCTTTACGACTTTGGTGACGGATGGGAGCACAGCGTCAAGATCGAAGGCATCGCCCCGGCTGAACCACAGATCAGCTACCCCCGCCTGCTTGAAGCAAAAGGCATGCGTCCGCCTGAAGACTCGGGTGGACCTTGGGGCTACGCCGAAACACTGGAAGCCCTGTCCGACCCCGCCCACGAATATCATGAGCAGGCGCTCGATATCCTCGGCGACGACCATGATCCGCACGCGCAGCCGAATATCGATCTGATCCACGCCCGACTCCAGACCCTCACAAAGAAATGGGCACCGCGGCAACGAAAGGCGAAATAGCCCGCGTCAATGCCACCTTCCGTCGGCGCTTACACATGACCTGGGTAGCGCTTGTTATCTACTACACCACAGCTTCCTCAGCATTCGATAACCGTCCAACCGCGGCCGGTGAGAATCTCGAGCTCTCCAGCGTCAAAGGCATCCTTGCGCATCGCCAGACACAAGAGATGGGTCGGGCGGGTCATCGCAACGTAGTGTAAACGGAGCCGACCAAGCATTCGAGAGCCCTCGTAGAGCACCTTGCCTGGGCGATTCAACCGCGACCCACCTATCTTCGCGCCAAGCAGCCAAGGTTTGAGTTCGCTCAGGTGATGTGCGAAGTAGAAGCTGTCGAGTACCAGTGTCGCGGTGTGGGTCTCGCCCTTGACCGAGTGAATTGATCCCAGTCGAATGCGGACCTGTGGGGCATCCTCGGGGTAAACGAATAGATTGTCTGTATGCGCAATTGGCGCGGCTCCGGCTTGGAGTGCTGCTCGATGCTCCGGCCAAGCGAGAAATGCAGTCGCATCGTCAAGGGCCCCGGCGCCACTCAGCTGCTGGACGATTGCTTCAGCTTGCGGAAGCAGCGCTGCCTGCCAATCCGCTTCAACGATCTCGCCACGGCATTCGAGCACAGCTTCGATCAGGGCGAGATAAGCGGGATGCGCCTGAGTGTCGGCTAGGAGATCGGTGACTCGGCGATGCGGCGACTTGCGCGTTATCCGCCCGTGCGTCCCGCCGACAAGTTCGCTTGCTGCGAGTAGCGCCGAAGCCGTCGCATTGACGAGCTTGTCACTGTTGCCGCTACCGGCCATCTGGAAGCGCGCGCGTGCCAAATATTGCGCGAAACTGGCTGGCGCCGCTTCCTTGCGTGCGCAGGCCGGATCATAATTGGGGGCGTAATGGCCCATAGCGTGCGGCACCCGGCCAGCCTCGTCGAGATCGTGCACGCCCGCCACCGCAGTAAACACGCCGCGTTCGAGCACATGGGCGTCAAACGTCGCGACGAGATGCGCGCCATAATGGGGCAGCACAGACTGCACGCTGGCGTCGTCGAACAGGAACAGCGTGGGCGCGTGGTGGGCGACGCCGTGCTCCGGCGGCGGCCCTGCACCGACCAGCTCCTGGGGCGCAACCCCGAGCCCCTTCACTTCATCTGCGAGCAGCTGCGCGAAACGGTAGCTGCGCGGCATCGCCTGAACCGCAGCGCTGGGGAAGGGATCGGTCGCAGCGCCTTCGGCGCCGACGCGCGCATATATCGCTTGGTTTGAGTCTCCAAAGCGCTGCCGGCGCGATGGCGCGTCACCCGCGGAAAAGATTCGGTGCAGGAGCGCCGACTGCGCCTCGCTATTATCCTGGGCCTCGTCGACGAACAGCAACGGGAAGCGCCGCCGGAGGTCTACGGCGGCCTCGGGCCGCTCGTCGAGCAATTCGTTCGCCCAGACGAACATCTCGTCGAAACAGAAGTATCCCTGTTCGCTGCCCGTACGGCGCGCTTCGAGGAGCGCCTCGTAAGTCGGCGTCTTCGGCCCGAACTTACCGGTACTGCCGCCTGTATAGTCAGGCCGTGTGTAAATCAGACATCCTTCGCTGAGTCGGGCTTTTTGGACTGCCCAGCGTGTCTTTCTGGGCAGGAGTCTCCAGCGCATGGCAAGCGCAATTTGCGTATCGATGCACTGCACTTCGAGACCCTTAGAGCGCAGCCAGGGCAGCGCCAGATACTCGTTCACGAACGCGTGGATCGTGCCAACGAAATGCGGGTAGCGGGTCAACGAGATTCCTGCAGCCGAATTGCCGAGCTTGACACCGATTTCGTTGCGCGCCGCATTGGTATGCGAGAGTACGCAGATTCCTTGCTGCCGGTGCGGCCACCTCGTTGCCAACACGGCGAGCTTCGCAACCAGAAGCGTGGTCTTGCCACTGCCAGGACAGGCCTCGAAATCGATCGTGTCGAGATTGAGCATTGCCCGGAGACGGCTATCGTCATCACCGACCGGCGCGAAGCCGTCCGGCCCAAGTCCCATGAGCTCGGCCGCCCAAGCCACGTCCTGCTCTCGGATAAGATCGTCGAACATCGGCTTCAGGCCGCCGCCGTCCCCGCTGCCGCAGCGCCGTTCGGCTCGGGCGCGGGAAAGGCTGCTGTGACGTGGGCGATCGCTGCGACGACATAGGGCGGCAATAGCTGCCGCAACGCTAGATCGGTGAGGGTTCCGGCTTCCAACTCCTTCTCTAGCAGCTCCGCGAGATACTGGGCGGCGATCGCCTTCGATGCCCTCTCGACCTCGAACAGCGCATAGACGTGCGAGCCAAGCGTCTCCGGGTCATGACCGGCATCAACCAGTTGCTGATAAGCCGCATCGGCCCCTGCGAGCACTTCGGCTTGCGCTGCGCGGTCGGCCGCGAGTGCTTCGTCCTTCAGCGCGAGCGTAGCGGCGCGATAAACTTGTTTGCCAAGCCCGTGAAAGGCAAGGTCATATTCGAGCGTCCATTCGTCGGAAACGAAAGTCTCTACCCGCTGGCCCGAAGCCCTAGCGCTTCGTTCGACACGGCGCTGCGCAAGCTGCCCTACAGGAAAGTCCGCCTTTATCCGCCATTGCCGAAGCGAGGGTGGTCTTGCAGGCACCTGCTCACCGGGTCGGAGCTTTCCGACGATCCATGGAGCGACGTCTGGCATCACGTCCATGTCGGTGACGCAGGCGACGGGGATGCCGATCTCGCCCTCCGTTTCAGGGTCTTGGCGGAGGAAGATCCGCGCATAACGCCCCAACCCGACGCCCCCAACGTTGACGAGCGACACCCCATGTTCATGAAAATCGCGGCCAAGCAGCTTGGCGATGACTGGCATGAGGATAGTCTCGGCATCGCCTTCGACTATCATCACCGCGCGCGCGAAGAACAGGTTTGCCTTGGTCACATCGAGAAAACGCTCGAGAAAGCGATAATCTGTGCCGCTGAGTTGGGTTTTGCCACGACACAAAGGGAAGGCCCGCCCGCCTTCGATCAGCGCCAGATTATTGAGATCCAGGTCAGAGGCCAGATTCGGGCTGTGTGTCGTGACGATGATCTGGATTTTCTGGCCATCAGCGCGAGGCTTGCTTGCCTGTGCCTGCAGGAACGACATGAGCCGAAGCTGACGCTGCGGATGGAGATGCGCCTCGGGCTCCTCGATCAGTAGCAGCGGAAAGCCGTCGCTTTCTGCCGCGAGCAGCAGCAGCTCGCAGGCCATGAAGAGTAAATTGTTCGATCCGAGCCCGCGGCTGTATGCGGTGTCCGCGTCGGCCGATCCTGTCAGGGCCAGCTCAAGCTTTTCTAGAACCTGCCGTAACCTGACATTGTCTTCCTGCGCTTCGGCGACGCCGATGCGTGCCAAAAGCAGATCATCTGCGAACGACAAGGGTGCAAGGTATTCCTCATTGAGTCGCTTGCGCGCCTGCTTGATGCCTTCGTTTTCGCCGAACAGGTAGGTCGCATAGTCGCCGAGCCCGAGGACACTTAGGTCTTTGGCCTCTACCGGAGGATTGGCGTTGCGGTCGAAGCCGACGCCGGTATTCCGGATCTCGGCGGTGTACTGGAGGATCTGCGACAGACGCGATCCCCGCCCGGCCCTCATAGCGCGCTCCGCATCGCGCAACGGACGCAAATACGTCGCGGTCAAAAGCGATCGCGCACCCAAGTCCATAGTGGGACCATCGCCTTTGGCGCCGGTGCGCCACTCGGGCGGAAGCACACGCCGTGAGCTACCTTCTTTTGCATTGCGCTTGGCGATCCAAGTGATGATTAGCACGGTCTCAACCTGCTCGCCGATCATCTCGTAGGTGAGGAACTCGGCAAAGGCGGCCCGGTCGGCGACCGTGAGGCCGCGGAACGTCAGTCCGATGGTAACATGGTCGGCGCGCTCAATACCCGGCGCGCTCTGATGGAAATCAGCGAAATCGACACGCAGCATATCCTGATCTCGCGTACCGAGTACGAGACGGAGCGCGTCTATGATCGCGGTCTTGCCTGCGTCATTCTCGCCAACGAGCGCAGTCAGGCCGGGATTGAGTGGCAGACGGAAAGCGTGCTCGCCCGAACCGAACAGCCTAAAGT
>NZ_JBQVPI010000065.1:0-10833 GCF_052438155.1 Shinella sp. | reverse complement strand
TTGCGGTTCGCTAAATCTGCTCGTCTTCATCAAAATCTCCTCGATCATCTTGCCGAGAAAATTCTACTTTTGAAGCCAGTTGTTTTGCGGGGGGATTACCGGCGCGCGCTTGTCATGAAGCCTGGATGGCCTATGCGGATGGCATGCTGAATATCGTCGCCCGCATTATCTACCGCGATGTCGACGCATCCGCTTTCGCAATCTCGTTGCGAGAGCTTGAGGAGCGACTGCGGATTGTCGATGACCGTTTTCAGCCGCAAAAATACTTCGCGGGTGATGCTTTCGGCCTTGTCGACGCGGTGTTTGCAACACTTTTCCGGTATTTTTCTGTTTTCGATAGAGTGTCGGAAACGAAACTGAATGACTCGCTTCCACAAAAACTCACAGAATGGTGGGCTCTTGTAGGCAGTCATAAATCGGTGAAAGACGCGGTACCGCCAACCTATGAGGCTGAACTTCTTCAGTTCATCGCCCAAAAGGAAAGCCATGCCGCTCGGGTGCTAGGCACGGCAAGTGGATAGAACTTTTGCTGCAACGACCCAACATCCTGGATCAGGCAAACACAGTATATTTCTTGAAGACGTGCAACTGACACTCGTAGTGCTCAAGCGCATGTGGGTGAGCGTTCATTTCCAGCTGTTCAGCATGCAAGCGATGGGGCCGACAGTAACAAGTCGATATGGAATTGATCGGCAGTGTTTGTTTGTTCGCAGCCTAGAAGCAGACATTCCGCTGACGGCCCCCTAACCGACGTCGCGCAGATCATAACGACGCGCGGGCCTGCATCAAAACCGTCGCGGCCCTCGTTCCCCCAACATCCTCAAAGCTCTCGCCAGCGCTCCTCCACCCACACGCTTCATAAAATGCCATTGCCCGCACGTTAAAGACAGGAACCTCAAGCCAGCGGCCACCGGTAATCACCGCGTTATGCAATAGGCACGTCCCAATTCGATTGCCTCGCAACCGTTCCTCGACGAACAGTGAAAGCACCCATTCATCAGCAACCGCTATGACGCCGACGATTTCACTGCCAACGACGGCGATTTCCGAAAAAGGCAGAAACACGTCGAGATGCGTCCCAATCGGATCATCAGCGAGGAAGCGATCAATCGACGCCTTCGGTAAATGCGGTGAGTACACCTCCAGCCAGCATTGCTCGATAAGCCGGTGAAGCTGATTGTCTTACGGTAACATCATTAACGTCCACACCGGGGATGACGAGTCCATCACTACGCTCACAGACCACGGCATGGAGGAACTAAAGCAAATGCTCTCAGACGCCCGACGTTCACCTCAGGAATGGAACGACTTCCTCGACAGCTTTGTAGAAGACGAACAGCTTATCGCTCGCGTCAAAGCAAAATCTCCGCGGTAGCAATCGGGCGGTTACGAGATGTAGACAGTGGAGAATGTCAGGCATGGCGTGGCCCTCACTGAGGCTGGTGGCCGTTGGATGCTGATATTCCGCCATCTACGGGAAGGCTTGCCTTTTGGTTTGCAACCCGATCCGTCAGCCAGCGGATAACGGTTGTTCGGTGCTCTCGAACCTTAGCCTTGTCTTCAGCGGTTCGTAGCGCGTTCGGATGGTAGGTATAGGCAACAGGTAGGGAATCAAGCAGTGGGGCCGTAAGCGTACCGCTTGTAGCGGGAAGCTCCCCAATCTGACCCTTCGCGAGGTCTGTCCTCAATGTCCAGTCCACGGTCGAGCGGAAGGTGTTTTCGGCAATCCAAGTGAGGTCGCCAGTGAAAAGAAGGATGGCATCAGGCTGCGCGTATGCGATCTCGGCAAGGGCAATCGGCCTCTGCCATTTCACGATTTCAGCCCTGACCTGAGGATCGAGGGCGTTGATTGAAACCCCTCCTTTGACCGCACCAATCGTCTGCACCTTAGCGACATTGGACCATGCGGCATCTCTGCGGCTTTTCAGGCCGAATGCGTCGCATGCTTCCTGAAAGCCCGTCCAGAATGGTGTCCGCTCCCACCTGCTACCGAGCGCAAAATCGAAACCGGAAAATTCGGCCTCTACACGTTTGACGAACTGATCGAAGTCGGCGTCGTCAGCATGCGGGATAGTCGAGAGAGGAGTCTCCACGCCAAGCGTCTCTTGGTCCAAGATGATTAACTTGACAGGGGCCTCGTAGTACTCATTGGTGAGAACAAGCATCTGTGGGGCTGTGATCGCGCTGTAAGCATCCTCGGAAAGCTCGGCGCGAGCGTTAGCTATCGCCGTCCGAACTACCTGAAGATATTATGTCTTGGTAATCTGATCCATGTTCAACGTCGCTCCGGGAAGGCGGTGGTGAGGGAATGGCAACGATAGTGGGGATCGGACAGCACCTGTAGCTTGTCGCGCGGCAAATGCCACTCTCTTATAACCTGATCATGCATCACCAAAGCGAGGATTTTTTATCGGCCAAGAGAATGTAAGTGTCATCCTCTTCCGATCAGTTGACGCGTCCCCGCGGAAAAAATTCATATCCGAACGTCTTCAATTCAGGATACGCCCGGAGGATTATTTTCCAGGTATCAGCGTGGCCTTCGTCAACTGTCTTGAATCCTCCTATCATGGCAACTTCACTGGCAGGTCGCGAGAGACCAATCTGAGTGGCATCGTCTCCGACAAAACAGAAAAGTCCTAGAAGGGGCAGATTGCATTTCAGTCATCGCGCTTCTCCAGTGCTATCAACGGATGTCGCTGTCCGTCTGCATAAGAAACCGTCGGGAGGCCGATTTTCGATCTTTTATTTTTTCGGTTTTCGACGCTGTTCGTGACGGCCGGAGCCTTAGCGATATCCTAGCGCTCGTGGACAAAGGGCATCCAAAGTTTGACTGCGGCGATGGCGACGAAGCCGAGGTAGGATTCCTTGGTCTTGTCATAGCGTGTTGCAACGCGCCGCCAGTTCTTGAGCTTGTTGAAGAGGTGCTCGATCTGGTTTCGCCATTTTTGTTTGGCTTTGTCATGGGGGATTGGGTCGCGTCTGTTGCTCTTGGCCGGTATGACCGCCTCGATATTGGCGCTGGCGATCTCTTCGCGAATGGCGTCAGCGTCGTAGCCCTTGTCGGCGAGGAATGCGTCGATCCGGTCCGAAATCATCCGGAACAACGGTGCAAAGGCCTGGTTGTCATGCGTTTGTCCGGGCGTCAGGACGAAGCCGAGCGGCCGCGCATCGCACCGGGCATGGAGCTTGGTGGTGAAGCCGCCGCGCGATCGGCCAAGCGCCTGGGTCTCTTGAGTCCCCTTTTTATGCCGACCGCACAATGATGTGCCCGGACGATGGTGCTGTCGATCATGTCGGCGCTTCGGTCCCGTTCGACGAGTTCGGCCAAAGTTTCGAGCATCGCCTCGAACACGCCGGTCTCGATCCATCGTCGGTAACGGCGGAAGACGCTGTTCCATTTGCCGTATTCGTCAGGCAGATGCCGCCACTGCGCCCCATCCACATCATACCTTCGAAATATCGACGATTGTTCTGGGCAGGGCGGCATCCGCGCCCTCGTTCTGAAGGTAATAGCAGCCCAATCACCGCCCATTCCTCATCCGTCAAACCTATCCGCTCGCCCAAAGCTGCCTCCAAATGGCAGCCTTGAATCAAAATCGCTTTCCCCAGTCAACCTTTGTCCACGAACGCTAGTCAAAACCACCCTTCCGTACAGACCTCCGCCTCCTAGCGAGGCGTAGGTCCGTGCAGAAAAGACCATGAATCTGCTCACACAGGTTCAGGCGATGATATCGAAGTCATTCGCAGTCAGCTTAAGGCCTGTACCAATTTGGGCGAATTGAATGGCCGCAATGCTCCCATTACCGTCGGCATCGTAAAACAGCTTTCCGGTCTTGTTGTCGTAAATAATCCGGTCCGAACTATCCCCTGCCTTGCTTGCGATCGTGAAAGCGGACGCGACGAGATCTCCTATTTTGATCTGCTTGAAGATCGTGTTGTCGAGAATGATCGCATCATCAACGACATAGAAGTCACCGATCGTGTCGACGTTGGTCGAGCCGAGCGATGCATCGAATATGAAGGTGTCGCTGCCGCTACCGCCAAGCAGGGTATCTGTTCCAGCCCCACCCGAAATCTTGTCCGCCCCCTCTTCTCCCTTGAGGGTATCGTTGCCGGCCATGCCGCTCAACGTGTCGTTCCCGAGATCACCGAGGAAGTTGTTGACACCGCTATTGCCGATCAGCTTGTCCGCGCTTGCCGATCCATCAAAGACTTCGACATTCGTATAAGTCGTATCGCTCGCCTCACCGGTATTGTTTGTCGTCTTGGTGAGATCGAGAATGACCTGCGAGACGAAATCCACCGTATCCGTGCCCGTCCCGCCATCTACGACGTCCTTGCCCAAACCGGTTATGATGACATCATTGCCAACTCCGCCCAGGATCTTGTCGTCACCGGTGCCGCCATTAAGCGTATCGTTACCGGTACCACCGTCCAGCGTATCGTTACCCGTTCCACCGGAAATCACATCGGTGCCATCACCAGCAAGAACAGTATCGTTGCCGCTGTCGCCGTTCAGCTTGTCATTACCAATGCCGCCATCGAGCTTGTCGTTGTCGTTGCCGCCGGTAAGCGTATCGTTGCCATCTTCGCCAACCAGCGTATCGTTACCGGCCCCACCACTGGCGGTATCGTCGCCGGCACCAAGCGCGATGATGTCGGAGACGATAGAGCCGACGTAACGATCAGCAAGCTTGCTGGTGTCGAAGATGAACGATTCGCGACCAAGCTCCGCAAGGGTATCAATGCCCTTGAAGGTGATGCGCTGCGTGAAGCCATAGAGGCTGATATCGATCGCCCCGTCGTTGCCAAGATCCTTCCAAAAATAGTTGAGCGAAGCGAAATTCTGGATACCAAGCGCACGCAGATCGATCTGGTCCTGTTCGGCAACCTTGAAGTCCTCGATGATAGCCCCACCCTTCGACGTGCCTTTACCGTAGTCGTTCAACTCATCGATAAAGCCCGTCCAGCTGCCCATGACGAAATCGTCTGCGCCCGTCCCGCCCCGCATGCTGTCGGAACCGGCCCCGCCCGAGATGACGTCGTTTCCGGAACCTGCGTCGATCGCATCGGTGCCATCGCCACCTTCGATGGTGTCGGTTCCACTACCGCCGTTGATGTAATCTTCACCGGCCCCACCATCGATCCTGTCATTGCCGATTTCACCAAACAGCCAATCATTGCCGCCCGCACCTGAAAGGTCGTCGTTACCCTGGCCGCCGAACTGGTAATCGGCGCTCTTCGTACCGGTATAATTATCCTGCGAAACTGACGTACTGAACACAAAATTGCTTGAGGTCAGCGTGCCGACGGTCGCCGCCGAACCGAGCACCAGTTTGTTAAGGAAGCCGTTTTGCTTGACTTGGATCGAGACGACCCCGCCTTCTGTAACCAGAAGCTTCTGGACACTTGCAAAGTCCGAGATTCCGAGCTCACGCAAATCGATTTTGTCGCTCGCCGTCGACCAATCAGTAATTGTATCGGTCGAATCGTCGATCATGTTCTCGTACCGGTTGCCCGCCATCTGGAACGTATCGGTCCCTGTTCCGCCCGTCAGCGTGTCGTCGCCTGCTCCACCGGCGAGATAATCGTTGCCGCTGTCTCCTTTCAGGATGTCATCGAAGGCAAGCGCCCAGTTGGTGTAAATATCGGAATCGCCTTCACCATCATATTGCGCATCACCGAAGATTTCATCATCACCGCTGCCGCCGACAATGGTGTCATTGTTCATCCCGCCGATCACCGTATCATCGCCGATACCGCCGCTGATCGTGTCGTTGCCGCTGTCGCCATTGATCGTGTCCGTGCCGCCGGATCCTGAGAGGTAGTCGTTGCCCGTGCCACCGCTCAGCGTATCGTTGCCGGATTCACCGAAGAGACGATCGACGCCGCCGCCGCCGGAGATGTTGTCATCACCGCCACCACCGAAGAAGTCGTCAGACTTCGCGCCGCCGCTGAACGAATCAGGATCGGTATTCGCACTGAGTTCGACATTGGCAGCAGTGATCGAGGCAATGTCCGTTATGCCGCTCAGCAGCAACAGATTCTGGTAGCCATTCATCTGGCTGACGACGACCACACCACTAGACGACGTTGCCAGCAACGATTTCAGCGTCTCGAATTCCGTGATGCCCATCTCCGTGACATCGATCTTGTCGCTGCTTGTCCAATCCGTAACCGTGTCAAGCGTATTTGCCGAAAGGTTGCTCCACCCATCGATGCTGTAGGCTATGCGGAAACTGTCAGCCCCACTGCCGCCGGTCAGCGTGTCGTCGCCGGCGCCACCGGCAAGAAGATCATCGCCAGCACCACCATTCAGGATGTCGTTGTAGCGGACATTCCACGCCGTGGTCGTCTCGTCACCATAGAGCTCGTCCGCGTCGTTTCCGCCCGTGATCGTGTCCACGCCAGCGCCGCCGACAATCGTGTCGATCCCTGTGCCGCCGTCCAGCTGGTCATTGCCGCTCTCTCCGAAAATCTCATCCGTGCCGGATCCACCGAAAGCGATGTCGTTGGACGTGCCGCCATAGATCTTGTCGTTTCCAGCTTCGCCGAACAGCCGGTCAATACCGCCGTTACCTGTGAGTGTGTCATTGCCGCCACCGCCGAACATGTCATCCCGGTTGGCGGTCCCGGAGAAACTTTCCTCAGCGACGCTCGTCGACAAAACGACCTTCGTCGACGTCAGATTGACCGCTTCGAGCAGGACGCCGAGTGACAGCGTGGTCTTATATCCGTTTTGATAGACCACGACCGACGAGGCGGTACCAGCCTCGTTCTTCTGGAGAAGATATTGTGCCGTGGCGAGATCGGAAATGCCTGCTTCTGTAAGATCGATCTTGTCGACCGACGTATCGAAGTCCGTAATCGTATCGGTGGTGTCAGCCGCGAGCGATTGGCCTGAACTCCATTCGCGGGAGAAGGATAGCCGAAAGGCGTCGGAACCCGTACCGCCCGTCAGCAGATCGTCACCCGCGCCGCCACCGAGTGTATCGTTACCGGCACCGCCGTTCAGGGCATCATCGAAAGATTGCTGCCAATCTGTCTCCGCCTCATCACCAAGCAGGACGTCATCGTCATTGCCCCCCTTGATGTCATCGATGCCTTCACCCCCTGTCAGGGTGTCCTTCCCATCCCCACCGTCGATGGTGTCGTTGTCCAAGTTGCCTTCGATAACGTCCGTGCCGCCACCGCCGAGCAAAATATCGTCTCCGTCACCACCATAGAGAAGGTCGTTACCACCTTCGCCGAACAGGCGGTCGGTTCCTCCCAACCCTGCGAGCCTGTCGTCGCCCAATCCGCCGAAGAGATCATCCCGTGCCGCCGTGCCGTCGAGATAGTCGGCTTGCGTGTTGGTGGAAAGCACGACTTTCGACGTCGTCAGATTGTTGACGTCAATCAGCGTTCCCAGAGAAAGGACCGTCCGATAGCCGTTCTGATACATAACGACCGATGTCTCGCCGCCGCTGGTCTCGAAAAGGTACTTTGCCGTCGCAAGGTCGGATATGCGCGCTTCGGTGAAGTCGACCTTGTCGAGGCTCGCACTGAAATCCGTCACCGTATCGGTCGTGTCGGACGCCAGCGAAAGGCCACTGTAATACCAGTAATTGCCGTAGGAGATGCGGAAGCTGTCGGTACCGTCTCCTCCCGTCAGCGTGTCGTCACCACCACCGCCGCCAAGGGTGTCATTTCCTGCGCCGCCGCTGAGTGTGTCATTGAACGCCTGCTGCCAGTTGGTTACCTCGTCGTCGCCTATCAGAAGGTCGTCATCGCTGCCGCCGGTGATCGTATCCTCACCTTCGCCACCCAGGATGCTGTCCTTGCCGACGCCGCCGTCAATGGTATCGTTGTCGAGGTTGCCGGTGATCGTATCCGTGCCTGCGCCGCCGAAAATGATGTCTTCGCCATCGCCACCCGAGATCGTATCGTTCCCGCTCTCCCCGAAGATGCGGTCGATGTCGCCTGCGCCGGAAATGACATCATCGCCACGCCCGCCAAACATATCGTCTCTGGCACTGCTGCCATAGAGGTCGTCATTATCCGTCGCAGTCGACAGAACGACATTGCTGGTCGTCAGTGTCAGGGGATTGGTGACCAATCCCGTAAGCTTGAGAGCGGAGACATAGCCATTCAGCCATGTGCTCAGCAACATGCCGTCGCTCTCTACCGCCAACAGATACTGAAGCGTAGCCAGTTCACTGATGCCGGCCGTGCTGACATCGATCTTGTCACTCGAGGTGAAGTCCGTCACGATATCCGTGGTATCACCACTGAGGCCGCTAGAAGAAAAATCGGTATACCGCACATAATCCAGACGGAATGTGTCGGTTCCGTCTCCGCCAGTCAGGGTATCGTCACCACCGCCACCGGCGAGATAGTCGTTCCCCGCGCCCCCTTGCAGATTGTCGCTCCACAGGGACGTCCAGTTCGCCGCGTCGATTTCGCCATAGAGAAAGTCGTTGCCGTTGCCACCGACGATCTTATCGGCGCCGTCATTGCCTTCGATCGTGTCATTGCCTTCGCCACCGTCAATCTCATCGTCGCCGTCGCCGCCCTGGATGGTGTCCGTACCACCGCCGCCGTAGAGAAAATCGGCATCCAAGCCACCATCAATCGTGTCGTTACCATCGCCACCAAGAATGCGGTCTATCCCGCCACCACCGGAGAGACCGTCGGCACCCTTACCACCAAAGATGTCGTCACGATCACTTGTCCCGTTGTTGTAGACAGGATCAGTAGTGGTCACAAAACCGAAACTCATCGTTGCGAGGCTGGCCGTCGTCAGCCCATCGAGCACGATCCTCTGTTCGTAGCCATTGGCCCAGAACGAAAACTCGAGTTTACCGCCAACATCCGCAGCAAACAGTGTCAGATCGGCCAACGAGGCTATTCTGACATCACTCAGATCCAGTTTGTCGCCGGAGGAAAAATCGGTGATGGTGATGGTTTCGCCACTCGAGACTTGGCTATAGTCGTAGCTATTTGCGCCAAAGAGCCTTGTGATCTTGAAGGTGTCGCTTCCTGCACCACCCGTTAAGCTGTCTTCGCCGCCATAGCTGGTAATCGTGTCATTGCCATCACCGCCAAAAAGCTGGTCGGCAAACCCCGTTCCAATGATCGTGTCGTCGCCGCCATTTCCGTAAATGATGACACCAATCGAGTACGACCGCGCATCCAGCGTATCATTACTCGACCCCAGCCGAACATCATCGACATCCGGATCCGTCACAGAGACGCTTTCGTATTGGCCCAGGCCAGCGTCATAATATACATAATAGCCATCAGCCATCGTGTAAGTGACCGGCGTAGAAAACGCGCTAAGGTTAAGTATCGACATCGTTGCCCCCTGATCAAAAAACACTAAACCACAGCGCGCAGCCCAAATGCGACCGTAAGTAGCTTAAGATTTTGTTAAACTAACATCTGGCTGCATCAAGTAAAGGGGTACCATGCACGCCTCCGGCGAAAACGCTTATCTAATTTTTCATTTTAAATCAATTAGTTAAGTCAACGATTCAGCAAAAACAGATTACAGGCTCTTGATATAATTCGCATTCGCAACAAATGAGAGGCCCACTCATCTCAGCCGGTGAGAACGCTCGTGACCCTTTACCCGCCTTGCTAGAAAACACTCTTGGCGCCTTAAAATTGGTCCAAGTAAGAAGAAGTGACCACGTAAGGACAACGCTCGAAATTATGGATGACCGATGAAATCGACCATCGTTTCATTTGGTTTTCCGGGCTTTCCTTCCGATTTTCGAGATATCTCTCCGCATATGGTGGCTACTGCATCTACGGCAATGCTGCCTTCTCCTCGTCGCGACAGTCCAAAAAATGCCCACCAGGCACCCTGCCCCCACACACAAGATGCGTCGCAACTAAACGAGCCCCCCTTTGTCGCGGCCTTGTCGATGATGCTAAGCCCATCGAGGATGGCGATGGCGCTACGCAACTGGTCTTCGATGTTGGCCTTTCCTCGCCCTTTTTCTTGGCGCTGGCGGTAGCATGGGCCATAATCGCGTGCGCGTGTGTAGATGTGCCGGCGGCGATGTTCATTCCGGTTGCTGTGACGCCCGCCGCAAAGGCTACCGCGGTGGTGAAACCGCTTCCGAGCAGCAGATTTAGATGTTCGGCTTGGAGCACCGCCGAGAGCCAGGGGGCGATCTTCCGCCGATGCAGCGCAATGAATTGGTCAAGTTGACGGCATCCGTCGGAATGGCGTCGAAAGACTCACTGGACGATCCCACCCGATAGCCGTGCGCCTTCCACTCCGTGATTCGCCTCGGAAATCTGTATCAGAGCAAACGCGCCACAATCTGAAGTTTCGACAGAGCAAAAATATCCCGATATCTGTCGTACTGAGCGTTTTAAATTGACACCGGGACAAGGGCGACTTGCCAGCATTCTCTGTACAGGAAACAGTGCAAAAATGCTCGGAGACGGCTCCGGTCAGTTTTAGGACATAGGGACAGAACTTCACTCAACGACTCACTTCAGAGCGCTGACCGAATGACGGCTTTGCGTAAAATGTCACCATGACCGGACAGTCCGACACCGGCCCCAAAACCGACATCGCGCAGATCATAAGAAAACTCCGACCCGCATCAAAACCGTCGCGACCCGCGTCTCACCGACGACTTCGAAGCTCTCCCCTAATCGCTTCCACCTAGAAGCTTCGTAAAACGCTATTGCCCGCGTGTTAAACGCAGCAACCTCTGACCTGCCCCTGCGAATTTCCTCCAGAATTGATTAGAGCCCGGCCCATTGAAGGACGGACGCATGAAGAAGCAGAGATTTACGGAAGAGCAGATTATCGGTGTTTTGCGTGAACAG
>NZ_JBQVPI010000064.1:0-10860 GCF_052438155.1 Shinella sp. | reverse complement strand
GGCACGTCGGCCACCAGACGGCAATCGGCACCCAGCGCCGATGCCGCCTTTTGCGCGATCAGGCTGCGATTGAGCGACGCCCAGGCAACACATTGATCATGCAGGCCGACCTGACCTCAGACCCATCTTCCCTCCAGTTTTCGGGAGAGTCTTTGGTTTTCAATCTGACCTCATGCGGTCTGTT
The DNA here is from genome assembly GCF_052438155.1 of Shinella sp. NCBI lineage: Bacteria > Pseudomonadati > Pseudomonadota > Alphaproteobacteria > Hyphomicrobiales > Rhizobiaceae > Shinella > Shinella sp. The sequence continues at coordinate 10,676 of NZ_JBQVPI010000064.1, read as the reverse complement.
TTTCCAGAGCGATTTTCATTGCGAACTCATTGGGCGTGATATTGCCCAGAGTGGAATGTGGTCGATTTCGGTTGTAGTCCTCCTTCCATGCGGTGATGTCTGTCCGCGCTTGCGCCAGCGATGAGAACAGGGTTTCGTTGAGGCATTCGTCGCGGAAGCTGCCATTGAAGCTTTCCACGAAACCGTTTTGCATCGGTTTGCCTGGTGCGATGTAATGCCATTCGACGCGCGTACCTTGGCACCACTTGAGAACGGCCATGCTCGTCATCTCCGTGCCGTTGTCGGAAACAATGGTCCTTGGCTTTCCTCGCCGTGCGATGATCGTATCCAACTCCCGTGCAAGCCGTAGCCCTGAGAGTGAGGTGTCGGCGACCAATGCCAGTCACTCGCGGGTGAAGTCGTCAACGACGGCCAAGACACGGAAGCGCCGACCATCGGTGAAGGCATCGCTGACGAAGTCGATGCTCCAGCGCTCATTGGCACGCGACGGCAATGCCAAAGGACGCCTGGTTCCCAAGGCATGCTTGTGACCGCCGCGTTTGCGAACGGTCAGCTTCTCCTCCCGATAGAGACGCCTGAGCTCCTTCAGGTTCATGACGATCCCCTGCCGACCCAGCATGATGTGAATGCGCCGATACGCACCTCCCGTCCGTTGATGAGATGAGGAGGCCGCAGCGAGGAGCGGTGGCCTCCTTCCAATTGGGAGGAACGAATGGTTGATATCGCTCAGGCTGCGCGGGAGCGCAGGAACGTCTCCATCTATGATAAAAAGGTTCGTGGCATCGCCTACCAAGCGGCGCTGGCGGTGAGCCTGACGGTTATCATTGTGGGGATCGCCACCCAGACTGTTTCCAACATGAAGCAGCGTGGCATTCCTCTCACCTTTGATTTTTGGAACCAGACGGCTGGTTTCCAGAGTAGTCAGACACTGATCCCTTATGATGCCCTGTCGACTTATGGGCAGGCATTCTGGGTCGGGGTGGCGAACACGCTGCTGGTCAGCGCATTCGGTATCCTGCTCGCCACGAGCATCGGTTTCGTGATCGGGATTTCACGCCTTTCCAGCAACTGGATAGTCGCCAAGGTCGCGACCTCCTATGTCGAGGTCGTTCGAAATATCCCGCTGCTGCTTCAACTGCTCTTTTGGTACAACGCAGTCCTCAAGCCACTGCCCGCCCCAAAGGCATCGATCTCCCTACCCGGGGGGACAGGCCCCATTTCTGTCAATGGCACGGAGCTGACTGCCGATCTCCGGCATATCGATAGCGTTCGCGGAAATGCGGGATGGTTTTTCAGCACTTCAACCTGTTCCCGCATTTAACCGTGCTTGAAAACTGCACTCTTGGCCCGATCTGGGTGAAGAAGATGCCAAGGCGACAGGCGGAATAGCTGGCCCGCTCCTATCTCCAGCGGGTTCGCATCGAGGACAAGGCCGACAGCTATCCGGGGCAGCTTTCCGGCGGCCAGCAACAAAGGGCTGCAATTGCACGCGCCTTGTGCATGAAGCCGAAGGTCATGTTGTTCGACGAGCCGACATCGGCACTTGACCCAGAGATGGTCAAGGAAGTCCTCGACACCATGACCTCGCTCGCCACGGAAGGCATGACAATGCTCTGCGTGACGCACGAAATGGGTTTTGCGCGGGAAGTGGCCGATCGCGTCGTGTTCATGGATCGAGGGGAAATCGTTGAGTCGGCAACGCCGGATACGTTCTTCACAAACCCCCAATCCGAGCGAGCGCAGCAATTCTTGCGGCAGATCCTGAGATGAACGGCGTTTCGCACGTGCCGCTCGCGATGATTTATCTACTAGGAAACTAAAGCAATGACATACTCTCAGATATGTGCGCCTGCGGCCGGGAAGCTGGCTGCGGAAGAGCCGAGCTTTGACACTATCCATGATCGCAGTCGATTCGGTTCTGCGAAATGGGCCAACCAATGGGACGAGTTCTCTCCTCGCGTCGAAGGGGACGGGTTGGTTTCCTTATGGACGGCCGATATGGATTTCCGTGCACCTGAACCTGTGATTGCGCGGCTTCGGGAGGCTGTCGACCATGGAATCTATGGCTATACAAGACGTGATCCGCATCACTACGAAATCGTGAAATCGTGGTTTGAGCGGCGTCACGGATGGAGCATGGATGTTGAAGCGCTTCTCCCTGCTCCTGCAATCATGCCTTCGGTCGCCGCTATTCTGCGCACATTCACACAGCCTGGTGATGGCGTGATCGTGCAGGCGCCAGTCTATTCGCCGTATTTCCAAGTCATCAGGGACAATGGCAGAAAGCTTCTTATCAACCAGCTGACACTTCGCAACGGCACCTACGAACTGGATCTGGACGATTTTGAACGCCAAGCCGCGAGTGGCGCTCGGGTATTCCTGTTATGCAACCCCCATAATCCGGCTGGGAAGGCCTGGACACGCGAGGAGCTCGAGAGCCTTGACGCCATATGTGAGCGATACGGTATTCTGGTCATTTCCGACGATATTCACTGCGATATTCGGCTGAACGACCGGCCGCATATTGTTTATTCCTCCATAAGCGAGAGTGCTGCGGCCCGGTCCTTTATTTGCACGGCTCCTACAAAGACATTCAACTTGGCTGGCGTGCCAGCCGCAACCCTTTCGGTCGCTGATCCGAAGCGTCGCGCAGATCTGTTTCAGGTAATGCAGGCGTCGTTCATGTTGAACGCAAACTATTTTGGGCGTTTGGCCTTGGAAATCGCCTATACTGCGGGTGACGAATGGCTTGACGCCTTGGCTCCCTACGTGCGCGAGAACGTGAACCTCGTATCGAGCATTGCGGAAAGCGCACTTCCGGGCGTCTTCCCAATGCGGCCGGACGCTTCATTTCTGGTGTGGTTGGACGCACGAGAACTGGATGCCAAAGTTGGCGGGATACACCGTTTCTTCGTCGAGCGTGCCGGCGTCAACCTGTATGACGGACGCGTTTACGGACCCGGCGGAGAAGGCTTCGTTCGCCTGAATGTCGGTTGCCCGCGATCAGTTCTTGTCGAGGCGTTAGAGCGGATGGCATGCGCGCTCAGGACTTTATAGCGCCAATTCACTTCCACGCCCCGAAACCGGAATATGAAGAATTCAATGCCCCGTTTGCCTGTCATCAACTCAAACACGTCTCCTCGTGCAGTCAAAAAATCGAAGCCTCGGAATGAGACGAGGTTGGTGCGGTGATGTCAGGTTAACTCATGATCCGTATCGGCCTGATATCCGGGGAGCATGACCGGATGCCCTCCAGTAGTGGCCTGCCCCATGGGTGATCCGGATTTAATGTTAGTGCATGCTCGGCTTACGTTTAAGTGCCAAACGACAGCCAGAGATCGATCAAATGGGTTGCGTCAGGCCCGGAAACGATCAAAGGCAGACAGGCGCTTGATCGGTGGGTCGGCGTCTTGATAACGGTAGATTTCGGCCCTGAGATAGCAGAGCTCATCATCGAGTGCTTCTTCAGCAACCTCGATCCACCAGGATTTCGGGCGGCCATCGCTTCCGTCAGACCAGCGGTAGCCTCGAGTCTTGAGATGATCCTTCATGTCGAAGGGGCTGCTCTCCGCGAAAACACGGACACGCGACCGCTGGCTTGCTTCATAGAGTTCGGCGAAAGCGGTGGAAACCGATCCATCGACTTCCCGGGCGAGTACCTCCAAGAGCGCGAAACAATCATCGACAGCCCGATGACCATCATGGAAGTAGCCCGCCTGCCCGATCAGGTAGCCGAGTTTGGTGCCCTCATATCCACGCGACGACCAGTCGACCTCGGAGTTGGAACAGGCCCAGGCCTTGCCGGAAAACAGGTGAGAAAATGCCTCGCAGAATGGCCGGTCGAAACCGGCATTGTGGGCGATCAGCAGATCAGCCGGCTCAATCAGCACCTGCAGCGCAGCCATATCGATTGACTGCCCGGCCACCATATCATCTGTGATCCCGGTGAGCCTGGTGATCTCAGTGGGAATGGAAACGCTCGGCTGTTGAAGCCCATCATAGATGCCGGTCACTTCACCAATGCTTCCTGCTGTATCGAAGGTGAAAGCGATCACGCCTATCTCGATGATCTCATCCTTGCGAGCATTGAGGCCCGTGGTCTCGGTGTCGAGAATAATGCCCTTGAGGGGGTACGCTGGCCGGGCGAATGGCGCGATCGCGCGCGGCATAAGTTTCTGCAGGATTCGATATCGACCTGTCTCTGACAAATGTCGGACCATGTCCTCTTCACTCATGGGGATGGCATGCTTGTCGGGTTCGGCGGATTTGGAGGGGCTGCGCTTGATCACATGGTCGCGCGGAGCCTGCTCCGAAAACATGTCAAACTGTTCTGCCATTCCCATTGTCAAAGCCCCGCCGCCAATTTTCTCACTTCAAAACACGGCACGATCGGCAGATCAACCTTGTTGGTGGGGGTGCGATTTCAGGCAACCCGGCGAGCTAGGTTTACGATCGCGCAATCTCACGCGTGAGAGTTCTTTGTTGATTGCCACTGAGAGCTGACCCGGTATTTTCACCGAGATTTGGCTCTGACGCAGTTTTTCTGACGGGGAGCCTTAGGCGCAGGACCTATTAATTTGGCATGGAGATGTGATTCACGGTTTCTGGACGGAGACCATAATGAGTGATTTGTTTTTGCTGAGCGAATGGCAGATGGTTCGGATCGAGCCGCATTTTCCCTTGGCGCATGGTGTTCCACGCGTTGATGATCGCCGGGTCGTCAGCGGTATTGTCTACGTTATCAAGCATGGCCTGCAATGGAAGGATGCACCAAAAGATTACGGGCCACACAAAACGCTCTATAACCGTTTCATTCGCTGGAGCCGCCTTGGCGTTTTCGACCGCATCTTCGCAGCGCTGGCCGGTAAAGGTCCCAGGCCCGAGCGTATCATAATCGACGCCACGCACCTGAAAGCACACCGCACGGCGGCGAGCTTGCTCAAAAAGGGGATGTTCCCCGCCGTATCGGGCGAACCAAAGGCGGCCTGAATTCCAAACTGCACACCGTTTGCGATGGCGAGGGACGCCCGATCATCATGCTGCTCAGCGAAAGCCAGAAGAGCGACCATAGGGGCGCTCGTCTCGTGCTGAATGTCTTGCCGCCAGCCAAGACGCTGATTGCTGACCGTGGATATGACAGCAAGACCTTCCGGGGAGCCTTGCAGGCAAAGGGCATCGAACCCTGCATCCCTTCGAGCCGCAGCAGGAAGGTACCGTACCCCTATGACAAGGCGCCCTACAAACAACGCCACAAGGTCAAGAATCTCTTCGCCCAACTCAAGGACTGGCGGCGCATCGCGACCCGTTACGACCGCTGCGCGCATACCTTCTTCTCAAGCATATGCATCGCCGCCAGCGTCAACTTCTGGCTTTGATTTAACAACTCCTGACCCTACCCCAGACTGCGCATATTCATCGGACTTACACTAGCCGCTCATCGGGAGTGTAGGACTCGGCTTGTATCGAACCGGTGCATCCAATAGCGTTGTCAAGCGGTTGCGACACTCGTATCGTCGCAGCATCGGTTATAGCGGGTTGCGACATTCGCCTCCGACCCGACTTCATCACAAGGAGTATCCTTTTGCGCTATATTCGCCCAAGTTCGTTGGAGGATGCCATTGGTCTGCTGGCGGATGCGCCGGGCAAGGCCGCGATCCTGGCCGGCGGGAGCGATTTGCTGGTAAGAATGAAAGGCGGTTTTATCGAGCCTGAACTTATCATCGACATCAAAGCCATAGACGCCCTGGGACGCATCATAGAAAGTGACGAAGGTTTCGTCATCGGCGCTGCGGTGCCTTGCGCAGTCCTGGGCGAGAATGCAGCCCTCCGACACGCTTGGCCGGGTGTTGTCGAGGGAGCGACCCTGATTGGTTCCAAGCAAGTGCAGGGGCGCTGTACTATCGTCGGAAACCTCTGCAATGCGTCCCCGGCAGCGGACAGCGTGCCCGCTCTGGCGGCAGCCGGCGCCAAGGCCGTGATCAGAGGTCCGGCCGGTTCCCGCACGGTTGCTGTCGAAATGGTGCCGGTCGCTCCCGGCAGGACATCGCTTGCGCCCGGCGAGATCATCGAAGCCATTCTGCTCGACAAGCGCCAGCGATATTCGGGCGACGCCTACCAGCGATTCACACCGCGAACAGAGATGGACATCGCCGTCGTCAGTGCCGCGGTCAATCTCACTCTCGACGATCGGGGCGTCGTCGTGTCAGCGCGCGTCGCGCTCGGCGCCGCGGCGCCGACGGTGCTCCTGGTCGAAGAGGCGACCAATATCCTCGTTGGCTCCCGCGTCGACGGCAGCACGTTGGACCGCCTTGCCGAGGTCTGTTCCGGCGCCTGTCGCCCCATAGACGACAAGCGAGGCACTGTGGAATTCCGAAGGAAAGTCGCAGGCGTGCTGGCCAAGCGGGTCGCGCTGGCCGCCTATCAACGTGCAGGACAGAAATAATGGTAGGCATAGCAGTTTCGACGACAATCAATGGCGATAATGCCGAGTTCCTCTGTCACCCCGACGAGACGCTGCTTGAAGTGTTGCGCGAACGCCTGGGGCTCATGGGCGTGAAGGAAGGTTGCGGTACGGGCGACTGCGGTGCCTGCAGCATCATCCTCGACGACCGCCTGGTCTGCTCCTGTCTGGTGCTTGGCGCCGAGGCGGAAGGCCGTCAGATCGCTACCGTCGAGGGCATGGCGCAGGGCGACAAACTTCATCCGTTGCAACAGAAGTTCCTCGAGCATGCCGCTTTGCAATGTGGCATCTGTACACCCGGTTTTCTCATTGCGGCCAAGGATCTGCTGGCCAAGAATCCGGACCCAACCGAGGAGGAAATACGGTTCGGCCTTGCTGGAAATCTCTGTCGTTGCACCGGTTATGACAAAATTGTGCGTGCGGTTCAGGACGCAGCCAGCGTTATGAGAGGAGCATGACCATGAATTTTGATCCCAGCCACTCGACACGCAGCTTCTCCTCCGTTGGCACGCGACCCATCCGGCCGGATGGCGTCGACAAGGTGACGGGCCGCGCGCGCTATGGCGCCGATTTCAGTATGCCCGGCCAATTGATCGGACGGATTCTGCGCAGCCCACACGCCCACGCCCTCATTCGAAAGATCGACACGTCAAAAGCCGAGAAACTTCCTGGCGTAAAGGCCGTGGTGACGGCGGCGGACCTGCCCGACCTCACCAATGGCGACACGGCGATGTATGACATTCTCGACAACTGCATGGCGCGCAAGAAGGCGCTCTACGACGGGCATGCCGTGGCCGCGGTCGCAGCAATCGATGCGCGCACCGCTAAGCAGGCACTCAAGCTCATTGAGATCGAGTATGAACTCCTGCCGCATGTCACCGACGTTGACCAGGCGTTCGCCCCGAATGCTCCGCTCATCAACGACACGATCATCACCACGGGCGTTGATCCGAAGCCCGATCGTGCTTCGAACGTTTCGATGCGCAGCCAGTTCGGGCATGGCGACGTCGATGCCGGCATGGCAAGGGCCGACTTCGTGGTCGAGCGGGCTTTCAAGACAGAACAGACACATCAGGGCTATATCGAACCTCATGCCTGCGTGGCCAACGTCAGTTCAGACGGCACGGCAGATTTGTGGGTTTGCACACAGGGCCACTTCGTCTATCGCCAGCATTGCGCACAACTGCTCGGTATGGATGCCTCCAGGCTGCGCGTGACGGCGTCAGAAATCGGCGGTGGTTTCGGCGGCAAGACTCATGTCTGGGCTGAACCGGTCGCGCTTGCGCTGTCTCGCAAAGCCGGCAGGCCGGTCAAGCTGGTCATGACGCGTGACGAGGTATTTCGTGCAACCGGCCCGACCAGTGCCACGTCGATCGACGTGAAAATCGGCGCGCTGAAGGACGGAACGATCATCGCCGCCGATGCGACGCTTCGCTATTCGTGCGGTCCCTATGCCGGATCGTGGGCCGAGGTCGGTGCCATGACCGCATTTGCCTGCTACAAGCTCGAGAATGTCAGGACCGTCGGCTACGAAGTGTTGGTAAACCGCCCAAAGACTGCGGCGTATCGTGCGCCTTCCGCGCCGATGGCGGCGTTTGCCGTGGAAAGCGCCATCGATGAACTTGCCAAGAAGCTCGGCATGGATGCCGTGGACTTCCGTATCAAGAACGCCGCACAGGAAGGGACCAAGGCATCTTACGGTCCGGTCTATGGCCCGATCGGCATTGGCCCGACATTGGAGGCCGTGAAAAACCACCCACACATGAAGGCGCCCCTCGGCAAGAATCAGGGGCGTGGCATGGCATGCGGCTTCTGGTTCAACTTCGGGGGCCAGACATGTACCGATCTGAATATCGGAATGGATGGCACCGTCTCGCTTGCGGTCGGCACGGTGGATGTGGGTGGTTCGCGCGCGTCACTCTCGCTGGTGGCCGCAGAGGAACTCGGGATCGACTACGCGCAGGTCAGAGCGGTGATCGCCGATACGTCAAGTCTCGGCTACAATGACATGACGGACGGCAGTCGTGGCACCTTCTCGTCCTCGATGGCCACTATCTCCGCCGCCCGCAACGCAATCAAAATCCTCCGCGCGCGTGCGGCACAGATGTGGGATATCCCGGTCGACGACGTGGCTTGGGAAAAGGGCCATGCCGTCGCCAAGGGCGAGACGCACGGAAACCTTCCAAATCTGTCTTTGAAAGAGATCGCGGCATCATCGGGAACCACGGGCGGCCCGATTGCCGGTCATAGCGAGATCGTGGCCGACGGCGCTGGCGTGTCCTTCGCGACCCATATCTGCGATATCGAGGTCGATCCCGAAACCGGGGCCACCAAGGTCCTACGCTACACGGTGGTGCAGGATGCCGGAAAAGCCGTGCATCCGACCTATGTCGAGGGACAATACCAAGGCGGTGCCGCGCAGGGCATCGGCTGGGCGCTCAACGAAGAATATATCTACGGCAAGGATGGCCGGCTGCAGAATGCAGGCTTTCTCGACTACCGCATTCCCGTATGTTCGGATCTGCCCATGATAGACACGCAGATCCTAGAGATCCCCAACCCCAACCATCCCTATGGGGTTCGCGGCGTCGGGGAAACGTCCATCGTCCCCCCGCTTGCGGCAGTGGCCAATGCGGTGTCCAATGCGGTGGGTGTGCGGATGCAGCATATCCCCATGTCGCCGCCGCGGATCCTGGCGGCGCTCGAAGCATAAGGAGGCCCGATGGTCGAGGTGACGCTATGGGGTGCGCTCGCCGCAGCGGCCGAGGGCAATAGCAAGGTCGAGGTCGAGGCAAAAGACATCAGGGAACTGTTCAAGAGGTTGAGCGAACGGTTCCCTGGGCTCGAGCCGCTGATGGATCGAGGGATTGCGGTTGCGATAGACGGGACGATCTATCGCGACACATGGTCGAAAGAACTACCAACGGGAGCGGAAATCTATCTTCTGCCGAGGCTGGCGGGCGGATAACGCTGACAATAAGATTGCGTCGTAGAGGTTCAGTTGAGCGCCTAAGAACCGTGTGGCTCTCCAGACATTCGCACCTCACCCGCCTTCACCATTGACTGTCATAGCCTCGCTGGCGTGACGAAGCGCGTGGTGCCATCGCTCTCGACTCCTTCCTTAGCTCGGTTCATCGTGGACCGACTAGACGGCACATCATCATGGTTGCAATTTTTTCAGGCACGCGAATCCCATATGCTTATTCATGAAGGCGATACCAGAACCCACGCGATAGACGTGATGCTGGCGTCCATTCTGTCACTCGTGGCAGGCAGCGTTAACAGCGCAGGCTTCATGGCCTATCACTTCTTTTCAGCCAATATGACCGGCAACATTTCGATGGCGTCCGAACTGTTGGCTGTTTCCCAGTTTGATGTGGCGATCAGCTTTCTCACGATCGTCGTGATGTTCATATTCGGCGCTTTCACCGCCTCCGTCTTCATCGAGATTGGCAGGAGGCGGCAGCGTCGCAATATCTACGCCCTGACATTGATCGTTGAAGCCGCAATCCTGGTGCTCGTCGGACTAACCTCCGTCGGGACGACAGCGATGTCGAATGGTATGGTACTCGTAGGGCTCCTTAGCTTCACCATGGGCATTCAAAATGCCGCTTCGACAAGGATCTCGGGCAGCCGTGTGAGAACGACCCATGTCTCGGGCGTGGCAACCGACATCGGTGTGGGTCTTGCAATGCTTGCGAGCGGCGAGGCCAACGAAAAGGCGACGGTCCTGCGTCGTTTAAGCCTCCATCTCGCCACGGTTGCTGCTTTTGCAATTGGAGGCGTTTTCGGGGTGATCGGATATCAGCACTTTGGAAGCGCTACATTCGCTCTGTTTGCCGCACCGCTAATCGCGTTGAGCGTGCTATACCTCAGATAGCGACGCGAAATTCAGTTTATTGAAGGTCGACACGACCATAGTCGCGGTTACCTTTGGAATCGATCGCAGGTGGCGGCTGACCTCGCGGACGCGTTCGACCCACGCCATCCCTCGCTCGTTGTATCCACCGCTCTGAACGTCTTCCCGGTCAACATCTTTGCCGGCTGACACTTGCCGCAAAATTAGAGCGGCGAGAGCGGAAAACGAGGTGCCGTCAGTCAACGTTCCGCCAGACCGAGCATCTCCAACAGGCCCCTGATTGTGATTAGGCATGGAATAAGGACCCCGCATTTGGGGTGATCGGCATCCAAACGGGACCCCCATTTGCGAATGGGG
>NZ_JBQVPI010000063.1:0-11803 GCF_052438155.1 Shinella sp. | reverse complement strand
TTAAATCAACCCGCGACCGAGCCGCAAAATCCACTCTTCCAAGGCCAAAAAAATCTCAGTTCATTTGACGACGGACAGGGCGAGGCAAGGACGCTCCTGGCAGAGATGGCGATAGATGGGCTGCCGAACGAGCCGATCGACACCATTTCCGTAGAACTGCAAGACGCGAATCGTGTTCCGATCGTGACGTTTCGGTTGGTTCTCGAAGCGATACCGCACGGCACCCAAGAGCTCTGAAATCGCGCTGCATAGCCGATAAAGTGACATTGTCGAGCGGGTTGATCTGGGTGCCAATAGGGCGCAACCGACATTTTAGATGCTCGACACCGAACACTCGACGTTTTCCCTCTCCGCGTCGTCGGCCGCCCGGGGCATCCTCCCCCTTTGTCCGCTTCCGTACCGACAGCCGGCGCTGGCTTGTGTCACCTGTTCTATGGTCATAGATGGACAGCCATTGAATGTAGGAAAGAACGAAGCCTTTGGCAGATGTGCGATCGGTGAACCGCATAGGAATGTCGGATGGCATACGTTTGGCAGAGCGGGTTTCAAAACTACCTGCTTCGGCGCTCACCGCAGACGAGCCTGGTACGGTTTGAAACATACCTTGAGCGGATAGAGGTGCCTCGTTCGCGCCAGCTTTCCTCACCCCATCAGCCGATGGAGCATGCCTATTTCTTCGAAAGCGGGATCGCATCTGTCATTATCCGGTCTCCGGAGGGCCAGCATAGCGAAATCGGGATAATCGGGCGAGACGGCATGTGTCCGACGGCGGCGATCCTGGGTGTGGATGCTGACCCCTTTTCCATCCATATGCAGATGCAAGGGGAAGCCTATCTAATATCTTCGTCTGTTCTGAAAGCGGTTCTCGCGGAAGATCGCGAAGTTCATACCCTGTTAGCCCGCTACGCCCAGGCGCTTGCGGTTCAGCAGGCCTACACGGCTCTGTCCAATGCCGTGCATCACATTGACGAGCGGCTCGCGCGCTGGATCCTGATGTGCCACGATCGGGTGGACGGAGAAGATATCAGCCTGACGCATGAATTCATGGCGGTCATGCTCGCCGTCCGGCGCCCGAGCGTGACGACCGCGCTGCATGTGCTGGAGGGCAAGAAACTCATCTATTCCGAGCGCGGCGTCGTCAGTGTGCGAAACCGGGCGGGCCTTGAAGCATTCGCGCGAGATGCCTACGGCGAATGCGAGAAAGAATACGAAAGGCTTATCGGGACGTCGCTCGGACAGTCGACTATTTGAGCGCTTCAGAAAACGGCATGTGCGCCAGCAGTTCTCCCTGATCGTCGACGATCTCGAAAAGACGCGTTTCGTCCAGTTGCCCTTTGCGCACATCCTCGGCCAGTATTTCGCGGGCCGCGAGGCGTGCCTCCTCAAGTGCTGCCTGAACGGTATCAAAATCTCCGCCTTCCCGATCCTCGATCCGTTCCGTTCGACTGCGAATGTGAAAAAAAAGAATGGGTCATGGTCGCCTCTGAACATCATTGGCCTGCGTAACGGACTGACGAAGTCGCGATGTGTTCCATTCTCTTTTCGTCGTGTCCGTACGTTATCGTACAGCAACTATCGTCATAGCGGATCGTTCCCTTCAAAATGGAGGGATCAATGGACGCTCTAGTCTGCGAGCACCCAGCTCAAATGGTTCATGGTGCAATCGAGGCGCAGTTGCCTGCGCTGAGGCGGTTTGCCCAGAGGCTGACCTGCTCGTTGAGCGATCGGGAAGACCTTGTCCAGGAGACGGTGATGCGCGCGCTGCGGTCCTCCCGCCAGTTTCATGCAAACACGCAACTTCGCTCGTGGCTCTTTACGATCATGCGCAACACGTTCAACACGGAGTATCGCCGCCGCTGCCGGGAACCGGTTGGACTGGACGACGGCGTCTTTGAGCGGCTCAGTATTAGTGCGCCGCAGGAATGGGCGGTTCGGCGCAGCGAGTTGCGGTGCGCAATCGGCCGTCTCCCACCGCGATCACGCCGCACATTGCTGCTCGTCGCAATGGGCGTCAGCTATATCGACACGGCGCGGCTGTGTGGCTGCGAAATCGGTACGGTGAAAAGTCGGGTCAACCGTGCGCGAAAAATGCTTGAGGACGAGATCGGCCGCCCCGGCACGCTCTAACGGGAACAATGGCGGTCCTCATGGGATTGGCCTGTTTCATAGCCCACCGATTGAATGAATGGAGCGAGACCATGACCGATCATAAGCGAGCCCCACGCGAGGATGATTTTCGTGACCACGAGGAGCGCGATGTCCGCGACGGCTGGCCCTATGCCGACAGCGATGATGCGCGTCGCGCTGGGCAGAATGCGCCCTACGGAACACGCGGCGCTGGCCTGGACCAGGTTGTCAACGAAGGCATCGAGATCACCTCGGACCCGGCCGGGCGGGATGTCGAAGGCGAACCGGTACCATTTGCTGAAAATGCGCATGAGGCAATCGCGGACGATGATCTTGAGGCACGGATTCTCGAGGCACTTGAGCAGGACGGGCGGATTGATCTGGAGATGCTCGATCTCACGATCCGCGAGGGCGTTGCTGAACTTGACGGCGCCGTCGATAGCCAAGAGGACCGGCGTCACTTAATCGCCGTCCTGCGCCGGGTGAAGGGTGTGCGCGACGTACGTGCGGGAATCCTCTTGGCACGAGGCGTCGATAGCCATGTTCCCCGTGACGTTGGTGAGTGACGTCCAAAACAAGCCAAACGGCCGCTCGGTACGGTTTCGTACGATATTGCCGCTTTGAGTTGGACAGGGGCACCTCTAGACTTGCGCCTTTCGCACAAAGGAGGCGGGCGTGGGCATCTACAGTTCCAGGGGAACGTTTCAGCCGGAAGAGCTCGGGGCGTTGAAGACGGTTTTTGACGAATTGACTGCGGAGCCTTGGTTCGAAGCCTCGGACGAGGCAAGGGAGAGCTTCGCCAAATATCTCTTCGAGATGTTCCCTGCCATGACCTTCAATCCGATCAAGCACCGTTCGATCATCGAGGCATCCGCCCGGATGTTCTACTCCCGCGACGGCGCCTGATAGGATCGCTCTTGGCATGCGGCATTCGGGAATCCGAATCGTGGGTTGGAACCCCGCACGCTCGGCCAGTTTCCGCCTACGGCGTTGATTTTAGTGAAGAAATACTCGGGTCGGCGTCCTTCTTCCCCAGTTACAATATCCGACTGCTCTCGACTATGTGCGAACACATGCGCCGACGTGTTACGAAGCCGCTGGTTTGTCGCCATTTCCGGCGAGGAGGGCCGTTTGATCTCGTATAGCTAAAGTCAGAGGCCAGTGCGCCCGCGTCGCGCTACACGCATATCGGTCTAGTCGGATAGAAGCCGCGGTACGGCAGTCCCGCTCTTTCCTTTGCGCGCTCACGCCATATCTACGCTACTACCACGCAATTCAGCGCGGGCTTATGGAGTTGGGGCTTTGGCTACATCGGTTCTCATCAGCATTCTGATCACCTTCCTGGTAATCGTGCTGGTTCTCTATCTCATTGGACGGTTGCCGCTTGACGGACGCGCGAAGCAAATCGCGCAGATCATCGTGATAATCATCGGGATCATTGCGCTGTTGAAGTACATAGCGGTGTTCTAGGGCATACTAGATCACTTCGAATTGGCGGTATCCAGATGCCCTGCGTGGTGCAGGGCATCTAGTCCGATACGGATATTTTCAAGATAGTCCTGCTTGCGCGTAGTGTGGAATGTCAAAGAGCGGGGCTGCGCACTTACCATCCGCGAGGGGAGCATAGAGCAAGGGGCGGACCGCTCTCGCGCTCACTGAGGTACCGATCAATCCACAACTCCACGCAAATGAAGTTAGTGTGTGCCGGAACAGCCGCATAACGGGATCAGGACGAGGGGCAGGGCGCGACGGCGAATGGCGGTGCGGCGCCGGCAAGGGCAGGAGCGTGGTTATGGCGACATTCTAGTCTAATGCGGCGATGCACCTTAAGTTATTTTACGCCTCTCGAAGATTACTGAGGAACCAAACGCTTCGATCTCGGTTTGCTCCTTGCCTTTACAGGCTGACAACGAGGAGACACCATGAAAAAGCTATTGCTCGCCGCCGCATTTGTCGGCGCATCGACCCTTGGCGCTTTCGCCCAGACCTCCACGGCGCCCGCCACCGATGGTGATACACCCGCGATTGCGACGCCGGACGACAAGAACGCCACTGCGCCGGTCGAGGGCGCAAACAGCTTCACCGAAGACCAGGCCAAAGAGCGCATCGTGGAAGCCGGCTATGCCGATATTGCCGGGCTCAAGCTCGACGACAAGGGCGTATGGCACGGCACCGCGATGAAGGACGGCAAGCCCGTCAACGTCGCGCTCGACTACCAGGGCAACATCGTCGCTAACTAAAAGGAAATCCCCATGACAAAAACTGCCACCGGACTTTTTGACGACTACTCGGACGCACAGGCGGCCGTCAACGCCCTTGAGGCACGCGGCATCCCCTCGGACGACATCAGCATCGTCTCGAACAATGTGGACGAGCGGCGCACAGGCGATACGAACGCAGCGGAAGGCGCTGGAGCGGGCGCCGGCATCGGCGCGGCTGTCGGCGGTGTGGGCGGTCTTTTGACCGGTCTCGGCATCATGGCCATTCCCGGCGTCGGCCCCGTGGTTGCGGCAGGCTGGCTTGCCGCTACGGCGGCCGGTGCAGCTGCCGGTGCGGTTGCCGGTGGTGCGGCGGGAGGCCTTATCGGTGCGATGACGGAATCCGGCGTGTCTGAAGAACACGCCCATGTCTATGCCGAAGGTGTGCGCCGCGGCGGCACGCTCGTGACCGCCCGCGTCGAGGATAGCCTCTATCCCGAGGCGGAAGCGATCCTTCGTCGTTCGAACCTGGTCGACCCGACCGAGCGCCGTGCGGCCTATACCGAACAGGGCTGGACGCGCTTCGACGAAACGCTCGATCCGTACGGTCCCACCCAGATCGAGCAGGAACGTCTGCGTTACCGGCGCTGAGCGGTCAAAAGACCGTATTCATGTGCTGTTGACGAAACGGCCGGCCCTGAGGATTGGGCCGGCCGCTCTTGTGTAGCATCGTCTCTTCAATCGTCGCGTCCCCGCTCTCGCCCTTGCGGCTTACGTGGGAACGCGTAAGCTCGGTGGATCGTCGGCATCATCCCGGAAGTGTAGGTGCCAAGCACTCCTCTGTGCTGCGGCCCGAAAACAGGAGGCATGAACATGGCCGCTCCCCTACGCTCCGCGCCCGCGAACAATCTCCTGCTGCTCCTACCGGATGTCGACTTTGAGATGTTGGCGCCGGACCTGAAGCACGCTGTCCTTCCGAAGGGAATGGAGCTGGCCCACCGGGATCGGCCGATTGATGCGGTGTACTTTCTAACCTCCGGTATCGGTTCCGTCGTGATCACGACGCCAACAGGCCGGCGTGCGGAAGCCGGCATCTTCGGCTTTGATGGTTACATTCCCACCGCCGCTGTCACCGGCGCGCGGATCAGTTCCTACGATGTGGCGGTCCAGCTCGATGCCGAAGGCTACAGCATGGACTTCGACGACTTTCGGCGTTGGATGGATCAGAGCAAGCCTTTCGTGCAGATCATGAACCGGTCGATGGAAAGCTTCGCCGTGCAGCTGGCGCATACGGCAGTGTCGAACGCGGTGCACGAAGTGAATGAGAGGCTCGCCCGCTGGCTTCTCATGTGCCACGATCGTTCACGTAGCGACGACATGGCGGTAACACACGAACTCCTCTCTGTCCTCTTGGGCGTCAGACGGCCCAGTGTCACGACCGCGCTGCATGTTCTGGAAGGCGAAGGGCTCATCCGATCGCTGCGCGGCAGCGTCATCATCAGGAACCGTCCCGGCCTGGAGGCCTTCGCGCACGATTGCTATGGCCTGCCGGAGGCGGAGTATCGCCGCCTGATGGGCGGACTTACCTGACGCTCATCCTTCGGCTCGTTGGCATGCATCCGACGGACTAGCCTGTTGATGCGAGAATCTGAGACGTGTGGGGTCGGTAGGCCTTGAAGTGGCGTCCCCAGAATTTTGTGGAACAGAAACGTTCCGATCGCCTTTCCTCCTATCAACGGAGGAAATGATGAAGCACAAACTACTGGCCAGCGACGCAGGCGAGCGTACTTTCATCCTCGTGCTCGACGAAGGGGACGAGGCCTTCAAATGCATCACAAGTTTTGCCGAACGTGAAAACGTGACCGCTGCGTCGATTACAGCGATCGGCGCGTTTCGTGCGGCAACGATCGCCTTCTTCGAATTCGAAACGAGAAACTACCACAAGATACCCGTCGAGGTGCAGTCGGAGGTCCTCAGCATGCTGGGCGATGTTGCACTGGACGATAGCGGCAGGGCGAGTTTGCACCTGCACGTGGTCCTCGGTTTCTCCGACGGAAGCACGAAGGGCGGCCATTTTCTGGAAGGTCATGTCCGTCCCACGCTTGAGGTGGTGGTGCGGGAAACACCCGCCGAACTGAAGCGCAGCCATCGGCCTGATCTCGGCATTGCGCTTATCGACCTAGATTAGCAGACGCACGCACTGAAACCCCTTCATCATCTGAGGAGAAGACAATGGCGCATACTGACGACGAACAAGGGAAGGTATGGGAACTTGCCGAGAAGATCGGCTTTTGCATGCTTGCGACGCACACCGGAGACACGCTGCGTGCCCGACCGATGGCGGGCTATACCGAGGTCATCGAGAACGCATTCTACTTTCTGACGGACGTAGACAGCCACAAGGACGACGAGATCGCCCAGCAGCCAAATGTCTGCCTGGCGTTCGCTGATTCCAAAGGCCAGAAGTACGTATCGATATCCGGCACGGCCGAGGTTCTCGACGACCGCGAGAAAATCCGTGATCTCTGGACAACCCCCGCAAAGGCGTGGTGGGACAATCCCGACGATCCTTCGATCCGTGTCCTGAAGGTTACTCCGCAATTTGCTGAATACTGGGACAGCCCGGGCACCATCATCAGCTATATCAAGATGGCGGCCGCCGCGGTCAGCAGCGCCCGACCGGACATGGGTGATAATGCCAAGGTCACCATGTGACCGGTGTGTGTGGGGGGCAGTCAGCCGGAGGTCTCGATGGCTTCCGGCGCACGCGTCGTCATCCGATTGAGGGGGCTTTCTGGCAATAGATCTAACGTTATGCACCTCGCGCAGCAGACCCCTTGACGCCGCGTTGCGAAGTTGAGGAGAGGCGCCGGCGAGAATGGCGCTTGCAAGAAGCGGGAACTGCGCTTGAACAAGGTCGTCATAGGCAACGGCGGAGGTGCTCGCCAGCGCCCCGATGCGCAGACCACGGTCGGGAAGCTCCTCGATGGTCTTCATCGGAAAACGGTTGATATCGATGATCGCTTCCTGATGCACCACCTCATATTTCATCAGATCGCCCAGATTGGTCCCTCCAGCAAGAACCTGTGCCTGCGGATTGGCAAAGAGCGCCGCGACGGCATCCGCGACGGTCTCTGCCCGCGAATAGGAAAATGGCTTCATTCCGCGGCCTCCCGATAGGAGGGTCGGTCGCCTGTTTTACGAGGACATCCTCGATGGCGTCTACGATATTGGAATAGGCCCCACACCGACGGAGATTGCCACTCATCAATTCGCGAATGTCTTCCCGAGAGCGAGCGTGCCCCTCCTGCAGAAGGGCGACGGTGGAACAAATTTGCCCCGGCGTACAGTAGCCGCATTGAAACGCGTCGTGTTCGACGAAAGCTTTCTGCATCGAATGGAGGCGATCCGGGGTGCCGAGCCCTTTCACCGTGGTGACAGCTACCCCGTCCAGCGTTGTTGCGAGTTTGAGGCAAGCGTTCATGCGCTGTCCGTCGATCAGCACGGTGCATGCGCCGCACTGACCATGGTCACACCCTTTTTTGTGCCCGTTGACTCAAGGTCACTGCGCAGGAGGTCCAGTAGCGTCGTCCAAGGATAAACGTCCAGCGTATAAGGATTGCCATTTATTGTCAGGGCAAGGGGGCAGGTCAGCGACCCCGAGCGTTCGAGAGCCATGTCCATAAATTCAGCCTTTCGTCGCGAGGTCGGATCGCCAACGGCGGGCTGGGGGCATTTGGTGCGGGTTGTTCCGTTGTAATGCTACGCGACCGCCCTATCTACCCGACCCACAGCTCAGGAAGGACATATGGAAACTAAAGCACTGACAGGCATCGAGGGACTTGATGACGTTCTTTCCGGCGGCTTCACTCGCCGACACGTCTTCTTGCTGGAAGGGTCACCGGGAACGGGCAAAACCACGATTGCTCTGCAGTTTCTGAAGCATGGGGCGGACCGCGGCGAGAAGTGTCTGTATATCACATTGTCCGAAACCGAAGACGAGCTGCGCGATACCGCCTTTTCTCATGGTATGGAACTTCCGCCAGAGATCGAGATATTCGAGCTGGTGCCGCCGGAAAGTCTGCTTGATGCCGATCAGCAGCAAAGCCTGCTTTACTCGTCAGATCTGGAACTTGGCGAGACGACAAAAATGATTTTCGAAGCCTTTGAGCGCCTGCAGCCCTCGCTGGTGGTGCTCGATAGTCTTTCGGAAATCAGGCTTCTAGCGCAGAGCTCGCTGCGATACCGGCGTCAAATCCTTGCCCTGAAGCATTTCTTTTCGAAGTCGGGTGCAACGGTTCTTTTGTTGGATGACATGACAGCGGAGACCATGGACAAGACGGTTCACAGCGTCGTCCATGGTGTGGTGCATCTCGAGCAAATGGCCCCCAATTACGGGTCAGAGCGCCGACGGCTACGGATCGTGAAATATCGAGGTCAGGCGTTTCGCGGTGGCTATCATGATTTCACGATTAAGACGGGCGGCGTGGAGGTCTTCCCGAGATTGCGCGCGCTCGAGCATCGAACCACCTTTGAACGCACACCGCTTGGAAGCGGGATCCCCAGAATGGACGAATTGCTGGGCGGTGGGATTGAGCGTGGCTCGAGCACCTTGTTGATCGGTCCTGCTGGAACGGGCAAAAGCCTTTTTGCGCTCCAGTTCGTAAATGCGGCGGTGAAACGTGGAGAGCGGGCCGCGATCTTTCTCTTCGACGAGGAGCTGGGCTTGCTCTTTTCTCGCACCAAGGCGCTCGGACTGGATCTTGAAGAGCTTCGAGAGCGGGGTGCTATCCATATCGAGCAACTGGATGCCGCGGAGCTTTCACCAGGCGAATTTGCTCAACGGGTGCGCGACCGAGTGGCAAGCTTCGATGCAAAAACGGTCGTGATCGACAGCATCAATGGCTACCAGGCGTCGATGGCGGAGGAGAACGCGCTCATCCTGCACATGCATGAACTTCTGCAATACCTCAATCGCCAAGGATCGAACACCTATCTGACCGTAGCGCAACATGGCCTGGTGGGCGATATGAAGTCCCCGGTGGACGTTACCTATTTGGCCGATACAGTAATTTTGCTTCGATACTTCGAAGCAATGGGAAGGATCAGGCGCGCCGTCTCGGTCATCAAGAAGCGCACTGGCCCACATGAGGATACGATCCGGGAGTTCCGGATTAGCAATGTCGGCTTGACAGTGGGGGAACCACTCTCCCGTTTCCAGGGCATCCTGCGAGGCGTGCCAGCATTCGTTGGCGAACAACAGTCACTGATGACGCTTAAAGACGATGGTGGAACCCATTCCTAACAGAAGCGCTACCGCTCTCATTCACGCGCCGCTGGGAAGAGATGCCCAGATTGCATCAACCTTGCTGGGCGATGCAGGAATTGCCACCCTAGTGGCAGCGGATTTGAGTGAATTTGTCTTGGGATTGGGGGAAGACGTTTCGTTTGCGGTCATCACGGAAGAAGCGTTGCGCACCTCGGATCTACGACAACTGTCCGCCTGGATTGATGACCAGCCAAGCTGGTCCGACCTTCCCTTTATCATCCTCACGCATCGTGGCGGTGGGCCGGAGCGAAATCCGGCCGCGGCTCGCCTTTCCGAGGCACTCGGCAATGTCAGCTTCGTTGAGCGGCCGTTTCATGCCACAACCTTCGTGAGTGTCGCTCGCTCTGCTCTACGGGGGCGAAGCAGGCAATATGAAGCGCGCTTGCGAATGGAGGCGCTCGACGAGGGGGAGCGGCGGCTGGAAACAGCTTTGGAGGCTGGGCGCCTGGGTGCCTGGGAACTCGACCTTGCGACATTCGGTTTGACGACCTCAGCGACCTGCAAGGCGATTTTCGGACGGGGTGTCGACGAGGCCTTCACATACGAAGATCTGCTTTCGAGTATCCACCCGCACGATCTTGATCGGATGCGGGAGGCAGTCAGGAACACGATAGAGACGGGCGCGGACTACGCCATAGAGTACCGAACGGTTTGGCCGGACAAATCCGTCCACTGGGCTGAAATCCGCGCGCAACTCTATCTGGATCGAGCCGGAAAAGCCTTGAAATTGGTTGGCGTGTCGTCTGATATCACCGCCCGGATCCGGTCAGAAGAGCACCAGCGACAGCTCAACGAGACTTTGGAAGAACGGGTTGCGGTCCGCACGGAGGAACTGCATAAAGCTCACGCTGTCGTCATGGCGGAGGTGGCTCAGCGCGAGCGGGCGGAAGAGCAGCTTCGACAGGCTCAGAAGATGGAGGCGATCGGGCAGCTAACAGGCGGCGTCGCCCATGACTTCAACAACCTTCTTATGGCCGTACTCGGAAACCTTGAGTTGCTGCACAAGCACACGGCGCATGACCCGAAGGCTGTTCGCTTGATCGAAGGCGCGCTGCAGGGAGCACGGCGTGGCGCGTCACTAACGCAGCGACTCTTGGCATTTGCGCGACGCCAGGACCTGCAGGTCGGTCCGGTCAACCTCGGCAATCTTGTCGGCGACATGGCGGATCTCATGAAGAGGTCCGTGGGTTCCAGCATCATTATCGAGACCAACCTGCCGGCCGTCCAGGTTGTTGTCCAGGCGGACGTCAATCAATTGGAACTGGCACTGCTGAATCTCGTCGTCAATGCGCGTGATGCGATGCCGGCAGGAGGCTCAATTCGTATAACGCTCCAGCAAGTGAGCCTTCCCTCGGAGGAAGGCCATCTCAAACCTGGCGACTATGGCGTTCTCTCGGTCATCGACGAGGGCCATGGGATGGACGAGGCGACTCTCGAGAAAGCGATAGTTCCGTTTTTCTCCACGAAGGAACTGGGGAAGGGAACAGGCCTAGGTCTCTCAATGATCCATGGGCTGGCGCACCAGCTCAATGGGAGCCTCAAGCTGGCGAGCGCGCTTGGGAGCGGAACGACCGCGGAACTTTGGATACCGGCTTCGGATGAGAACCAAGTCACCCAGGCAGTATCTCCACAGGAGCATGTTGCTGGCGAGAACCAAAGTCCTAAGCGAGTTCTTCTCGTTGATGACGATTTTCTCATTGCGATGAGCTCGGTAGATATGTTGACGGATCTCGGTCACGAGGTTGTAGAAGCCCATTCCGGTCTAGAGGCAATCGAGATCCTCAAGCGCGATGCTCGCTTTGACCTCATCATTACGGACTATTCGATGCCCGGGATGACCGGCGGCGAGTTGGTTGTTGCGGCGCGCGCTTTGATCCCCGGCATCCCGATGTTGATTGCATCGGGCTATGCTGACTTGCCATCAGGAGTCGAGCTTGATGTTGGTCGACTCGGAAAGCCCTACACTCAGCAGCAGCTTGCCTTGGAGATATCGAAAGCGCTGTCGGTTCATTGATTGATATCGCAAACTGCGGGCAGAGGGGTAATCCCCCCGTTTTTAACGGGGCTCTACAGTAGAATTCACGCGGCCATTTTCAGTTTCTGTGCGGGTGTGATGCCGCCGATGCCCATATTGGGCCGCTCGTTGTTG
>NZ_JBQVPI010000062.1:0-11908 GCF_052438155.1 Shinella sp. | reverse complement strand
GCCAAGGCACAAGCTGAAACCCCAGACCGTTGTCGATCATTGCGAAGCGTCCGGAAGCGAGGTCCACCCGCTGCCGATAGACCCCTTCGACAGGATCTCCCAACCCGCTTGGCTGGATGTCCATACCTGTTCGCCTGGCTATGTCGTTGGCAGCCGCCGTCAGGTCGCGCTTCTTCAGCGTTTCGAGCAAATTCTGCGGCAGCTCGATCTGACCGGATCTAAGCGTCGCAAGGCCGATTTCGACGAGATGGCCAGATCTTTCCTCAAGTGCCTGTGCAACTTCGCGGCCAAAACCTGGCCCGAGCAGGAGCGGCTGCTTCGCTATCAGTTGTTGATCCAGCCATGTAGCACCGCGCGCTGACACCTGATCTGCGAGACTGAGGTCCGACAATCCCTTTAGTGCACTGCGTTCGCGGCCCGACCGATCTGTCCTGTGATGCACTTCAACGATACCGCCAACGGTGGTGTCAGAGGTGGCCTCGTAGCTGGAAAAGCGCAGATGGTGCGCACGCCCATCAACGCCATCGACGATTGCATATGCTGTCCCTGAAAGCTCATCCTGGAAGCCCCGTGCAGCCAGCCTTCCGACGATGTGTTCAGCAGGCATCCTTGCGTGGAGAGAAACCTGTGACAGATTCGCACCCCAGCCTTGCCCTGCCATTGCCCGGTGCACCGTCTTGATTATGTCGCTGCGCGTCTCGAGATCGCGCAGAATCTGCTCAGAATCGCTCCGCATGATCCAGCGGCTCGGCCGCACCTCCGAGGCAAGGCCCATTCGCGCCAGCGCAGTGACACGCCCCACCAGACAGGCATGGAACTTACGGTCATGATCAGATGACGGCCGCAGATCGATCAATCCACCCCGTGCCTTCAAACTGTAAAGATCGTGGTCTAGACCGGTCCATCGTTCGGCCGATATCTCTCGTACCAGTGCATGCTGAATATCCCTTTCGCTTCTGGGACCAAGTTCGATCGTGACGCGTTCTTCGGCTCGAGCACGCATGGTTTCACAGATATAGACTCGGTCGATGACCAGGTCGTCTCCGTTGACCGCCTTCCCGCGCAGCAGGATATGGATATGAGGGTTGTCTGTGTTCCAGTGATCGACCGCAACCCAGTCAAGCCGGGTGTCGAGATCACGAGCCATATCCGCCATCAACTCGCGGGTGTAGGTTCGCAAGTCGGTCAAGTCTGTCGCATCCTCAGGCGAGACGATGAAACGGAAATGATGACGGTCATCACTGCATCTCGCGGCGAATGCCTCTCCATCAGCCGCGGTGCCCTCGGCATCAAAGAGCTGGCCCCGTTCATGCTCCTGCGTAACTCCGTCGCGCTCCAGATACTTGACATGCCGTGCAAGCGGGACCGACCTGAACCGCGTGCCACTGTGGCGTACCACCCTTGCCTTGATCACTACTCGTCGTTGATGCGACAGCCGCTCCGTTCCCAGTCCGGCTGACCGGCCGCGCCCATGCCGTCCCGTTCCCGCGTACTTCCCGCCAGTCCGGGCCAGCGGTGTAGCGCCAACACGCCGGGATGCGCTAACAACCTGCCCTACCAGCGAGCCCGACCTGCCCTTGTAGCGGACATTTTGGTCCCTCGAGGGGCCCATGTATACGTCGAATTCATCCGTGTTCATACCGGCACCTGCGGACGCGATGGCGCCCCACGGGCTGGCTTCATGCCGCTAAAGCCGAACCGCGACAGCAGAACCAGAAAAACTGCGGCGCTAATTTTTTCATAGATACAGACACATCCACCCTGAGCGACGCCGCTGCTTTTATCTCGCCATCCTGCCAACCTGCTATCTGCGCACGCCTCCCTCCTTGCCCACCCAACGCCAATGCACTCCAGCAATGGCCGTTGGCACCCAATATCGATCATTGCGGCTTGCTTCTGGCGATGGGTGCAAAAACAGGATCTGGTGAAGGCGGTGCAGCAAGGTGTGGGTCGATTTCACCTTCCCTTTCACGAACCGTCCGGGACGCAATTTGAGGGGCTGACCTGACGGAAAAGAGCGCCGAATGTGTCCAGGAAGGAACTGGCGGATGCGTGCGAACTTCACCCGGCTCTGCTGGCACGGCGCTTCCGTCTTGCAGCCGTGGTGCGATTTTCGCGATGTAGGCCCGAGTTTCGGCAGGCAGCGGCCGCCCTTTGTCGCGCCATTCTCGATAGCGCCCGGGTCCTGCATTATAGGCAGCAAGAAAACCAGGTGTGCCGTAGCTGTCGTACATTTCGCGCAGATAGGCTGTACCCGCCAGAATGTTGTCCCGAGCATTGAACGGGTCATGGCCCAGTCCGAGCCGGACACGCTGCCGCGCCCAGGTTGCGGGCATAAGTTGCATCAGACCCATTGCGCCTGCGTGCGAGATCGCGCGCATATTGCCTGCGCTTTCGGCGCTAATCAAAGCGTAAATCCAGGTTTTCGGCAGGCCAAAGCGCAGCGATGCTTCTGACACATAGCCATCAATATCCATGGTCGAAGGTAGTGCGTGGCATACCTCGCTCCGTATCGGCACCTGTGCGCCGATTGCCGAAGCCCAGACAGAAGCCGCAAAGCAAAGCAGATGGCGGCGCTGCATATCTCACCCTTTCATTGCGCCCGCGGGCGGCGCTGGCCTATCTCTCGATGGACAATTTCTTCAAGGCGAGGCGGTATCTGCGCAAGAAAGCGGGATAGCCGAGACATCGCCATTCGGAAGGTTCAAGCAGCAATGCGGGTGCTCATCTGGAGATGCGTCTTGTGCGGAGGTCGACCGGCGAGCATGCGCATTGGGAGACGGTGGATCACTCCTCTGCAGGTCTGGCGCATCGCGCCCGTGCACAGTCTGAATGTCAGCCGCTGCGGGGCCGACGCAGGCGCCAGCCATTTCAATTTCCCTTAACTGAGGAGCGAAACGGTGCAGCATGGGGATCAGCAAACCGGACAAGCCGTCCGTCCTGCCGCTCGCGGGTGAGAACGGGAAGAGCACGGCCAATGACCGAACCTGCGTCCAGCACCCCGAAGTAGCGTCCGTCGAAGCTGTGGGCTTGGTCCGGATTGAGTGTAAAGATGTCGCCCTTGCCGAGTCTTTTGCAGCCGCTCCAGCGAGGTAGCGGGCGGCCAAGCGTGTCTCTCGCGCGCGCAATCACAACGAGCCTGCCATCGATCATTATCCCGTGCCGGAACCTGCAGACCTGCTGACCTGATATTGCCGCAACGCGCTTGAGGAGTGGCAAGCCACTTGGCAGATATCCGCGGCGCTCGAGTATTATGCGCAGCGCAGGTGGCGGCTCGATTGCCACCCTGTCTCCGACCGAGAGTTCCTTGGCCTCGGCTATCCAGTATAACCCGGTCGGCACCGACCCAGAAACGTTCCAGACCAGCGGAT
Source organism: Shinella sp. (assembly GCF_052438155.1). Lineage (NCBI taxonomy): Bacteria > Pseudomonadati > Pseudomonadota > Alphaproteobacteria > Hyphomicrobiales > Rhizobiaceae > Shinella > Shinella sp. The sequence continues at coordinate 8,537 of NZ_JBQVPI010000062.1, read as the reverse complement.
GGCGCTCAGGCAGCACGACCGAGAGAGCTGCAAGGGTCCCCGCACCTGCAGCAAGGAGGATGGCGAGGCGCTTCATGATGCCCGTGTTTTTTGAGCGAGCGAGGCATGTCCGATACCGATGTTGCGGCGATGTGCCAACATTGCTTCGCTAAGCCGGAAGTGGATGTCCCGCCAGCATGCGGCAGGGATTGCACACGGGTCGATGCCGAGTTCTTCGATCGCATCAATCAAGGCAAGAACGCGCCTGACCTTGCGCCAGCTGCGCACGGAAAGCAGAAGCTTTGCGCCAGGACTGATATCGGGCACATCCGTGAACGCGTCCCTGGGACCGACGGCTTGCAGGACGTCTATTCGAGAAAGAACAGTGCCCTGATGGTGCGAAGCCCAGCGGACAACGGCAAAGGTCTGGCCTGGTGCATAACACTCAACGCGGCGCCTTTGAGCATTGATGCAGGTGGCGACGGGTTTGCCAAAACGCAGCCAGTGCTCGCACGCCCCATGGTTCCAATAGAGCTCGACCTGGCAGAGGTCGGCGCTTTCAGAGCCAGGCGGCCTTGATGGGATGCCAAGCTCGTGGTCCTGCGCGGGTGCCGTGCGGAAAACTGGGGGCCTGCCATCTACCGGTCGTTCGCACGTCATCGCGACCATTCCTCAGATTTGTGTTCCAGAAGCGGTGAAGGGAACGGGAGGCAAGGCAAGAGTGCATTGCCTGCATCGAGGTTGGCGCCAAGGAAAACGCAACGGGGCATCGCACGCTACCTGCGCACCGGCGGGGTATATCCATCAAGCCGTTTGGCCGGATGGACGGCGCTTTTCCCCGGATCGCTGGTCGATTGACGCAGGCCTTTCTCGGCCCAGGCGTCAAGGTCGCTGATCGCGTAGACGATGCGCCCCCCCAGTTTGCGATAGGCGGGGCCCGTGCCATAGCAGCGGTGTTTTTCAAGCGTTCTGGCTGACAGCCCCAGATGGACGGCAGCATCGGGTGTCCGCAAAAAACGGGCTGTGACAGGCGTGGGAATGGATGTCATCGACAAGCTCCGGGTCATTCTTGGACCAGCGGCGCATGATCGCTGGCAATTGTGATGCTTTTGGGCCACGACCATGCCTCGGACGGAGTGACACTTTTGATGCGGTGATTGCAGGTCACCCTGGCAGGAATCATCCGTGGCGCAAAAGGCTGACATGGCCGCCTTCGGTCAACTGGCGGGCCTGCCGGATCAGGCGCAGGGTGTGCCTTCGTTCGCCAGAGCCCTTCCAGACGGGCCCGGCGAGGGGTCCGTGTCGGGGAAAGACAATGGCAAAGGCGATGTCGCGAGCCGATGCGCCCAGCACAATTGCATCTGCAATTGCGAGCAGCCGAACAAGGTGCGCGCGCTGGTAGTCAGTGGGACCGACGCTTGGGGTCACACCCGCTTTCCGGCCCGTGGCACGCACGTAGCGCGATGCTGCGTGCAGGCGGACAGCAAGCAGGTCATCTTGGCCAACAACAATGCAGGGCGCCTCGCGGCCGGAGTTGTGGCGCAGGCATAGGCGTAGCCGTGACGTGCCGTAACCAAGGACAAGATGGTGGTCGTGCCGATCGCAGCAGTGAGTGAGCAGCCGCCAGCTCTGCGGAATCAAGCTGCAGTCAGGGCCACCTGTTTCAATGACCGTAACGCCCGGCGCACAGACTGGCGACCACAGGGCCGGATGGGATCTTGGGCAGGCGTGGGGATCCACGGGGAAAGCACAGGCCCCAACGCCCGGCCAAGCCCTCCCGATTGTCGATATCTGAGCGGGTTTGCGGATACTCCAATCTTGCATGGTAGCGGCGATAGGCCGGATTGCGGCACAGAAACGCCTGAGCAAAATCTGCAAAGTCGTATGTCTGGAAAGTGTCGGTCCCGCACGAGCCCTTTCCTTGATGATTGGACGCCATACCCGCAAACCCCTTTCGGATCGATCAGCCAAGGCTGGGCAATAAGGCTGCTCGGCAGAACTGCCGATCCGGGTACAGGCTTATACCCTCTCGGGTATCGATAATCGAACACGATGCCGGCCATGGCCCCGCCCGGCAATGGCCGGGCGGGGCGCAGGGGTCTCTCAGTCGCCGCTGCTGGGGCGGCGCTGCCGGGACCAGATCAGGTTGTGAGCCTTGCCGACTTCGTCTTCGAAAAGGTTGGCGAAGATCGGTCCACTGAAGCTGGGGTCATCAAGCTTGACCGAGAGGTAGTCGCGACCTTCGTTGGAGCAGCGGGTCCAGGCAGCCCCGATTTCGGTTTTCGCTACGTACACCCGGTGCGAGGGAGCGTTCTCGTTTGCGCTGTTTTCGGGAAGAATGCGAACATTCTTGTGTTGCATTGCCAGTGTCATGATCTCGCCCTTGTACTCGTTGTCGATCTTGGTGAACGTTCCGATGATAGCCATGATGAGTTCCTTCAGATGAGTCGTAGCTGCGCCCATCGCAGCCTCGACGGCGCGAACAGGGCAGGGGCCTGCGCCCGCTGCACCCGTCAGGGCCGGAACGCAGGTGGAGGACGGTGCGAAGGCGGCTTTGTTGGCCCGCGAGGAATGGGCGGGACGCCCAGGGGAAGAAAGCCGTCGCCAGCACCATTGCAGCAAGGGTCAGGCGGCAACGCCTTCCCCTGCTAGATCGGGCCTTGCAAGAGGCAGCCATGGGCTCTGCTTTCGCCTGATGCGCGGACCTTGGCGAACCGATCAAGCGGCCAGATCATCTGGTTCAGACCGTAGAGTCTGCCTCGCGCGGCATGCCTCGAGAAAATCTCGTCGCCCTGCAGGGATAACCGGCGGTGTGAACGCCTGCTCGACAGTAACGGCTGCAACGCCCCTGCGACGCCATCGGGGCCGCCCCGAAGGCTGCAGGCCGAGGCTTCCGCACCGCCAGGCGATACCGACATCGAACCCGGTCTCCTGGCCGAATTCGGTCCCATGGTTCTCTTCTGCATCACGACGGAATGCGGCGCCGCGGCACCGCGCAGGATGGTGGTATGCAGAGTATACCGTTGCCAGCTCGGGCAGGAATGGGCGCCCCTGCAGTGACGGCAAAGCTGCCAAAGCAGGCTATGTCCGTCTGGTGCGTCACCCGGCAAGCCGGTCCTTCGTGGCTTGCGATCAAGATGTCACCCAGAATGTCAGGCCCGGCGGCAATTGAGCACTGATATGGAAAGGCACATCCCGGTTCACCTTCGAGGCGATCTGGAGCAAGCCTGGGCAACAGGGATGGCCCTTTTGCTGGACCAGGCCCATCGATCACTCGATGGTCCAGACCGGGATGCCCATCTTGCGGGCCTTGTCCACAAGGTTGGCATTTATGCCGTTGCCAGGGCAGGCAACCAGCGCCTTGGGCAGAATCTCGAGCATCTGGTCGTTGCGGCGGAAAGGGGCCGCCTTTTGGAAGCGGCCCCAGTCAGGCCGGAAGGCAACGTGCACAATCTTGCGGTTGCGGGCCCAAAGGGCAGCTATATGCTCGCCTCCAGTGGAGTTGCCGCCATGGAACAATACCATGTCGGGGTACTTCGCCAGGACCTTGTCGAGTACATTCCAGATTCTTTTGTGATCGTCATAGGCAGGTCCTGACGTGAACGCGATCCGCGTTCCTGTCGGCAACAGCGGTTCGGTTTCGCACCGGCGCCTTGCCGCCAGGAAATCACGGCTGTCGATCATGCTGGCAGTGAGGGTACGGTGGTTGACCAGCGATCCGGTGCGCGGGGTCCAGGCCTTGCGGAAGTGTGCCTCGAACTGGTCTGATGCGGCTTCGCGAAGAAACTCCAGCACGTTGCGCCGCTCGATCAGGCCGATACCCTCGCGAATGAGCCGTTCGAGCTCGACGGACTTCACTTCCGACCCGTCCTGTTCGCGCTGGCCGCGCTTCTGTGCATCCTCGTTGTCGTCGAGTTCGCGCTGGATGCGACTCATGGCGCGGTGAAAGAGGTTGGCAAGCTGCCAGCACAGGTCTTCGAGGTCGGGTTCGAGCCTGGTGTCGATCATCGTCGAAATCAGGGCATCGAACATGTCGGACACAGCGCCGGTGGCAAGCCGGTCGTCAGGAAGTGGCCTTGTATCGGCTTCGTCGGAGAAGGGACGGTAACCATAAAGGGCGATCTCGTCGAGAAGATGGGCGGTGGCAGACGCGGCATTCTCGGGTTCGAATGAGAATGGCTGAGGCATGATGGTGGTCCTTCTGACTGTTCGAGCCGGGCACCCTGCCCGGCCTTCCAGCGATCCCTCTGACCGGAAGGAGTGCGGGTGCATCCGCATCGGAACACGGGAATTTCGTCAGCAAACATGTCCCAAGGACCGCAGCGCAGCGGAGGATGGCGAAGCTGTGGCTATTTTGTTTCGCGACGGAAAGGCGTGGTAGAACCATTCGGATTCTAACCTTGACCGCGCCGCCGGAAAATAGCCGCAGTGCAGCCATTGCGCGCGAGAACTCCTGCCGGTCAATCGGATCGCTCCCAGAGAAGGCTGGGGTGGGACCGGCGCATGGTCGAGGAAACAGCAAGGCCGTGCAGGCGATGAACACAACAGCTGTTTGGAGTGCCGTCAACTGGCCGAAAAGCGAGCCCGGTCGTCGGGATGGATCTGGCCGAGCAACTGATTTGCCAATTGGGTGCGTCCTGTTTGCAGCAGGTCATCGTTGAAATCACCGAATGTCGGCGTCAGCGGCATGAGCGCGATCCCCGCCTCGTGTGCACGGTCAGACAAGATTGCCAGTGCTGTATCTCCCGCGGCATCGCGGTCGCGTGCCACATAGAGACGGACCAGACCTCGCGGGAAGGAAAACGCTGCAAGATGCGAGGACGACGTTGCAGCTGCCAGCGGCATGGCTGGCAGCGCCTCGCGCAGCGATAGCATGGTCTCGAGGCCCTCTCCGACGGCAAGCACGCCGTTGCAGGCACCAAAACGGATCGCATGCCCCAGAATGTCGCCCAGCGCGCGGCGCGGCGACGCGACCGCCGCTTTTGACTTGCCGCTCGGATCAAGCCAGGTGCGATGAATTCCTGTCTGAACGCCCCGGTTTCCGGTAACCGAAGCCACAAGGGCGGGGAACGCCTGGGGAATGCCAGGTATATCGGCAGCCGCGGGGCGGTAGAAGCAGCGCGGGTGGAATCGAAGCGCTGCAAGTCCATGAATCCGCGTGATCCCGCGCTCGCGAAGATAGAGCGCGCCCAGTGTTCCACAGACCGGCCGAGACGCTGCAAACAACCGCCTTGCTGCAACCGGCGAACCTGCGGCAGCCCTTTGCGTCCTTGCGTCAACTGCAACCACGGGAGAAACCGTTCTCGGCAGGAGCAGAAACTGCCGGGCCTCATTGATAGCATCGGCAAGCCGGGCATGGCCCCGGTTCAGCCGGATAAGGTCGAGCAGGTCGCCGTGCTCGCCAGTGGCAGCATCGACCCAGTTGCCCACCCTGCCGCGCTCGCTTTCGAACAGGCGGACATAGAGGCTGCGTCCCGGATCGCCTGCAACATTGCCGACTGTCCAGTAGCGCCCCTCGCGCCTGCCGGCCGGCAGATAATGCCGGCATACGGCGAGCGCGTTTTGGGCAAGGCGATGCGATGTATCTGCCGCATGACTGGGAAACTGTTCCATGTCACACCGCCCTTCTGGTACAAGGATAGATCAGGGCATAGCGGCTCGGCAGCAGCCTCGGCCTCCGACAGGATCTGCGTGCAACTCGTGGGCACCGATGATGATCAAGCGCAGGGGCGCAGGAGCGCCCAAGGACGCCTCCGGTAATGGGAAGGGTCATGTCTGTATCCTCAGGATTGGAGGTGATGCCCATTGAAAGGGTCAGGCGACGGGATATAGGCCTCGTAGGGATTGCCAGACGCAAGGTGGCCAAATGGAGTCATCACAAACGCTGAATGTGTGCAGCCTGCAGCGCAAAGCACATAGCGCGGCTCACCGCTGTCGGCTGCGGTGCATTCCATCAGCGCAAGGTCACCGGCCCGTGCGGCCCTGACGAGAGTGTCAAAATTGCTGCGGACATGTTTTGGGATGGCCATGGTGTGGCTCCTTGATGCTGTGGTGACGGCGCGCATGCGACAAGGCGCGGAACGGCATCTGCCGCTCCGTGCTTCACGTCATTCTGCGGCAGCCGGTATGGCCGCTCCCGATATTCTTCTGGCTCAGTACCAACTGCGAGAAGGGAATGTCGCGCGAGGAACTCAGCACGAGCCTGGAAGCTGACTTGGTCATGATCGAACTCCATGACGCACCGCCCGGGAGCCTCTCTCCCAGACTTGGGTCCGCCACAAAGGCAAGTGCCGCCCTCTCACTTTCGAGAAGACAGCACCAAGCCAGATATCCGTGAAATTGCAGGCGTGTCAGTGGACCCGATCGAGCAGCCTTTTGGCCCTGCCCTCAAGGTCGAGCCGGGCATCCTGATGGGACTTGCTGCGGGCAAGCGCGGTGATGCCCTGCACGAAGTCGAAAACCGATTCGGGCGGGCGGCCATCCTCGCGCAGGACCGTCTCGATAACCCTAGCCGACTCGGCCCTCGAGAATCCACGCGACCTGAGGAAATGGCTGCGATCCTCGTCAGTTCTCGCCACGATCCGCTCGCGGGCTGCCCGGATGCCGTTAATGAAGGGTTGCGGGGAGGAATTCGCGAAATTCAGAAGAGCAGGGGCAGCTTCGTGAGCAAAGCGGCTTGCGGCATATTTGCTGTGCCGGATACTGATTTCCTGAAAGTCCTCGACCCCCCACAGATTGCGGTTCTGACAGACTGCCCGCAGGTAGAAGCTTGCAATGCCCAGCGTCCGCGCTCCGACTTCGGAGTTCCAGCAGTAAAAGCCGCGGAAGAACAGGTCGGGCGAGCCATAGGGAAGGCGCCCTGCCTCTATCGGATTGAGATCATCGACAAGGAACAGGAAAACATCGCGGTCCGAGGCATACAGCGTGGTGGTGTCGCGGCGGACATCAACATGGGGATTGTATATCCCAGTCGACCAGTCGAGCATGCCCGGAACCTTCCAGCGGGTATCGCCGGTTCCGTTGCCTGCGATACGCTGCACCGCGTCGACCAGTTCATGGTCAAATATGCGGCCATAATCTGGGCCGGTCACCGCGCGCAGGTCGATCCGGTGCGCGGACGCCACAGCCTCGGTTTCCAGGATCTTGATCTGCTCGACACGGTTCGAATTCAGGCCGTACTGGAGGTTGATGGCTGCAAGGGAAGCTGGAAGCTGCCGCAAATAGGCGGCAGGCGCTCCCACCTGAGCCGCCAGCTGGCCGAAGCTCCAGTGTGTCGGGCTGACCGGTGCGTCGGATCCTGGAAACATCAGCGCCAGGCGATCTGGATCATTCCGGTTGGCCTCGACACGAATACCCCCGGTATCCACCACGCGGGTCCGGCTGCGCTCCGTGCGGTGCCTGACGGAAGCCCCAAGATCATCCAGCGACAGGAACCTCTGGTCATCGGGCCTGGAAAACCACTCCGATGACACCCGTCCCACCCGTTCCCCGCGCGAGACATCGACCCTGTAACCGCTGCTCACACCGGACTGCGATGCTATAATCTCCATGTTCATGACGCAAACCTCCATGACGGACAGCCGGGAGCCTTTCTCTCGGTCCTCAACCCGTCACGGCAAAGCCGCCCCCCTCTCACTCTGCCGGACTGGCATTCATTGTCCCCGCGCTGACCGCGCTAGGACAAGGAACATAGACCGCACCCTGAACATCAGGCGGCAACAAGGAGGCTTGACCTCAGCAGGCGGAAAGCCGGGGCCTGGCGGCTTTCAACGCCTGCATGCGCAACAATGGCCACTGGTTCAGAGTGCGTGCGGGGCCCCTTGCATCCGAACGCCGCGCCCTCAGGAGCAGGCTGACCAGCCTGCGGAAAAGAGCGCGCCTGAGCCCCGCTCAAAAACAGGCTTGCTAACCCCGCGCTGCTCGAGCGAGCTACGGACCGGTCATCTGACCGAGGACATTCCGAGGCGTTCGCCTGCGTAAACTTGAGAACGCAGCGGTTCCCACCAGGCCCGGTTATTCAGGTACCAAAGCACCGTTCTTCGCAGACCTGAATCGAAGCTCTCAAGCGCATGCCATCCAAGCTCGCGCTCCAACTTGGATGGATCGACAGCATAGCGACGATCGTGACCGGGCCGGTCAGCCACAAATTGGACGTGGGTACGGTGAGGAGATTTCCTTGGCAGGAGTTCGTCCAGCAGCGTGCAGATCGCCTCGACGACCTGCAAATTGGTACGCTCGGCTCTAGCCCCGACATTATAGGTCTGACCTGGATGGCCGCTGTTCATCATCAGCTCCAGCGCGCGGACATGATCGCCGACAAAAAGCCAGTCGCGCACATGGTCGCCATTGCCATACACTGGCAGTGTTTTGCCTTCGATGGCCTTGACGATCATCTGTGGAACAAGCTTCTCGCAGAACTGGTACGGCCCGTAATTGTTGGTGCTGTTCGAGATCAGGACTGGCAGGCCGTACGTTCGGTGCCAGGCCTTTGCCAAGTGGTTCGAGGCAGCCTTGGACGCAGAATAGGGCGAGGATGGATTGTATGCGGTGTCCTCTGT
>NZ_JBQVPI010000061.1:0-12098 GCF_052438155.1 Shinella sp. | reverse complement strand
GTTCCTGAAGACGATGCAGGCGCCGCCGCTCTTGCGGACTTCAAGGCAAACGGCCTCGGCCTCCTGCCGGGTCGGGCGGCCGATTCGGGCCGTGTATCGTAGCCTTGTCCCGAAGGCACGGTTGCGTTCCTTCTGAATCAGCGGCTTTTCCTTGTTCAGCGGCGCGGGCAGGGATCGAACGGCCGACAGGAACAGTCTGACTGCCACCGGCTTCTGGAAATGTCCCGCCAGTTGCGCGCCCCACGGCGCCCAGGCGCCTTCCGCTTCAAATTCCAGCGTCTTGAGGCGCCGCGTGTCGGCAAGCGCGATGCAGGCGTCCTCAAAGGACTTCTGCCCGTCGAGGCGCAGATCGACGGATGTGGGCGGGTTGTCGCGCCAGTCCTCGGCCGCATGAGCCGTGATATCAAGGACGTAGTTGCGGGTCTCCTGCGGCAGGCTTCCGGTTTTCAGGAACGTCCGCAGTCCGCCTTCGCCGGCATTGTAGGCGGCGGCGGCCAGGCCGAGGTTGCCGAAGCGATCTCGCAGGTCATCGAGATACTCGGCCGATTTCTTCAATGCCTCCAAAGCGTCGAAGCTGTTCGATAGGCCGCGCAGTCTTGCGGTGGAGGGAATGAATTGCGCTATTCCTTCCGCGCCCTTCGGGCTGACCGCATCAGGGCGGAACCGGCTTTCAGTCCAGATCAGTCGCGCAAAGAAATCTGGCGGTAGATCGTTCTCGCCGGCGAAACGGGCCAGCGCCCTGCATATGTCGCGATTGAAGCTGGCCTCGCGGACGCAGAACGTTCCGGTGCTGGTGGCTATTGAGTAAGTACAAGGCGGCACGCGCCATTCAATCTGGGCGATCGCGGCATCCGTCGGCATGCTGGCCACCAGCCCCCCTGCAGCCAGCAAGGCAAATCTTCCCCTGTCCCGTCTCCGTCGCGCGTGCCACATCGCTCCCTCATACCACCGATGCGAAACGAGAGGGAGATGCCTACTTATTGCGCCGGCAGGTTGCCACTCGTAATCTCAAAGATTTCGAGACGACAGGACGCGACCTCAGCTTGCCGTGGGAGTTCTGATCCCAATAGATCTCCACTTAAGACCCCAGACGGGAAGGCGTCCACAGGCCTGCGGCCTTGGGCAGATTGATCCTGAAGCGGTTGCGGCGGCGCTGGTAGCGGCGGGTCATCTCGGCGCTGCTGTGACCGAGCTGCTTTTGGACATACCGTTCGTCGACCTCGGCCGAGGAGGCCAGGCCAGCGCGCAGCGAGTGCCCGGCGAATTTTTGCCCGCGCTCTGCCTCGGAAAGATCGCCGCGCACGCCGGCGGCGAGTGCTGTCTTCTTGACGAGGCGCGCGACCTCCTGATCATTCAGCCGATCCGGCCCGACATCTTTGCTCTTCCCGGTCACGCGGCGGAAGAGGGGACCTTTGGCGAGCTTGGCGAATTTGATCCAAGCCTCGAGCGCAGCGACGGGGCAGGTGGTATCGGACGAGCCGCGGCCGATCTCCACCTCGCGCCAGCCAGTCTTGCCGCGCAGAGCTAGCAGCGCGCCCTTGTCGAAGATTTCGATCCAACCGCGCCCGTCTTCTGTCTGGTCGCGGCCGAGGTCCAACCCCGTGATCTCCGAGCGGCGCAGGCCGCCGGCAAAGCCGATGAGGAGCATCGCCCGGTCGCGCAGGCCGCGCAGCGAACCGCGATCGAGTGTTTCCAGCATGGCGATCAGGTCTTCCGGCAGGATCGCTTCACCTATCGCGGTGAGGATGTCGTCCAGGCGCTGGAATGCATTTGCAGGAAGACTGGGTATCCGAAGACGATCAGGGTCGACAACGGCAGCGAGTTCATCTCACGGGATCTCGACCTTTGGGCCTATGCCAACAACGTCACGCTGGAGCCCGGAAAGCCAACGGACAACGGCTTCATCGAGGCGTTCAATAGTAAGCTCCGCGCGGAATGCCTGAACGCTCATTGGTTCCTGACCCTTGCGGATTCACGCGAAAAGTTGAAGACTTGGCGTCGATACGACAACGAGGGCCGTCCTCACTCGGCGATCGGTTACAAGGCTCCGATCCTGCTGCATAATCCCGGTGGCGATACCAGCCCGCCATCGTGATAAGAGCCGGAAAACTCCAACTCCCGACGGTCCGAGGTTGGGGCTCAGCGCAAAAAAAACCAAGACTCTCCTGAAAACTGGAGGGAAGATGGGTCTTAGGTCAGTTGCCCAACCCTGCGGCATCGGAACGCGAGTCTCTATCGTAGACCAACGCGAGCGCCAACAGACATCGTCTGGGCTGGGTCGTTTGTCTGCCGCGCCAACCGCGACAAACCTTCCCCATCAAAATCGTCAAGCAATGAGATTCCTGATCGCATCGCAGGCCTCGGTTTGCACCAAAGTTTCAGTTTCTCCGCGCCGTGGGAAGTCGAAAGAGTCTATATAATCGAAGCGGCCTATGAGACCCAACATCAATCGAGGAGCGGCCGCCATTCTTGCTGCATTCTCCAAAGCGCTGGTCGACTACGGCATCTAGATCGCGCCCCGTAGACGGTGGATGGAGTGATGTGTTATCTGATGGGGAATATTCCATTTGAAGTTTTACGCGATTTCTACCGGGGGGACGGGCGATGCCAAATCATGCCTACAAGAATTTTGCCAACGTCAAGGAGCGTGTGGCTTGGGAGAGCGCAGTTCTTTTGGCGATGAAATACTTGCCTCAGATCGTCAAGGATGCGAAGGCGAACACCAAGGACATCTCGACGCGAGCCTACAGCATATACTTCGGAGCTTATGACAAGACACGATGGGCGAAGGTTATCGGCACGCTTTCCGCGATGGACTTTGCACTGCAGTCGGGCGGCATTACCTTTGTGCGCACGTCCACCGGTGGCGCGGACGAGTGCGCGGCGACGAGGCCCCCCTACGGCAGCTGGAAAGATCAGACGCCGAAGCAGGTGGCCGACAGCTCGCATGCGCGGCAGGATGCCTACACCATGACGGTCGGCGACGCGTTCTACAAGGCCAAGAACAGCATCGACCTGACGCTCAAGTCAGCCCAGTTCAATACGGTCTGCCATGAACTGTCCCATCTGGTGTCGGGTGACGTCGACGACCCGGTCTATGGGGATGCGGAGTCGCGCCTGCTTGCGCGGAGCGATCCCAACACCGCCGCCAAATGCGCCGAAAACTATGGATTCTATTGCGAGATGGTCTATTCGGCACTCGCACCGGCACCGATAGTTCCTGCGGCGCCATAGCAATCCGTCATAGGCGCTGCAGTCTCGCACTGGAATTTGTCAACGGCGGAGTAAAGCCCGCCACCAAGCCCTAACCTTGCCTTAGCTGCGCGCCGTTCGATAATCGCATTGATAGACTGCGGGGCAATGCGTCCCGCGCGATATCGTTTACCATCGGCCGATCGCCCGAAACACGCTCCCTCTGCCGAAATGGCTCCGCACCGCAACTTCCCGCTACCGCCCCAAATACAGCAATCAAAAACCGCCGGAGCGAATTCAAAACTGGATAAAACTTGGGGGCAAGGTCAGAGCCGATCCGAAACATACCTCCAGCCGAAGTTGACGAACGGTATTGCGCTATGCTGGACGAACTAGGCATGGCTGGATATCTTGAAACACAAGGCCTCCGGCAAATCCGGGGCGGTTCAATCGTCAGATAGTGAAATTGGCAATGGATTCGGTTGGATACGGGGGCAAGACACAGGGGCTCGACTTTGGAGACCTCAGAATTGATGCGGCGTGCATGTTCGCGCATCGCAAGGGGCGCACAGTTCAGTTCACCCGGAGTGAGCGGGCCCTGCTGCTGGTCTTGATGAGCAATCCGCGCCGCCTTATGACCCGCAGCCGTCTGCTGGACGAGATTGCCACCGGGACCTCCGATCCATCCGACCGCAATATCGACTTTCTGGTCAATCGGCTGCGGTCTAAGCTCGGCGACAATGCCAAGTCGCCGACCTTCATCGCAACGCAGTATGGTGAGGGCTATCTCTGGATTGCCACGCCAGCGCCGACCATGCCGCCCGACACTTTCCTGGTCATTGGCTCGACGTCCGATCTCGAAGAACATCCGTTTCGCGGGCAGGCTTCGTTGTTGATGGATCGGCTTCGGGACGCGATTTCTGACGGCATTGGTCCCGAGCGCAAGGTGGTTATCAATGCGGGGAAGGAGTTGAGTGCCGCCCATGACAGGGCGCGATATTCCCTGCAGGTGAGCTTCCACGCGGCCCACGGACGCCTGAGTTGTGCGGCCGCTTTGCGCAATATGCCGTCGAAGCGCATTCTGAGGACATTCCGGCTGCAACTCGATATCCAGGACGATACGTCATTTGCAAGCGAAGCGTCCCAGGTTCGCGATGGCGTTGTCGATGCTCTCAATCAATCGCTGAAAGAGGCCTCCAGCGGCCTCGGCATACCTGAGGACGAAGCGCTTGAGGACCGGCTGCAAAGCGCTTCAAGACGACTTTCCGCCGACAATCCAAGCTGGCTGGCCAATGGCAGCCAGCTTGGAAGAAACCGCGCGCAGAACCCGCACGATGCCGATGCAGCGCTGCAATGGTGCTTGCATCTGTTTTCGCGGCTCGTCCTGACCGAGCCCTTCACGGGAATGAGCCTGCAAGAGCGGGATGGCATCGAAACCGAAATCGAAAGCACGGTACTGGAATGCCTGCCCGACATCGAGAGCAATCCTCTGCTGATGCTGGCAGCGGCCAAGCTTCTCTATTTCATCAACCGCGGCCACCTTGACCTCGCCGAGGAAATTGCCGGGCGCGCCTTTGCTCCAACGCAGGATTTTACAGCCGCCCTGCCAATCCTTGGTCAACTGAAATATGCACGTGGACGTTACGACGAAGCGGTCAAGCTCTTCGACCAAGGCATCGCAATGGCGCCCTCCGGCTCGGAATTTCACTGGCATATGCGGGTCTTGAAATGCCTTGCTTTGGTGGCCGGAGGGCATAGCGGCGCTTCGGCGGCGCAGGCCACGGATATTGGCAACTTTAGCGCTAGCAGTCTTCGCGAAATCAACTTGATGCTCGGGTGGACAACCGCGTCGCCGGATAAAGCATTGCCACCCGAAGAGGAGCAGGCGCTGCAGGAACTTGGTGCTGCGGGTGCCGCCAAGGCGCTCGAATATCTGTATTTTACCTCCGCGCGCCATATCATCACGGAGAATGGCCGCGCCAACGTGATGCGCAGCATGATTGCGCATGTATCGCGATTGCACGGCAGGCAAGCCATTCCGGACTTTATCCTGCGCGGCAGCGGGGCTGCTGGTTCGCCCTGAGAAAATAATCCCGTCTCAAATACTGAGCAAACAATTTGTTGGTACGCACGACGGCCGACCTTCTGTCACCGTCGATCCAGCATTGATGTTCGCGTCCCATAGTTTTTCGCAAAACTCTCAGTATTTTCAGGGGGCACTATGACTATTTCACCACAATCCACCGCAGTCGCCGTTGCTACCAGCGCAGCAACTGAAACAAATCCGAACGTCATTGCCAGACCAGCGGGCGGATGGATTAACGTCTGGTGCTCTAATGACGGGAGTAATCTCCTCGATTATTACTACCAAGCCTACAATGAAAACGGCACGACGGACGGCGGCGTTGTAACCTTGGCCAGCGACCTGTTGATGACCCAGACTCTCCAGGTCGCCGTAAAAAACAACGGCACAGTTGTAACCTCCGGCACGAACACCTCGATCGCGGCCCTGTCAGATGGCGGACATGTGGTCACGTGGACGGTACGGGCCCTCACCAGCGAGGTCCGCCAGCAGCGTTACACGGCAACTGGCGCCCCCAACGGCGCCGAATCCCAAGTCAGCGCCTCGCCGGCCAATGACCAGGTCCAGAGCGTCGTTACCGGGCTTAAGAACGGCGGGTGGGTCGTCACCTGGCTCGCCGGCGACGGGAGCAGTTACGGCCTGTATTCGCAGGCATTCGGGGCGAACGGCGCCAAGGTCGGCGCCCAACAGCAGGTCAGCAGCGTCACGCTCGGCAATCAGTCGGGCCAGTCCGTGACGGCTCTCGACGGCGGCGGCTTCGTCGTCACATGGACGGTTCTGACCCAGGGTGCCATCGGCAATAGTTTTGCGCGCATATTTGGCGCCGATGGCCAGCCCAAGGGCCCTGACATCCAGGTCGGTACGGCGGAAAGTTTCGGCTCGCCCGACGTCACCCAGCTTGCCGGCGGCGGTTTCGTCGTAACCTGGGCCGATTTCGGAGGTAGCAATATTCATGACATCTTCGCGCAGGTGTACAACGCCGATGGCAGCAAGAACGGCGGTCAGCTCCAGATCAACCCCACGGATGGATGGCTGTCTGATCCATCGGTGGCGGCTCTGGCCGGCGGCGGTTTTGTCGTTTCATGGGACAGCGGTTCCGACATCTACCAGCGCGTGTTCAATGTCATCAACGATGCACCGACCGGCATTGACAAGACCCTTACGCTCAGCAGCAACACGCAGACCCACACGTTCTCGGCGGCCGATTTCGGCTTTACGGATGCCAATAACCACAGTGCGTCGGCGATCATCTTCACCACGCTTCCGGACAATGGAACGCTGACCTTCAACGGGCAAAACGTTGGCGTCGGCATGGTGATCAACGCCAATTTCATACACCAGGTGGTTTACACACCGGCGACGAGCGGCACCTCGGGCACCCGGGAGCTCGGCCACTTTACCTTCCAGATCGTTGACAATGGCGGCACCCTTAGCGGTGGCAAAAACACGGACGCCACCCCCAACACCATTACCATCAACCAGCTTTTCAATGACACGCCGGCGGGCACAAATAATACCTTCACGCTGCGAGAAGAAAGCCCGAAGACTTTCAGCGCCGCTGATTTCGGCTTTGTCGACAGCGATGGCGGCAGCTTGAAGGCCGTCATCATCGTTACGCTGACGGCCACCGGCAGCCTGACGCTTGACGGCGTCAAGGTCCTGGCGGGCCAATCCATTGCGGCGGCCGATATCGGCAAGCTGATCTGGACGCCCACTGCCGCTTCCGTCGCTGCCGGCACAGACGCCTTCACCTTCAAGCTGCAGGACAATGGCGGCACGCCCAACGGCAGCAAGGATACGGACGCCTCGCCGAACACGATCGGCCTCACGGTCAATTTCGTCCACAACTCGCCCTGGAGCCAGGACAAGACGTTAGAAATCCAGGAAGACACGTCGTACACGTTCAAGGTCTCGGATTTTGCATTTTCCGATCCCGGTGATCCTTTCGACCCGGACACCTTCACCGGGATAAAGGTCTCACCCCTTTGGGGTGACCTCAAACTAAATGGGGTGGACGTTGAGGAAGGTCAGTTCATTGCCGTAGCCGATATCAACAAGCTGGTGTACACGGCTGCCGCCGATGACTACGGACAATACGGGCTTTACATGGCCTACCTCGTCGTCGATGACGGAGACACCAGCAATGGTGGCGCCAACATCGGCAACGACCCCGGGGATTTGAGCCGCATACGGATCGACGTCGTCTCTCTCGACGACGCCCCAACGGGCACGGACGCGCGGTTGACGGTGAATGAAGACACTGCCTATGCCTTCTCGGCAGCAACGTTCGGCTTTTCGGATCCGAAAGATTTTCCCGCTCAGGCCTTCACCAAGGTCATCATCAAGAAGATCAATGGCAACGGCGATTTGAAGCTCGACGGCAAGATTGTCGTCGCCGGGCAGACGATCGCTGTCGACAAGCTCAATACCCTGACGTTCACCGGCGACAAGGATGGCTTTGGCTCCAACTACGCCTCGATTGAATTCGCCGTGGTCGATGGCGGCAGCAACACGGGTGGCCACAAGAACACCTCGCTTGGCAATACGCCGACCTTCGACCTGCTCGACGTCGTCGACACGATTACCGGCACCTCGATGGCCGATAGTCTAAAGGGCACGGCGGGTGTCGAAATCATCACGGCCGGGGCGGGCAACGACATATTGAATGGCGGCGGCGGCGGCGACCGGCTCGATGGCGGGACGGGAAACAACACGGCCTCCTATGCCGGCGCATCCAAAGGGGTGACGGCGAGCCTGACCAGCCCATCGATCAATACCAACGACGCCAAGGGCGACGTCTACATCTCGATCGAAAACCTGACCGGAAGCAGCTATGCCGACCTCCTGGCCGGCAATAGTGGCGCCAACCTCCTGATCGGCGGCTTGGGCAACGATACGCTCAGGGGCGAGGCAGGCGATGACACACTGAACGGCGGTGTCGGCGCCGATAGGCTCGAAGGCGGAACTGGAATCGACACGGCCTCCTATGCCGGCGCGTCCACAGGGGTGAGGGCGAGCCTCATCACGCCTTCGATCAACACCAACGACGCCAAGGGCGACATCTACATCTCGATCGAAAACCTGACCGGGAGCAGCTATGCCGACAGCCTGACCGGCAATGCCGGCATCAACGTCCTGGCCGGTGGATCGGGCAACGACACCCTGTTTGGTGGTGCCGGCGGCGACCGTCTGGATGGCGGATCTGGAACCGACACGGCCTCCTATGCCGGTGCATCCAAAGGGGTGAGGGCGAGCCTCATCACGCCTTCGCTCAACACCAACGACGCCAAGGGCGACATCTACATCTCGATCGAGAACCTGATCGGCACCAGCTATGCCGACAACCTGACCGGCAATACCGGCGTCAACGTCCTGGCTGGCGGTTTGGGCAATGACCTGCTGTTTGGTGGTGCCGGTGGCGACCGTCTGGATGGCGGATCTGGAACCGACACAGCCTCCTATGCCGGTGCATCCAAAGGGGTGAGGGCGAGCCTCATCACGCCTTCGATCAACACCGCAGACGCCAAGGGCGATACCTATGTGTCGATCGAGAACCTGATCGGCACCAGCTATGCCGACAGCCTGACCGGCAATGCCGGCACCAATCTCCTGGCCGGTGGGTCGGGCAACGACCTGCTGTTTGGTGGTGCCGGTGGCGACCGTCTGGATGGCGGATCGGGCACCGACACGGCCTCCTATGCCGGCGCAACCACGGCGGTGACGGCGAGCCTGACCAAGCCTTCGATCAACACCGCAGACGCTAAGGGCGATACCTATGTGTCGATCGAAAACCTGACAGGGACAAACTATGCCGACAACCTGACCGGCAATACCGGTGCCAACGTTCTGACCGGTGGTTCGGGTAACGACACACTCAGGGGCGAAGGCGGTGCTGATACGCTTTATGGCGACAAGGGTGCCGATGATCTGTACGGCGGCGCCAGCAAGGACACGTTCGTGTTCAAGGCGATCACGGACTCGACGGTTGGGACTTCGGGCCGCGACACGATCTTCGATTTCACCTCAGGTTCCGACCGGATCAACCTTTCCGGGATCGATGCCAACACCAAGGTGTCAGGCAATCAGGAGTTCAGCTTTATTAGTACTGAAGGCTACCATGGCAAGGCCGGCGAAGTGCGCGTCGTGAAAAGCGGCAGCGACACTTACGTTTACGGTGATCTCGATGGTGACAAGAAGAACGATTTTGCCATCCATATCGCCGGCAATGTGGACCTCAAAGCAGGAGACTTTCTGCTTTGAGGGTGATGCCAGGTTAATTCTGGCGGGATGTGATCAAGCATTGAAGTCTGCCCCTTCGGCACGGAGGAATGGCTCGGCCTGGGCAGATTAACATGCTGATAAATTTTGGTTTCTTCGGTGTGCTGGGGTCAGCCTTCGGCGCCGATGGTGGGGGCAACGCCACGCCGAAGCACAATCGAGGCCAAAAGCGGCGAGTCAAACTGTCCCTCCACGAAGCCGAGTTCGCCTTCTCCGAGCACGACAGCATCTCCACTGGGGCCGACCTGAAGTTCAGGACTGCCATCGATAGAAAAATGCAATCACTGAATGCGGCGGAGGCGGCAATGGCGACGATAAATGGAACAGCAGGCAACGACAACCTGATCGGCACGGCTGCGGACGACATCATCAACGGTATGGCAGGCGACGACACGCTATACGGGGGGGATGGAGTCGACACCTATCTGTTTTCCGCCGGTTGGGGCAAAGATGTCATCGACAACCTGGACTTTAGTAATTCATTCGACTCAATCGTTTTCGATGCCACCGTCGCCGTTACCGACATCGCGATATCGTGGTCGGTCAATCGCGACCTTATCCTGACGAATATCCACACGCAGGACCAGATTACAGTCACATCCTACGACAATCCCAACGCCACGATAGACGAGATCAAGTTTGCCGACGGCACTGTCTTTCGCCCTCCAGTGATCACTTCGAATGGTGGCGCTCGCGAAGCAGAATTGGAAATTGCCGAGAACATCAAAACGGTATCGACTATCACCGAGCGGCACAGCAGGCCGGTGACCATCACTCTCATCGATGGTTACGAGGATACGTCCCTTTTCGAGCTGAACGCGACGACCGGAGCCATTTCATTCAAGAATGCTCCGGATTTTGAGAATCCTTCCGATTTCCTGAAGCAAAATGTCTACCGATTAGGCGCGATGGTCGAGGACGGGTTTGGTTTTAGAGACTATCAGTATTTCTACATTGTGGTGACCGATGCGAACGAAGCGCCTGTCATCAACTCGAACGGCGGCGGCAATTCGGCCTCGGTCAACGTCGCCGAAAACAAGACGGCGGTGCTGACTGCAGCAGCGACAGATCAGGACAATTCGACCACCACCTGGTCGATTTCCGGCGGCGCTGACAAGGCGTTGTTCCAGATCGATGCCACGACGGGTGCCTTGTCATTCAAGTCGGCGCCGGACTTCGAGGCCGCCAAAGACAATGGCAAAAACAACGTCTATGACGTTACAATCAAGGTTACGGATGCCGGCGGGCTGAGCGACACGCAGGCAATCGCCGTGAAGGTGACGAACGTCAACGATGCGCCGGTGATCAGCTCGAAAGGCACTGGTACTATCGTAGCGGTCATGGCCGAAAACGGTAAAGCGGTCACGACGGTCAAGGCTGCCGATCCCGAAAAGACAGCCATCACCTGGTCGATCTCCGGCGGTGCCGACAAGGCCCTGTTCCAGATCGATGCGAAAACCGGTGTTGTATCTTTCAAGTCGGCACCCGACTTCGAGGTGCCGAAAGACAGTGACAAGGACAACATATACGACGTGATGGTCAAGGCGACCGACGCGGCTGGTCTCAGCGACACGGAGTGGTTGGCCGTGGTGGTAACCAATGTCAACGATGCCCCCGTGATCAGCTCGAACGGTGGCGGCAGCAAGGCCTCGATCAACGTCGCTGAAAACGGAAAGGCGGTGACGACGGCCAAGGGAGCCGATCCCGAAAAGACGGCACTCACCTGGTCGATCTCCGGTGGCGCCGACAAGGCACTGTTCCAGATCAATGCCGTGACGGGCGCCTTAACATTCAAGTCGGCACAAGACTTCGAGACCGCGAAGGATAGCGGCAACAACAACGTCTATGACGTGACGATCAAGGCAACGGACGCAACCGGTCTCAGCGATACCCAGGCACTGGCCGTGACCGTGACCAATGTCAACGAAACGCCCGTCATCACTTCGAACGGCGGCGGCGCTAAAGCTGCGATCACCATCGCCGAAAACGGAAAAGCGGTCACGACGGCCAGGGCAACCGATCCGGATAAGACGGCGGTGACCTGGTCGATCTCCGGCGGTGCCGATAAGGCCCTGTTCCAGATCGATGCGAAGACCGGTGTTGTGTCGTTCAAATCGGCGCCGGACTTCGAAACTCCGACGGACGTTGGCGAGAACAACGTCTACGACGTGACCATCAAAGCTACGGATGCTGGCGGCCTCAGTGATACCCAGGCGCTGGCCGTGAGGATCACCAATGTCAACGATGCGCCCGTGATCAGCTCGAACGGCGGTGGTCGTCAGGCCGTGGTCAACGCTGCTGAAAACGCAAAGGCGGTGACGACAGTCAGGGGGATGGATCCCGAAAAGACTGCACTCACCTGGTCGATTTCCGGCGGAGCCGATAAGGCACTGTTCCAGATCGATGCGAAGACCGGCGTTGTGACGTTCAAGTCGGCGCCGGACTTCGAAACTCCGACGGACGTTGGCAAGAACAACGTCTACGACGTAAAAGTCAAGGTAACGGACGCAACCGGTCTCAGCGATACCCAGGCACTGGCCGTGAC
>NZ_JBQVPI010000060.1:0-12135 GCF_052438155.1 Shinella sp. | reverse complement strand
AGCATAAAACCCGCCGGGATGGATGCGGAACAGGCGGCACATCATTCGCACCGAAAACCGCTGTTGATGCTGGGCAACGAACGCGTACTTCACTTTGCACCCCTGGCGAAATACGCGGTGGCTTTTTTAATGTATCGCGTTCCTCAGTGAGGCGTGCCAGCTCCTTTTTGAGCCGCCTGATCTCCTCAGACTGGTCGTTGTCTTGGTCGCCGGATGCCGAAGAAAACTTCTTCTTCCACTCATAGAGAGAATGCTGGTTGACACCCAGCCGCTGCGAAACTTCCAAAACCGGATAGCCCTGCTCAGTGATCTGACGCACCGCGTCACGCTTAAAATCGTCGCTGAAATTAGCTTTGCCCATATCCGCCTCCTACCTCAAATTTAGGAAGGAAGACGTCTACAAATCTCGGGGCTATTCAGAGGTTGGAGGCGACATGGAGCCGAAGAAGAAGTTCGAAAATTATCCGATCGGCTACTTTCACGTCGATATTGCTGAGGCGCAGACGGCCGAGGGCAAGCTCTATCTCTTTGTGGCGATTGACCGAACATCCAAGTTCGCGGTCGCTGAGCTCTATGCCAAAGCCGGCAAGATGAATGCTGCCCAGTTCTTGCACAATCTGATCGCGGCAGTGCCCTACCCGCCTCGTGCTCCTTCAGAATGCCGATGATCTGTTCATCCGTGAAGCGGTTCCGCTTCATTCCCTGATCCTTTCAATGGGCCAGAGCTTACTTCAAAATGGATTATTTCAACGGGGCAAGGTCATCACGCACAACTAAAAAAGCATCTTGCCGACTTCATCGACGCCTACAATTTCGGGCGAAGATTGAAGACCCTCAAGGGCCTCACACCCTACGAGTTCTTCTGCAAGCAGTGGACTTTGGAGCCGGATCGATTCATCATCGATCCGATCCATTAAATGCCGGGACTAAACACTTTTATAGCGTTTGCCGAGACCACCGCCTTGGCTCCCATGTCGGCAATCGCCTCCTGCGAGGTATTGCGGCTTAGGCTGATGCGGATCGTGGCAGGGGCCTAAGCGGAAACGTCGAATGCGGTGGCCGCATAGAGCGCTGCATAAACGTTCACGCCCGATCAAATTTTGTTGAAATGCGCGTGTAAATCCGTGAAGGCTTCCGGGTGGCTGGATCGCTCGTGACGGCGGCTATCGCGGAGGTTTGCAGTCTCGCGGTGCCGGACTGATGCGCGAGCTCCATCCGTGACAAACGTGCCTGTTGGCCGCCAGCGGCTCGCTAAGACCAGATGGGGAGAAAAATGGAAATTCTAACGGCGGCCGGCTTGACGGCGCTTCTGCAGGTCATCGCTATTGACCTCGTTCTTGCCGGCGACAACGCCGTGGTCATTGGCCTTGCAGCCGCAGGCCTTCCGCCTGAGCAACGCAAGAAGGCTATCCTCGTCGGCATTCTGGCGGCCACTATCCTCCGCATTGCCTTTGCGACGGTTGCGGTTCACCTGCTGGCGATCATTGGTCTTTTGCTGGCGGGCGGTCTGTTGCTGCTCTGGGTGTGCTGGAAAATGTGGCGTGAACTGCGCACCGCTCATGGTGATGACGACGCTGCCCTCGCCGAAGGCGCCTCGCGGAAGACATTCTTCCAGGCGGCAACGCAGATCGTCGTCGCCGACGTCTCCATGTCGCTCGACAATGTTCTTGCCGTTGCCGGCGCGGCGCGCGAACATCCGAGCGTCCTTGTTATCGGCCTCGCACTGTCCATCGCCCTGATGGGCATTGCTGCAAACCTTATCGCACGCCTGCTCACGCAGCACCGCTGGATCGCCTATGTGGGCCTCGCGATCATTCTCTATGTCTCGCTCGACATGATCTATCGCGGGGCGCTCGAAGTCATGCCGTATCTCGCGAACGGAACAGCTGCTTTGTAGTTGCCCCCCGGCCGATGCCGGCTTGCCCGGCGTCGGCTACAAATCGATGTCCGGCGCTAGGCCAGGGGATAACCGTAGAGCACGGGCATGAGCCCGGCCGATGCCTTGAAGCGATCCCAGGATTTCCGCTCCTTCTTCGTCCAGCCCGTCTCGGCGACAGCCGAAAGCCGCGGGAAGACGAGGCGATCGAACACGGCGCGGTCGGTCATCGGCTCCGACCAGATGCAGGCCTGGACGCCCCGCAGATTCGCCCTCTGTGTGTCGCTCCACCCCGCGATGGGGTCGAAGGCGTAGGTCATCTCGGGCGCCGACCAGCCTGCCCAGCTTGCACCCGGCTCGTCCCAGTCTGGGCTATTGGCCATGTCGAGGTAGTAGGCCTGGCCGGGGCAAACGACCATGGAATAGCCTTCGCCGGCGAGCGCCGCGGAAACCTGCATGTCGCGCCAGCCGCAAAGATAGGCTTTTTCCTTTTCGATGACGTTGCCGTGCGCCGCCTCTTCCCAACCGCCGGTCACGCAGCCTTGCGAGGCGAGGAATTTCTGCACGCGCTCGAGGAAGATCGCCTGCAGCACGGCAGCACCCGAGCCGTCGATGGCGTCGGCGCCGTGCGTGTTGGTGATCACGTTCAGCCGGCGGGCATGGGCCTGCGCCACCGCATCGCCGTGGATGTCACGCAGTTTCGCAAGCGCCTGCGGAGAGCCGGACCAGGCGCCGATCGGCACCTCGTCGGCACCGACATGGATCGTCCTGAAGGGAAAGAGTTCGATCAGTTCCTTGAAGATCGTCTCCAGCACCGTATAGGTCTCTTCCCGGACCGGGTTGAGGCAATTGTCCGGGAAGCCCTGGACGGAATAGTAGCTGCCTTTCTCCTGCGGGTCGCGCAGTCCGGGAATGGCCTGCTGCATGGCAAAACAATGGCCGGGCACATCGATCTCCGGCACGATCTCGATGCCGAAGGTTTTGGCGTGGGTGACGATTCCGCGAATGACGGCCTTGGTGTAATAGCCGCCGCTCTTCTCCGGCCCTGTCCCAAGAAGGGGCGGGATGGCAAGGCCCGCGCCGCGCCAGGCGCCGATCTCGGTGAGGGCGGGATAGGCGTCGATCTCCACACGCCAGGCCTCGTCATCGGAGAGATGCCAGTGGAAACGGTTAAGCTTGTTCCAGGCGAGAATGGCCAGCAATTTGCGGATCTCGGCCTCGCCGTAAAACTGGCGCGCGACGTCGAGATGGAGGCCGCGCCAGGCCATGGATGGCGCGTCGGAAATCTGTCCTTCGCTCGGGAAGTTGTAGGCATCTGGAAAATGCCGCGCACCGCGCCAGATCTGCCCGAGCGTGACGAGGCCGTAGAAGAGCCCGCTGCGCGTTGAGGCGGAAATGGAGACAGAGGCGGGAGAGAAGGCGATCTCATAGGCTTCCGGTGCGAGGCCGCCCTTCAGCTGAAGATGAACCGGAAGGCCGCCTTCCGAAACGGGGCGGACGATGCCTTCGACGGCGAAGAGGGCCTCGGTCAAAGTGGTGAACGCCTGGGCCGCTTCCTCCGCCTCCGTGCCCGCTGCGACAAGCGTAAAGCCGGCTGGGACGGAGCGACGGCCGGAGACCGAAACGTGGTTCGGCCAGGGGATGATGGAAACCGGCGCCGGAGGAGCCGCCGGGACCGGATAGAACTCTACCCCGCGCTTGAGCGGCGCATTGCCGCCCGTGAGTCGGGTGGGGGCTGTCGCGACGGCGAGCGTGCGGCCGTCGCGGAAGGCAAGGTAGGCGCTTCGCGCGCCATCCGTCCAGTGCTTAAACGCCCAGCTCAGCCCATGCACGGTGATGGTCCAGCTTTCGCCCGATTCCAGCTCGAAACCATCGGGCGGCAGCAGTTCCGTGAAGTTGGAAAGCCGCATGCCGACTGCGCCGCCCTCGACATCCGTCGTCGGGTCGACCCGCCCGGGGCCGCTGACGCACAGCCGAAAATCGCGAAGTGTCGCTCCAGAATTGTTCTTCAGGCGCAGCGTATAGGCCATCGCCCGGTCATCCGTCGCCGGCGTCCACGCGGTTTCGAGCTCAAAGGCGGATCGGTTCTGCAAAGGCATGGTAATCTCTGGCCTGGGGTCACTGAACGTCGAGCATTCCGGCATAGACGCCGGGCGCGGAGTTGGGGATCGGCATGGCGCCGACCGTTTTTTCGTAGAAGGCCGAAGGGCCGACATCGCCGATGATGGCATAGCCGTAGCCCATGGTCCTGAGATCGAGGAGCGAGGCTAGCAGCAGGGCATGACCGATGCCGAGACCCCGCGCTTCCTCGTCCACACCCGTCGGGCCGAAGAAGCCGCGGGCAATCGATTCATGGCAGGCGAAACCGACCAGCCGTTTTGCGCGCGTTGCGATGAAGCAGGTGGGCGGTTGGCGCGTCAGGGCGATGGACGTCTCGCTCGCCCAGCCTTTGCCGAACCTTTGCGAGACCCATTCCGCCACCAGCTGGGCTTCAGGCGCCAACGGCCGACGGATCGTCACACCAGCCTTGGCCATTCTGGCGTCGAGCTCCGGGTTCGGGGTGAGGAGCGAAAGGTTGACGAGATAGTCCAAGCTGAAATTCCCTGGTTTGTGCGGCAATCGCGGACGTGGTTCGGGCGACCTGCTCGATCCCCTTCGATATCGGCCGTCAGGAGTGACGCGTCCTCCCTTTTGCTTCGGCATTTGTAGTCACTCAATTTGATTTAATCAAAAGGGTGCGCAGCGTTCTCGCTCAATGCGGGTGCATGAAATCTACGGGATTTGGGAAAGAGTTCGGCCGAAAAGCTCCGTGAAGCCGGCTGCCATCGCGACAAAGGCGCATGGTTTTCAAGGGCGAAGATCGAACTTCATCAGCAGGCAAGGCAGCCGGGGCGCCACCGAATTTCCCGCGGTTGCGCCGAGGAATCCGTTGCGAGCGACGAAAGTGCCTCGTAAAAGGTTGCTGCCCGGAATGAGCGGAGACCCCGGCGGTGGCGCCGGATGTTGCGAGGACAGACAGCATGAGTGTGAGCCAGGACCTGACGATCGCGGACCTCAAGGAGCGGGCCCGCCGCCGCGTGCCGAAAATGTTCTTCGAATATGCGGATTCGGGCGCGTGGACCGAGGGCACCTACCGGGCGAACGAAGAGGACTTCCACAAGATCAAGCTGCGCCAGCGCGTGCTCGTCGATATGAGCAACCGGTTGCTCGAAAGCGAAATGATCGGCGAGAAGGTTTCCATGCCCGTGGCGCTTGCCCCCACCGGCTTCACCGGCATGCAGCATGCGGACGGCGAAATGCTCGCCGCCCAGGCAGCGGAGGAGTTCGGCGTGCCTTTTACGCTTTCGACAATGAGCATCTGCTCCATTGAGGACGTGCGCTCCGTCACCTCAAAGCCCTTCTGGTTCCAGCTCTATGTGATGCAGGACAAGGACTTCGTCTATAACCTGATCGACCGCGCGAAGGCCGCAGGCTGCTCGGCGCTCGTGCTGACGCTCGACCTGCAAATCCTCGGCCAACGACACAAGGATCTGCGCAACGGTCTTTCCGCCCCGCCGCGCTTCACCCCGAAGCATCTGTGGCAGATGGCGACACGGCCCTTCTGGTGCATGGATATGCTCGGCACCAAGCGCCGCACCTTCGGCAACATCGTCGGCCATGCCAAGGGCGTTGGGGACCTTTCGTCACTCTCTTCCTGGACGTCGGAACAGTTCGACCCGCAGCTTTCCTGGAAGGATATCGAGTGGATCCGCGACCGCTGGGGAGGCAAGCTCATCCTCAAGGGTATTCTCGACGAGGAAGATGCGCGCATGTCGCTCGATAGCGGCGCGGATGCGATCATCGTCTCCAACCACGGTGGCCGCCAGCTCGATGGCGCAGCCTCCTCGATCAGCATGCTGCCGCGCATCGTCGATGCGGTCGGCGACAGGATGGAAGTCCATCTCGATGGCGGCATTCGCTCCGGCCAGGACGTCCTGAAGGCGCTGTGCTATGGCGCCAAGGGCACCTATATCGGCCGCCCTTTCCTCTATGGCCTCGGCGCGGGCGGCAAGGCCGGCGTGCGCCGCACGCTGGAAATCATCCGCAAGGAACTCGACATCACCATGGCGCTCTGCGGCGAGCGCGACGTGAAGAACCTGTCGCGCAACAACCTGCTCAAGGACCTCTGAAGGCGCGTCAGGCGCCTTCGAAACCCTGCAGGACATTCACCGCGTTGACGCCGAGCGCATCGACCGCATAGCCGCCCTCCATGACGAACAGCGTCGGCAGGCGGAAGTCGGAGATGCGGCGGCCGATCGTCAGGAAATGCTCGATCTCCAGTTTGAACTGGGAGATCGGGTCGTCCTTGAAGGTATCGACGCCGAGCGAGATGATGAGGGCGCTGGGCGCGTAGGCGCTGATCCTGGCATGCGCGTCTTCGAAGGCTGCAAGCCATTCCGGCCAAGCGGTGCCGGCAGGAAGCGGATAGTTGAGATTGTAACCTTCGCCCTTGCCGGTGCCGCGTTCGCGGGCATAACCGAGGTGGAAGGGGAATTCGAAATCCGGGTCGCCATGCAGGCTGGCGAGCAGCACGTCGTCACGGTCGTAGAAGATTTCCTGCGTGCCATTGCCGTGGTGGTAGTCCACGTCGAAGATCGCGACACGGCTGTGCCCGTTATCGAGGAAGCGCTGGGCCGCGATGGCCGCGTTGTTGAGGTAGCAATAGCCCCCGAAGAAGTCACGACCGGCATGGTGACCGGGTGGGCGGCAGAGCGAGAAGGCGGCTTTTTCGCCCGCCAGCACGGCATCGGCGCCGGCAAGTGCGGTATCGGCGGCGCGTTTGGCGGCCTGCCATGTCGTCTTGGTGATCGAGCCGGCCATGTCGAAGGAGTAATAGGAGAGGCGTGCGTCCAGCCCGGCGGGCGGAGCATTAATCATCGGCATCGATCGGTGGCGCCAGCTATAGGGCCAGACCTCGCCATCGCGGCCGGCGGCGCGCCATTCGGTAAAGATGGTTTCCAGAAAATCGAGATAGTCGGGCGTGTGGATGCGTTCGATTGCGGCGCGCGGATAGGACGTCGGCTCGACAATCGGACCGAGCCCGGCCTCCTTCACCCGCCGAAGCACGATTTCCGCGCGCTCCGGCTTCTCGAAGGTTTCGACGATGCGGCCGAAGGAAAGCTCCATGCCACTGTGATGCAGGTGATGGTCGGCAGTATAGAATGTCTTCATTACATCCGCCCGATCAGACGACTTCGCCGTAGAGCGTTCGTTCGAGTGCCGTCACTTCGCTTGCAAACCGTCGATACTCGGCGCGTTTGAGCGCGAGGTAGACGTGGTGCAGCTTCTCGCCGAGTGCCTCCTTGAGGAAGGAGGATCGAGTTGCCGTTTCGATGGCGCCACGCCAATCCGGCGGCAACTCGTCGCCTGTACTCTCGGCATAGGTCGTGGTTTCCGGGCCGGGGTCGGCTTTCTCCAAAATACCCTTGCGCATGCCGGCAAGCACCGTGGCGCCGACGAGATAGGGGTTGGAATCGATGCCGGCTGCGCGCTGTTCGAGGTGACGGCCGGCCGGGGCGCCGGCCGGAATGCGCACCGCGACGCTACGGTTGTTGGTGCCCCAGGTCGGCGTGGTCGGGGCGTAGCTCTGGGCGGAAAAGCGGCGCCAGGAGTTGAAGTGTGGCGCGAAGACGAGCATGGACTCCTGCATCGTCTCCAGCAGCCCGGCGACCGCCTGTTTCAGGAGGGGCGACAGCGTCTCGTCGCGATCGGCGAAGAGGTTGTTGCCCGCCGCATCGGCAAGGCTGGCATGCACATGCATGCCGGAACCGGCACGGCCGGCAAACGGTTTTGCCATGAAGCAGGCCATCATGCCGTGGCGCACGGCAAGGCTGCGTATGAGCCGCTTCAGCATGGTGATATCGTCGGCGGCACGCAACGCGCTGCCATGGCGCAATGTCAGCTCGAACTGGCCCTGGGCATATTCCGATATCATGGTTTCGACGGGCAGGCCCTGCGCCTCGGCACCGCGATAGACGGCATCGATGAAGGGCTCCAGCCGGTCGAGTTCGGTGACGCCGTAGACCTGGATTCCGTCCGGTCGTTCGCCGGAGAGCGGCAGGCGGAGCGGCTGGAAATTACCGTCCGCGGTGCGCTCGCGGTCGAGCAGGTAGAATTCCAGCTCATAGGCGAGCACGGGATGGTAGCCATCGGCTTCAAGCAGCTTGACCTGACGGGCAAGGGCGTGCCGCGGATCGGCAGCCATCGGCGCGCCGTCCAGTTCGAAGAGGGCAAGGCGCAACTCGCCGCGCGGCGGCGAGGTCCAGGGCAGGGGTACCAGCGAGCCGGCAATCGGCCAGGCGCGCCGGTCGGCATCGCCATCCGACCAGACGAGGCCGGTTTCCTCGACATCCTCGCCGGTGACGTCGAGGCCGAGGATCGAGCCGGGCAGGTGCCGGCCGGAGCGGAAGATCGGCAACAGTTCGTGCCGCCGGATGATTTTTCCGCGCGCAATACCATTGAGGTCGATCAGAACGAGATCGAAGGCTGTGATCTCTGGGTGGGCGGCAAGAAAGGCCTCCGCTTCGGAAGGATCCGCGGCTTCAGGCGGGCGGGCGGCGAGATCTCGGCTCATGCAGCGGCCCTCCGTTCCGCAAGGCGGCCGAGAACAGTGGCGAAGGCCTCGACAAGACCATCCGCCTGCTTTTCCGAAAGCGCTGGGCTGACGAGAACCATGTTGTGGAAGGGCGTCAGCAGGTAGCCGAGGTTCAACATGGACAGATGTAACGCAGCCTCGATCGTGTCGGAAGCGGCAGCGCGGGCTTCTGCCGCGTTGCGCACCGGCACGGCTGAGAAGACGACTTCCAGCCGGGCGCCAACGCGTGAAACCGTCCAGTCGAGGCCGGCGGCAGCGATTGCAGCCTTGAACCCCGCCTCGATGCGATCCGCGCGGGACTGCATGGTGCGGTAGGCCTCTTCGGTCATCACGTGCTCCAGGCAGGCGCGCAGGCAGGCCAGTTGCAGCGCACTGCCGGAAAGCGTCGTGCCGATGCCGGAATGGCCATGGCCGCTCTGTTCGCGCCGGATGACGTGCAACTTGTCCGAAATCGCCTGCGTCATGCCCCAGACACTGACCGGAACGCCACCGCCGATCGGCTTGCCCATGACGATGAGGTCCGGTTCGAGGCCATGCACCTTCGTGTAGCCACCAAGGCCGGTGGAGATTGTGTGCGTCTCGTCGATGAGAAGCAGCGTGCCGGCCTCGCGCGTCAGACGGCGCAGCGCATCGTGGAAGCCGGGGTCGGGCGGGATCATGCCACAGTTCGTCATGACGGGTTCGGCGAGCACGCAGGCAATGTCGTGCGCGGCAAGCGCCTTTTCCAGCGCGGCTTCGTCGTTGAAGGGAATGGAAACGGTCAGTTCGCCGAGATCGCGCACCTGGCCAAGCAGGTTGCGGCGCGAAATCGTCTTGCCGTCGACGAGATCGACCAGCGTGTCATCCACGGCGCCATGATAGCAGCCGTCGAAGACGAGCAACTTTGCCCGGCCGGTGACGGCGCGCGCCACGCGGATGGCAAAACGGTTGGCGTCGCTTGCGGTGGCGCCGAGTTGCCAGCGCGGCAGGCCGAAATGCTCCACGAGAAGGCGGCCGACGATCTGTGCGTCGGAGGAGGGCAGCATGGTGGTGAGGCCGCGTGTGCCTGCATTCTTCAGGGCTTCGAGAACGGGGGCCGGACCATGGCCGAACATCGCGCCCGTGTCGCCGAGGCAGACGTCGACAATTCGGTTGCCGTCGATATCGACGAGTTCAGCGCCGCTTGCCTGATCGATCACGACGGGAAAGGGGGTTGGCCAGTCGAGCATCCAATGCTGCGGCACGCCGTCGAAGAAGCCCGATGTGGCCTCGTCATGGGCTGCGGCGCAGCGCGGCCGTTTTGCGCGAAAAATCTCCGATTCCGCCTCGACAAGCGCGTGGGCACGCGCCTCCAGGTTCGCCCTCTCCATCCCGTTCTCCAGCAGGTCATTCAGCAAATGTGATCACATATTGGTTGATGTGATTTCAAGTGTCAAACGACAAGATGGTTACAGTGTGCTGACGATGCGCAGCCAATCGTGCACGGAGGTGGCCGATTGTTTTTCGGCCGGGCCAAGGGAGAGGGGGCCGCGATCGCCCATGTCGCGTACCTCGCTCGGGCTCATGCCGAACTGGTTGCGGAAGGCGCGCGAGAACGCGGAAATATCAGCGAAACCGCAGGCATAGGCGATCTCTCCGACGCCGCGTTTGCGATCGTTCGTCAGCATGTCGAAGGCTGCACGAAGCCGACGCGTGCGGATGTAATCGGTCACGCCGCCAATCGGTTCGAACAGGCGGTACAGCGAGGCACGCGACAGGCCGAACATCTTGCAGAGATGATCCGGGCCGAGATCCGCCATGGCAGTATGCTGCTCGATATAGCGGCGGATCTGCATGATGACGGCGCCGCGCACGGTGGGGCCGGACTGCTGTCGCTCGGTTATCTTCGGTCCGACCAGGTTCGTGACGAGATTCGCTGTGGCGGTGACGATCGTCGGCGCCTCGGCCTGCGTGATGTCCGGAAGGTCTTCGAAAAGGGCGCGAAGATGGCTGCCGATCAGCCGGGCGGTGCTCGTCGATCGCTTGAAAAGCAGACCGTGCAGGCCATCGTTCTGCACATCCTTGCTGAACAGCAGGTGGCGCGGCAGCACCAGCGTCAGGTTGTGGCAGTGCTGCGTCTCGCTATGCATGGGCCGTGTCAGATCGAAGATGGAAACATCGCCCGCTTCGACCCGTATCGTTTCACCGTTGACGGTGCGCAGATCGCTGCCGGCAAGGGTCACCTGCACGAGGATGAGGTCGAGCCCGCTGCGGGCGATGCGGGAAGGGTCACGGGAAAAACTGTAAGTAGTACCGAGCATGTCGGCGACGAAAAACAGCGCCGGTCCCATGAAGTAGGTGGAGAGCTCGGCGCGAAAATCGTCAATCCGTTCCGGTGTTGCAATGGTCGTGCGGAAGACCGGATCCAGCGTCTCGGCAAAGAGCTGGCTCGCCCGGCGGCAATCCGCGCCGGGCGCGGCAGATATGGAGTTGGTCGGCAACTTGGCGGCGGGATTCATTGCATCTCACGACAGTCGAACAACAGGCGGCATGACCTATCAAGGGATGGATACGGGCGAAAGTTCCTGTACGGAGTAATCAAAATTTGCCCACCGCTCAATTTCACCCCCGGCAATCCCCGTTGCCCATAATGACGTCTGGTTTTTCCAAAAAATTCTTACAAAAAGAAAGCCGGATATGAGGATCCGGCTTTTTAGGTGACGTTAATATTGAGTGGCCCCGAGATATGTAGACGCCTTCGTGCTAAATTTGAGGCAAGAAGAGCATCATGAGCAGGTCGAATTTCAGTGAAGAGTTTAACCGTGACACTGCGCGCCAGATCACCGAGCGGGGCTACCCGGTTTCGGAGGTTTCGCAGCGGCTGAGTGTCAGCCAGCATTCTCTCTATGAAGGGAAGAAGAGGTTTTCTTCGACGCCCGGTGCCAAGGCAGCGACCAGTCAGAGGAGATCGGGCGGCTCAATAAGGAGCTGATCCAGATGACCGAGATATCTAAAAAAGGCGACCGCGCATTTCGCCAAGGATGCAAAGGGAAGTACGCGTTCGTTGCGCAGCATCAACGCCGGTTTTCGGTACGCGCGAAGGGCCGCCTGTTGCGCATCCATCAGCGGCTTCTACGCTTGGCTCCAGACGCCATTGAGCAAGCGTGTCTGCGAAGACAGGTGGCAAATCGATCTGCTCCGGAAGGTCTGGGAGGAAAGTGGTAAAGTCTATGGCGACCGCAAGCTTCACGATGATCTGCTCGATCACGGCGAGACGTGCTGGCCGAACCGGGTTGCCGCCTGACGTGAATTGCCGAGATAAAAGCTCAGATCGGCTACAAATGTCGTCCCGGTAGTTATGGTGGCAGGCCTCGCGTTGCCATCGACAAGACGCTCGACCGACAATTCGACGTCGAGGCTACGGACAAAGCCTGGGGCACAGACATCACCTACGTCCAGACCTGCGAGGGTTTCGCCTATCAGGCCGTGGTGATCGATCTGTATTCCCGCCGTATCATTGACTGGTCGATGCAAAGCCGACAGACGATGGATATCGTGCTGCAGGCTTTGCCGATGGCTGTCTGGCGCCGCTGCTCTGATCCCCAAAGACTGGATCGTTTTTGATTGGAGTTTTTCGCGCTAGATTCCCGGCTGGGAACAGGAGCGG
>NZ_JBQVPI010000059.1:0-12434 GCF_052438155.1 Shinella sp. | reverse complement strand
GCCGACGATGTCGATCGGCAGCGCGCCGATCTTCCAGCGGTAGAGCAGGTCGTTCAGGCAATGACCGAAGCGCGACACCATGAGCAGCACCTTCATGCGCTCGTCGCTGTCGTTGAAGCGGTAGTTCATGCCGAAGGGTTTGGCGACCGGCGCGAAGCCGGCCTTGATGTCCTCCTCCGACAGACCTTCCTGGGACAGGAAGGTGAGCCGCATGAAGAACAGGCCGGTTTCGAGATCGTCGAACTGCGACGAATCCGAGATGTAACACCCCTTTTCGGCGAGGTAGCCGGTGATCGCGGCGACGATTCCGCGGGTCGATTGGCAGGATACTGTCAGGACGTGGGAGGTCATCTTTTCTCTTGTTTTCTGCTTGAAGTCTGGAATGAGCCGCTAGGCGGCGAGCAGCTGCTTCAGTTTGATATCTGGGTTTGCAAGCGCTGCGGGATCGGGCCGTCTGCCGGCCGCAATCAGCATTTCGGCGAGGCGAATGTCGCGGGCGACCGCATTGCCCGGTCCGATACCGCTTGCGGCAAGCAGCCGACCTTCTCCATCGAGATGGAACAGGACAAAGGCATCAGGGGAGAGATTGCGCCGGATGATCGTCGTTGCCCCATCGGCAAGCCCTGCGACCTGGAGCGTCAGCTCGTATTGGTCCGACCAGAACCACGGCACGGATGTCCGGATATCGGCCGCGCCCGTCATGTTCGCCGCGGCGCGAATACCCTGCTCCTGCGCGCTTCGCCAGGATTCCAGGCGCAGGCGTCGGTCACCGAAGTGGACCGAGGGAAAAGAACAGCAGTCACCGGCGGCAAAGATGTCTGGATCGCTGGTGCGCAGGCTGCTGTCGACCGAGATGCCGTTCTCGATGGCGAGGCCTGCCCTCGCAGCAAGCTCCGTATTCGGAACGGAGCCGATCCCGACAACCAGAACGTCTGCGGCAACGCGGTCCGCGTGCTCAAGGTCAATCGAGACGTTAGCGTCCGTCTCCGTGACGGACCGGATTTTCACCCCGCAGCGGATATCGACACCCTCGGCCGCGTGGCGATCAGCGATCAGCGCCGCGATCTCCGCGGGTACGCCGCGCGAAAGGATACGCGGTAGCCCTTCGAGCAGGATCACCGACGCACCCAGCCTTCTTGCACTGGCTGCAAGTTCGAGGCCAATAAATCCGCCGCCGAGGATGGCAATGCACCGGCCAGCTTGTAGGAATGGCTGGAGCGCCAAGGTGTCCGCATGTGTCCGCAGCGAGCGGATGCGCCCAAGCGGAGAGGCAACATCGGCGAGCTCTCGCGGTCGCGCGCCCGTCGCCAGAAGCAACCTGTCGTATCCGAGCGTGGAGCCATCCGAGAATCTAACGGTCTTTTGCTGACGGTCGATATCGGTTGCGGTCACCCCGGTCCGCACTGCAATATCGAGGTCTTCGTAGCGACCGGCATCGGCAATCCATTTGGGCTCGACACCCTGCTGAAGGCCCTCCTTGGACAGGGGCGGCCGCTCGTAGGGCAACAGGGTCTCGCTACCAACGAGTGTCACATCACCCGCAAAACCACGCTCGCGTAAGGTCAGGGCAGCACGAGCACCGCACTCGCCTGCGCCAATGATAACGAAAGAAGTCATTAAACGAGCCTTTGCTGTTGTCTGGGCCGGTTACTGGTTCGTCCGGGCGACGGCGATCAGGTATTGGCGAAAGGCGGCCTTCATCTCTTTGAAGCTCGCATACCCGCTCCGCGACGCGAGGCGGATGATGGTGGTCCCCGAGACGCCGCAGGTTCGCGCCACCGACTGCAGGGAGCCGAACGCGATGATCTCCGGCTTGCTGAGAAGCAGCCGCATCGCTTGTTCCAGAAGGGTCGGAAATTCGATACAGCGTTCGGCAATCAACTGCTTGAGATCTCGAATGCTCGGCGGAGCCTTCACGCTTGCGGATGCCAACATTCCAATCTCCTCGAAATGCGCAGGAAGGACTTTCGGGCGAGATAACGCGACCGTTTGGATCGGGCTTTCTGCTGCCGGAGGCCCGGCGCCTCCTTCAACAAGGCCTTGAGGACGTTCCCGACGGTGGTGCGCCGGGAAGGTCCTTCGCCAAACTCAGCCAACGAGGCTTGCAAGCGAGACAGGGTCACCGGTTTGGATGGAGAGGGTCGCCGCTTCCGCCATGGCAAGTGCGGCAACGCCGTCTTCCAGCGTCACCGGCAGCGGCGTTCCACCGTTCACCGCCTCCACGAAGGCCGCCCATTCCGCGGCATAGGCCGGCATGTAGCGCTCGAGGAAGAAGTAGGTGGGCTTTGCCCCCGTCACGCCCTGCGTCGTCGATTTCACCACGGTGTTTTCGAGCATGTTCTGCGCCTGGAGCAGACCTTCGGAACCGAGCAGTTCCACGCGCTGGTCGTAACCGTAGACGGCCCGGCGGCTGTTCTTGATGACGGCGATGCGGCCATTCGCATAGGTAAGCGTCACTACGGCCGTGTCGACATCACCCGCCGCCCCGATTTCCGCATCGACGATGGACGAGCCGACTGCCGTCACCGTGACAGGCGGCGCGCCCATGATGAAGTTCGCCATGTCGAAGTCATGAATCATCATGTCCCGGAAAAGGCCACCCGACACCTTGATATAGGAAACCGGGGGGGGTGCTGGATCGAAGGACGTGATGGAAAGAAGTTCGGGCTTGCCGATCTCGCCGGCATCGACCGCCTTCTTGAGGGCGGAGAAGTTCGGATCGAAACGGCGATTGAAGCCGATCATCACCGGACGTCCGTTGGAGGAGACCGCCTTCTGGCAGGCTCGCGCCCGCGCCAGGCTGAGATCGACCGGCTTTTCGCACAGCACCGCCTTGCCGGCGGCCGTCGCCCGCTCGATCAAGTCGGAATGGGTATCGGTGGAGGTGGCGATCAGTACGGCATCGATCGTGCTATCCTCCAGAATGGCAGCGGTATCGCGCTCCTGCGCGCCATATTGCGCCGCGATCTTTTCGGCGGCGACCGTATTGATATCGGACACGGCGACGAGCGTGCTGCCCGGGTGGCTGGAAATTGCCGTGGCGTGCACGCCCGCGATGCGGCCGGCGCCGAGAAGGCCAACGTTAAGCATGAGATTTTCCTCTTCTGATCAGAGACCGAGTTCGGCCTTGAAAGCATTGAATTCCACATCGCCGATCGCGACATTGTGTCGGGGCTGCGGATAGGCGCCCGTGTTGACGTCCGCAATGAACTCACTGAAGGCGGCGATGCGCTCCTTCTGGAGCCTGCCAAATTCGGCGACGAAGTTGCGGTAGGTCTTGGCATGGCGCGGTCGGTGGCCATCTGTGTGGCCCAGCACGTCTTCCGCGAAGAGATATTGCGCGTCCGCTCCGGGGCCGGCACCCATGCCGAGCATGATCATCGACGTGTTGCTGGAAATCAGTTCACCCACCCGGTCCGGCACGACCTCCAGCTCCGCGCCGAAGCAGCCGATCGCTTCGAGTTGTTTGACATGGCGGAAAACCTTGGTTGCCTCCTCGGCAGTCTTGCCCACCGCGCGAAACCCGGTCCAGGTAATGTAGGAAGGAATGAGCCCGACATGGGCGACGACCGGGACGTGGTTGTCGCAAAGCACTTTCTGGATATCCAGCGAGGCGGCACAGTAGAAGCAGTCGCCACCCATGGCGGAGAAATGGTAGGCAGCACGCAGATAGTCCTCGGCTGTCGCCAGCGGACGGCCCTCGAACTTGCCCCATCCGCCATAGGGAAGGCCGACCTGCACGAAGCAACGGCCCGCCGCCTCGCGCATTTCGGGCGAGAAGAAGCGCCCCTCGATCGAGAGCATATGGATGCCCGCGGCGTCCGCGGCAGCGGCCTCCTCAAGGGTGGTGACATAGAGCATCGAGATTTTTTCACCCCGCACCTTCATGGCGCGGATGTCGGCGACGGTCGGGCGCGTGTTCTTGTGAACCATGGGATTACACCGTGAATGCGTTGCGGAAGGCTTCGAGGGCGGCTTCGGGGTCGCCGGAAGCGAAGGCTTCCATGCCGACCGGACCGGCATATCCCATTGCCTTCAAGGCCTTGGCGATGCCGTGCCAGTTCACCTCACCAGTGCCTGGTTCGCAGCGTCCCGGCACGTCGGCCACCTGGATCTCGCCGATCCACGGCAGGCACTTGCGGCAGAGTTCGATCAGGTTCCCCTCGCCGATCTGGGCATGGTAGAGGTCGAGATTGAGCCTGAGCCGCGGGTGATCGATGCTGGAGACAAGCGCCAGCGTATCCTCAGCCCTTCCGAACGGGACGCCCGGATGGTCGACGGGCAGGTTGAGGTTTTCCAGCGTGAAAGTGACCCCTTCAGCTTCAGCCATATCGGCGACACGGCAAAGCGTGTCGCGCGCCTTCAGCCACATCGCACCGGTCACGACCTCGATGGGTTGAACGGGAAGCCCCCCGTCGCCCAACCCCGTCCCGTGCAGGTTCAGCCGATGCACGCCGAGACGCTTGCCGACCTGCGCCGTTTCGCGCGCGGTGCGCAGAAGCTCGGCGGCACCCTCCTCGTCGGTCAGGCGGCCGGTGAGATATCCGTTCATGATGGTGAAGGTGGCGCCGGTGGCTTCGAGCTTCGCCAGATCATGCTCAGGCCAGTTCCACAGACCGACCCCAAAACCCATGTCCTTGAGACGGGAGGCCCGCCATTCGATGGGGCGGTCCCGCCAGATCATTTCGGCGCAAGCCGCCAATGCAAACTGTGTCATCGTCTCAAATCTCTATGAAAACGTCGCCATCCTCGACCTTGACCGGCCAGGTGCGAAGGTTGATGCAGGCAGGCGCACGCATCGCCTCCCCGGTCTTGTAGTCGAAGTGCGCACTATGCTTCGGACACTCGATGATGCCCTCCATCACCAGGCCATCAGCGAGGTGCACGTGTTCATGTGTGCAGATTCCGTCGATGCAGAAGAATTCGTCGTCCGGACTGCGGATCACCAGAAAGGTGCGTCCGCTGTGATCGAAACGAATCTGCTCTTCGAGTTCGACGTCCTCGGTTGCGCAAGCGCGGGTCCAGGTCCCCATGTCTTTATCCTTTGGCAGTTCAGGGTCTGTTGAAGCGGTAGCGTCAGGCCGACGTACCCGCATGCTGAGGCACATGACCGTCATGCGTCTCCATGTAGCCGTCGATCTGGGCTTCGAGTTCCGCCATGGTCTCGCCACCCGCCATCAGGTCGGTGATCTCTTCGCGCGACTTTTCCCCCTTCCGGAAGTCGGCGGCGACTGCGCCGCGGATCAACACCGCGAAGTGATCGCCGACCGCCATGGCATGCATGACCTGGTGGGTGATGAAGACGACCGCGAGACCCCGCCGCTTCGCCTCGTTGACGATCCGCAGGACATGGGTGGCCTGCTTCACACCCAGCGCCGCCGTCGGCTCGTCCAGGATCAGGACCTTCGCGCCGAAATGTACGGCGCGGGCAATGGCGAGGGATTGCCGCTCGCCGCCCGAAAGCCCGCCGACCAGGCGGTCGCCATCCTCGATCCGCGTTATGCCGAAGTCGCGAACCGCCTTGACGGCGATCTCGTTCGCCTTTTTCCGGTCGAAGATCTTGAACGGTCCCCAGCCCTTGGTCGGCTCGACGCCAATGAAGAACGAGCGGCCGATGCTCATTAGCGGGAATGTGCCACCGAACTGGTGAACCGTCGCGATGCCGCGGTTGCTGGCATCGCGCGGGCCGGCGAATTCGATGGGCTTGCCGTCCATCTCGATCGTGCCGGAGTTCGGGCGATACACACCCGAAAGCGTCTTGATGAGCGTCGACTTGCCGGCGCCGTTGTCGCCGAGCAGGCAGAGGACTTCTCCAGGACAGATATCCAGCGAGATGTCCTGGAGGACATCGATCGGACCGAAGGACTTACAGATGTTTCTAAGCTTCAGGATGGGCGTAGACATGATCGACCTCACTTCTTCTTCGGCGAATAAGAGAGTGCCATGCTGCGGAAGGTGTTGTTCATGAGCACCGCCAGAAGCAGCATCACGCCGATGATCAGGCTCGACCAGTTGCGGTCGAAGGTCGTGAAGTAGATGCCTTGGTTGACCACGGCGAAGGTGATGGTGCCGAAGAAGATACCGACGATCGAGCCGAAACCGCCTGTGAGCAGCACGCCGCCCACGACCACCGAGATGATCGAGTTGAAGATGAAGGACATGCCGGCGGAAACCTGGGCCGAGTTAAACAGGATCGCCTGGCACATGCCGACGAAGGCCGCACTCGTTGAGGAAAGGACGAAAAGGGCGATGGTCAGGCGGGCCGTCGGAATGCCGGCATTGCGTGCGCTGACCTTGTCGCCGCCCATGGCGAAGATCCAATTGCCGTAGGGCGAGTAGTGGATGACGTAGATGTAGATGGCGGTCAGCGCCAGCCACCAGAAGATGATGACCTGGAACGTGTTGGCCACGAACTGGCCGAACAGAAACTTGGCGAGTTCGGGTGCCTTGAGGGCGACGCTCGTCGTACCCGTCAGCAGGACCGACAGGCCGAGCACGAGGCCCGCGACAGCAAAGAGCGTGCCGAGCGTGACGATGAGGGACGGCACGTTGGTGCGCACCACAAGGAACCCGTTCACCAGTCCGACGACGAGACCCAGCCCAAGCGTCGCAGCGATACCTAGCCAGATCGGAAGGCCGTAATAGCCAGAGATGATCGCGACCGTCATGGAGCCTGCCGGGATCATCGAGCCGATCGAGATGTCCAGTTCCCCGGCGATCATCAGCAAACCGATGGGAAAAGCGACGATTCCGAGGTTGGCGGCAACGTTCAGCCAGCTTGCGGCACCGGCGGGCTTCAGGAAGTCGATGCTTCCGAACGCTATGAAAAAGGCGAAGACACCGAAAAGGCCAAGAAAGGCGCC
The DNA here is from genome assembly GCF_052438155.1 of Shinella sp. Taxonomy (NCBI): domain Bacteria; kingdom Pseudomonadati; phylum Pseudomonadota; class Alphaproteobacteria; order Hyphomicrobiales; family Rhizobiaceae; genus Shinella; species Shinella sp. The sequence goes on along the minus strand of NZ_JBQVPI010000059.1, from coordinate 5,571 downwards.
TGCTTCAGGCCGTCGGAAAAGGCCGCCGATGGAAAAGCTTGTTGCCGATGATGGGGCCGGTGCTTTGGCAACGACGATCGGCTGGCTTGCGGTTTTCGAGTTCATGATGGTTCCCTACCCGGCTTTGCCGTGTTGTGGCGGTGGCCGCTCCCTGGGGAGGTCACAGGGAGCGGCCCTGAAGCGCGCCGGTCAGCGCGCGCCCTTCGACACGCCTGCAAGCGTCGATTCGATGTTCGACGCATCGACGATGCCCGGTCCGGTCAGAACCGGCCTCACCGGCAGATCCGTTCCGAAATCGATGTGGGAGGCAAGCAGCGACACTGCGAGAAGGGACTGGAGATAGGGCTGCTGATCGATCGCAAAGAGCTGCGCACCGTTTTTGATGCGATCGAGGCTGGCTTCGTTGAAGTCGAACGAGCCAAGCTTGACGGCCTCGACCTTGCCGGCCTGCTGAATCCCGCTTGCGGCGGCATCGGCGTCGCCGGCAGCGATCGTGATCACGCTGTCGATAGTGCCATCTTGAGAAAGCGTCGCCTTGACGGCTTCCGCAATCGCGGTCGGATCCCCGAAGCTTGTCGCCGGCAGCGGCAGCTGTTTGCCCGCACCGCCCGCCTTGGTGACACCATCAATCACGCCCTTGCAGCGTGCTTCTTGGTTGGCGCTGCCCGGCAGCGTGTTGACGCAGAGCACATTCTTCTGACCGTTTTTGCCAAAATAGTCTCCGCCAGCGACACCGGCGATATACTCATCGGATCCGATATAGTTGATTGCGCCGAGTTCCTTGGCCTTTTCGAGAGAACCGGCGTTCATCAGGATGACCTTGATGCCACTGTCGACCGCCGCCTTGATCGCTTCGTCTTCGGCTTCAGGAACCCAGTTGGGAATGACGATGCCGCTGACCCCCTGGCTGATGGCGGTGCGCACGAGGCCGGCCGCGTCCGGGCCGAGATTGTCATAGGACTGAAGTTGCAGGTAGGTGACCTTGCCGCCGTTCGCCTCGACGACAAACCGGCTGTCATCGACACCCTTCTTGATCTTGGTCCAGAAGGCATCGTCGGTCTTGCCGCCGACGACCGCGATGTCGGCAGCGATGGCGACGCTTGCGGTAAGACAGATGGCAACCGTGGTTGTGAGCGCTTTCGTCATGGTGATTAGTTTGGTCATCGGGTTTCCTCCCCTGTGTCCGCCAAGTGGCGGGTTGCAATGTTGACTGGATGGGTCGAAGCGACCCGTTTTGGAAAGCACCCGCCTCCTCGCGGGTGCTGAGCACCATCTGAGATCAGGAGTTTGCGCGCGCCGTCTTGGCGTTTAGGCGCTCCTTCTTCTCCTGGAAGCGGGCCTGCATCTGCACGTCCCCGTCTTTCGTGCCGTCGTGCCAGGTGCCGAACCACTTATCGAGCGGGATCAGGCCATCGCCGCCGTAGTTCACCTCGAAATATTTGTGGTGAAGGTAGTGGGCATAGGCATGGGTATCGATCGGCGTTTCCTCGGTGACCTCCAGCTTGTCGAAGCCGATGTGGCCATTGACCGCGCCGAAGCCGGCAATGTGAAGCTGGAACATCGCCACGATCGGGTTCGACGGGATGACGAGGTGCCAGAAGGCGACGGCATGGTAGAGAAAACCCTCGACCGGATGCATGGAGAGCGACGACCACGGCGACGGGTTGACTGAATTGTGGTGCACCGAGTGGATCCAGCGATAGAGCGGACCCCAGTGGATCAGCCGATGGATGAAGAAGAAGTGCACCTCGTGGATCATCGGTGCCACGGCGACAAGGAAGGCGAGATAATACGGATTGTCCGCCCAGCTCAGCCACGGCACCCAGCCATTGGCGAATACCCAGAGGAACAAGACTTCGACCAGCGTCCACAGCGGGATCGAAATGAAGAACGAGCGCAGGAAGTTGTCGATGTTCTGGCTTTTGAACCAGAAGACATCGGACGGCTGCTCGCCCGGGAATTTGGCATTGTACTTGAAGCGGTTGCCCTGCCTGCGCTTGACGTAGAAGAGCAGTTCGACCGAGCCGTAGAAGACAAAAATCGCACCTGCATTCACGGCGTAGAGCCAGAGCGGCCAGCCCCAACTCAGCGTCTTCATCACCTCGACGTCGGGCACGACGTAGAACCAGTAAAGCAGGGCCGTCGCCATATGGAAGGCATTCCACGGCCAGACATATTCCGGCAGCCACTTCAGCACGGCCATCAGCTTGGGCGGCCAGGCCCAGAACGGCGCGACTTCGATATGTCCGTTCGGCGTCCAGTCGCCGCGCTTGTTGCGAGTTCCGAAATTGAGATCGTCCATCGTCATGCCTCCGGGGCGCATCGCGCCTTATCGTCAAAGGGTCAGGAGAAACGGCGCCGGCTCACTGTCGCGGCACAGCACGACGTCTCCGGGCGAAAGCCCAAAGTGTGCAGACCTGACGATGTCGAAGGCAGTTCCTCCAGGCGGGGCACCGCGTTTGCGTCACCCGCCGTCCTCTGAACAGACAATGCCAACTTGACGTCTATTAAATCAAGGCGCATTTCTCCTGAGGGGTACGAACGTATCATTCGTCTCATAAAGCTGATTAAATGATATATTTTATCTCATGAGGATTCCGTGAGAAGACCGACCATCCGCGATCTCGCCGAGGCGGCCGGCGTTTCCATCGCCACGGCCAACCGGGTTTTGTCCGGTTCGGAAAATGTGAGCGGCAGCACGCGGGAGAAGGTCCAGGCGGCGGCGGCGACGATCGGCTTCTACGGACTGGGGGCGATACAGGCACGCAATGCAGCCGCGCGCCCGAAATACCGGTTCGGCGTGCTTCTTCTCCAGCCGCACCGCCCGTTCTACAGGCTGGTCGCACGAGCCCTTGTCGACGCGGCCGCGCAAGCTACCTCGGCCGATATCGATCTCAGGATCGAACATCTGGAGGATCTCTCGCCACAAAATACGGCCGAACGGGCGCTGGCGCTTGCCGAGGACTGCGATGCCATATGCATCACCACGGCCGTGCACCCCGTCGTCACGCAAGCCCTTGCGGAAATCCAGGCAAAGGGCATCCCGGTGTTCGCGTTGATATCCCAGCTCGCCGCAACGGGGCAGATCCACTATATCGGGCTCGACAACTGGAAGGTCGGCAGAACCGCCGCCTGGGCGTTTGATCACATCTGCAAGGCGCCCGGAAAGATCGGCATCCTCATGGGCAATCCGCGCTATCGCAACCAGGAAATGAATGAGACCGGGTTCCGCTCCTACTTTCGCGAGCACGCCCGGGACTTCGTGCTGCTCGAGCCACTTTCCACATTCGAATCCTCAGCCGTCGCCCAGGAAATGACCGAACGTCTCCTACAGGACCATGCCGATCTCGCAGGACTTTATGTTGCCGGCGGCGGGATCAGCGGTGCGCTTGCAGCACTGCGCGCCAGCGACCGCGCCGGGACGTTGATCGTGGTCGGCTACGAATTGATGGACAATGTCAGGGCTGCCCTGCTCGACGGAACCATAAGCCTCTCGATCGCCCATCCCCTGGCCCGCCTGGCAAGCGAGACCATCACCGGCATGATAAGGGCGATGACGTCAAACGGCGAAAATGCCAGCCATACGAGGATCGTCCCATTTGACATTCATACTCGGGAGAATCTCTAGCGGCCAAGCAACCACCCTTCAGCTGTTGAGCGGATATGAACCTGCAACCCGGTAAATGCGCATCACTAAGCGACTGATTTATTGTAGAAATTCCAAGTAACGATACGGCTCCTGTTGCGTGGCTACAGGAGGGCGAACATCCTTCGTTGCATTCACGCGCTCTGTTTCATTGGAAACACCTTAATTCGGTGTCCACGAAACCGGCAGCAGGCAAATCGTGTAACTCACGGTCGGTACCCGTGGCGTAGGAATACTGGAGTTGTTTTCCCTCTGAACCGACGCTTGATCGCGTCAAATCCCTTTCCAGCGATGACAAGTCACTCGCCTGGACCAAAGCGAGGCCTGTGGAATCAAAGACCTTGCTGACCGTCACCCGCGTTACTTTCTCGTCGTCAAACTTGACCGCGAACCGCGCAGGCTCGCCCGATTGTAGCTTCGCCAAAACTTTGTGAGCCTCCTGAATCTCATCTTCGCCTTCGACCAGCGACGTATGGTTAACGAGGTAATACGACATGCTTCAGGCTTCTCTCTGCTTCGAGGGCTTGCTAACCGCTCCCGCCGACGAGGTCACCACGCAGCTGTGTCCTTTATTTGGTTTGAAGTTATTGATCTACCGGTGTTTTCGATTGCGATCCAATACCAGCGCGTCGATATCGACCTGAAAGAAACGTAGCCAATTCGTCAAAGCTTTGCGAATCTCGTAATCATCCCTTTGATCAATGATAGCCTCGTAAAGGTCTCCACTTCGCGCTAACTGACGGACTGACGCTGCCGCGATCGAAGAGACGTTTTCTGCTGAAGTTATTGTTCGATTGAAAAGCTCGCGTACCAGTTCACGCTCAGAGACGTTGGTGCTCACTGAGGTTCTCTCGATGCTCGCGATCAATAATCCAATTAGGATGTCGCTGGCATTGATAAGCATCGCGCTCCGCAAGGATCGCACATTGCCACCTGGCCCTTTGTCCTTCGACTTCAGGTAGCCACTCACGGCGGCCTCCCAGTTCTTCCGAACCGAGGGTGAAGACTGTACTGAACCGACTTCATGTTTTGCCAGCACGGATCTCGGGATAAGATGTTGATGCTCGGCGTGCAAATAATTGTAAACGTGACGGAGCGAGGAGGGCGTAAGCTTCTTGGGATTGATCGAGTGAAGCCAATAGATGGCAAAATCCGGATCCTCAGCCGACCCAAGAAGGCATAGATCGTTGAATTGTATCGCGCTTAGCTTTGACCGCTTGGCTATTTGGCGGGGATCTTCTCCCTCGAGTATCGCCGCCAGGCCTTTCACCTCAAACCGCAACGCCCCGACCTCCGGGACTAGACGAGCAATCCAGAACGAATAGTAGCTTGCCAGCCAAGGATTCCCGGAGCCAGGCTCACGGAGCACGGAAGATACCTTGCGGGCGTGGTCGATGAGTTCGCCTGCATCAACGTGAGAAATCGCGGCAACCCGAAGGCCCTGCTGCAATATCTGATGAGACGCACTTTGCGGCGCGCGCTTGGCTGAGATCGTGATCTTCTCGATCGCGGATTGATAATTTAGGCGCGCGAGATCAACCATCGCCTCGGCGAAGATCGCTGAGTAGTCGCTCGATTTCAACAGCGCCTTGGAGCGCCTTAAGCGTTCAATTGAATCGACCCGACCTGCGTAGAAGGCGCTGAAGACGAAATTTACACTCTCCGGTTCCGCATCTTCAGGAAACGCTTCCGTGAAATCACTCAGCTTCCAGCGACGCTGCAACTTGTGCTTCAGCCACGAGCGTGACCGCGGCGAAAAATCGTCGAGATACTTTAGCAACTCATTCCCGTCATCGGTGGACCAGATTTCTTCAAGTAGATGACGATCCGAGTTTAGGCAAAGAGCATATGTCCGACATCAGCGCCCATGAGACAGAATTGGGTTAATTGAGAAGAGAGGATTTTCGGCTCATCGTAGCTCACCC
>NZ_JBQVPI010000058.1:0-12483 GCF_052438155.1 Shinella sp. | reverse complement strand
TGTCGCGCTTCGGTCATTGCCTGAACGACCTGCTCTACCGCTGGAAGATCGGCGCGCTGCCGATCGACATCGTCGGCGTCGTGTCGAACCACTTCGATTACCAGAAGGTCATCGTCAACCACGACATCCCCTTCTACCACATCAAGGTGACGAAGGAGAACAAGCCGCAGGCCGAAGCCCGCCTGATGGAGGTGGTGGAACAGTCCGGTGCCGAACTCATCGTGCTCGCCCGCTACATGCAGGTGCTGTCGGATGCGGTGTGCAAGAAGATGTCTGGGCGGATCATCAACATCCACCACTCGTTCCTGCCGTCCTTCAAGGGTGCGAACCCGTACAAGCAGGCGTTCGAGCGCGGGGTGAAGCTGATCGGTGCGACGGCGCATTATGTGACGGAGGATCTCGATGAGGGTCCGATCATCGAGCAGGACGTGGCGCGGATCACGCATGCGCAGTCGGCGGAGGACTATGTGTCGATCGGCCGGGACGTGGAGAGCCAGGTTCTCGCCCGCGCCGTGCATGCCCACATCCACCACCGCACCTTTATGAACGGCAACAAGACCATCGTCTTCCCGCCGAGCCCCGGTTCCTACGCCTCCGAGCGCATGGGGTAGGCCGGATCGTCCGCCGCGACGTTGGTGCGCGCGGGCCTCATGCCTGCACCTCCTGCCAGTGCGGATATGTGACATTGGCGGTGATAGCCTCCTCTTCGTGCGAACGGATTGTGGCCTTCCACCCTTGGCATATGAGCGATCTCGCCGGGGCCATCGTTTCGGTGAGGGTTCGGTTGGAACCGTAGCGTCCGAAGTCGATCGGGAGCGGTGCCTCTCGCTGGTCGACCATGTTGCAAACGAATACGTCCCCATCCTGTCTGGGCGAGGGTTCAAACGATGCGGGGGCAGATTTTAAAACGACTGTCCTTATGGAACGCACGGGGCACGCGCTCGGTTCAAACAGGGTTCGAAGGTTCACTTAGTCGCCGCGTCAATTTCACTCAGCAGAAAAATTTCCTCCGAATGATGAGATGTTTCCTGTAAGGAACATAACTCGTAGGAGATAACGATGACCGAGAAGAACGAGAAGGACGGGCAGAAGCTGGCCCTGTTGTCCCAGGACCCGCACCGGATTCGCGAGCCGCGGGAAAACAATCTGGAAATGGCGATAGGGCACGAGGTTCGGACTTATCGCAAAGCACTCGGCATCACCGTCACCGACCTCGCAACCGCGACGGGCATTTCCGTGGGCATGCTGTCGAAGATCGAGAACGGCAACATCTCGCCTTCGCTGACGACGTTGCAAGCCCTGACCAGGGCGCTCGGCGTGCCGCTCACGGCGTTCTTTCGCCGGTTCGAGGAGCCGCACAATGCGACTTTCGTCAAGGCCGGCGAAGGCGTGAACATCGAGCGGCGTGGCACGCGCGCGGGGCATCAGTACAGCCTGCTCGGTCACATCGCCAACAATACCAGCGGCGTCACGGTCGAACCCTATCTCATAACGCTGACGACCGAGTCCGATGTCTTCCCGACGTTCCAGCATGAGGGCATGGAGTTCCTCCACATGCTGGAAGGCGAAGTGGTCTACCGCCACGGCGATCAACTCTACACCATGCAACCGGGTGACAGCCTGTTCTTCGATGCCGATTCACCGCACGGACCGCAGGAACTGGTTCATCTGCCGGCTCGTTACCTGTCAATCATCAGCTACCCGCAAAAGCGGAACCAAACCGTCTGATTTTGCCTTGCGGAAATTCAAAGCCGGGCGACCGGTCTACCGCACCGTTTTAGCATCCACGCCGAATTCAAGGCTCATCTGGATCAGTTCGTCCCACAGGCTTTCGGCAAAGCCGCGCAACACCAGTAGCTCGAAACTTTCCGCGCCTGTTCGGGTGATCAGCGCCGAGATATGGCCGATCAGCGTCATTGCGGACTGGCCGATGGGGAAGTTGGCACTGTCGAGATCGACGGCCGTGCCCTTGGCAAGGACGGTTTCGACCGCTTGCCCGCCGATGCCGATCCGGATGCGGCCGTGGCCTTGATCGGAAATAGAGGCCCTGCCATCCAATAGCGGCGTCTTGCCGAAAATTTCCGCAGCGGAAAGGGCCGCGTCACCGATGACGAACCATTGTCCAGGGCCATAGGGACGCACGGCATGGGGGGTGCCATCGCCGATCTGCGGGATCAGGTCTTGCAGGTCGCCGTTTTCGCGCGCGGCCAGAACCTGCAGTACGTGGCCTTCCGGCAGAGTGGTGAGCGCAATCCGCGCAGCGGTTGACGGAGCGCCGAACGAGCCGGCCTTGGCATCGGCAAGGGCTGGTCGGTGAAGGAGCGCAAAATCAGCCATGGAGCTTTCCGTTTTCCGGGTCGAAGAAGACCGGGCTGCACAGCACGGCCTTGGTGTATTCGTTTTTCAGGTCGTTCCAGACAGTGACATGCTCGCCGTGCCGCGTCGGCCCATGCTTGACGAGGGCGAGGCCGATGGTCGAGCCAAGGTTGGGCGAATAGCAACTGGAGGAGACATAGCCCTGGTCGTTTTCGAGCGTCGGAACAGTGCCCTCCGAGAGGATATGCGAGCCCGTCTTGAAGGTCATCGCCGGATCGAGCGGCTTGACGCCGACCAGCGAAAGCCGGTCATCCGCCGTCAGGCCCTCGCGTAACAGCATCGCCTTGCCGATGAAGTCCGGCTTGGTCGTGGAGACCATCTTGGCGAAGCCGAGATCGGACGGGATGACGGTGCCGTTGATCTCGGAATGGGTGACATGGCCCTTCTCTATGCGCATGACACCCAGCGCCTCGACACCATAGGGGCAGATGCCATGCGGCTTGCCGGTCTCCATGATCGCATCGGCGATCGCCTCTCCATACCCGGCCGGAACCGCGAGTTCGTAGGCCAGTTCGCCGGAGAAGGAGATGCGGAACAGACGGCCGGTCAGCGTGCCGCCGCAGAGCGACACTTCCTTGGCACCTAGGAACGGGAAGGCCGCGTCCGAAATGTCCTCATCCACCAGCGTCTGCAGGATCATGCGCGATTTCGGCCCGGCAACCGCGATCTGCGCCCATTGATCGGTCGAGGAGGCAAACTGCACATCGACATCGGGCCACAAGGCCTGCGCGCAGAATTCCAGATGGTTCATGACGCCTGCTGCGTAAGCCGTGGTCGTCGTCATGAAGAAATGGGTTTCGCCCAGACGGCTCGTGGTGCCGTCGTCATAAATCATTCCGTCTTCGCGCAGCATCAGGCCGTAACGTGCCTTGCCGATGGGGAGCTTCAGGAAGGCGTTGCAATAGACCCGGTTGAGGAATTCGGCGGCGTCTCTGCCAAAGATCTCGATCTTGCCGAGCGTCGAGACGTCGCAGATACCGGCGTTCTTGCGGACATTGAGCACTTCGCGGTCGACGCTTTCTCGCCAGGTCGTTTCGCCCGCCTTCGGGAACCAGGACGAGCGATACCAGAGGCCCGTTTCGACGAAGACCGCGCCGTTCTTCTTGGCCCAATCGTGCAGCGGCGACTTGCGCACCGGCTGGAAATGCTTGCCCTTGGAAGCGCCGGTCAGCGCACCGAAGGAGAGTGGCGTATAGAACGGGCGGAATGTCGTGGTGCCGACGTCGGCCGGTGAGACCTTTCGCGCTTCGGCGAGAATGCCGATGGCATTGATGTTCGACAGCTTGCCCTGGTCGGTTGCCATGCCATTGGTGGTGTAGCGCTTGGCTAGCTCGACATGGCCATAACCCTCGCTGACGGCGAGGCCGAGATCCTTGAGGTGCACGTCGTTCTGGTAGTCGACGAAGGCTTTGCCTTTCGATCCGTGAATGCGCCAGGGCGGCTTGGAGACGGTCGCCGTGTCGGCCTTTTCGGCGAACGCGGCGCTGGCCTTCGAGAAACCGAGCGCCTGCAGGGCGGATGCGGCTTTTCCGGCGCCATCTGCAAGGCAGGCGTCGATGCTGCCAATGCCCGCGGCGGCGCCGGCGACAGTCAGCCCCTCCTGGGTTTGCGGAGCGAGGAACGCGGCCTTGGCATCGGACCAGACCGGTTTTGCGCCGCGATGGCAGGCGAGATGAATGATCGGGCTCCAGCCGCCGGACATGCCGAGTGCGTCCGTCGAAATGGTTTCCGTGCGGCCGTTGCTGAGGACAGTAACGCCCTTGAGGCTCCGACCACCCTTGGCATCGACAACCACGGCGCTGGGCAGGATGCGTGCCTTGCCGGACCAGGTGCGGGCGGCATCCGGACGGGCGTCGACGATGGCCGCGACATCAAGGCCGGCGGCTTCGAGGTCAGCGGCGGCCGCGTAACCGGAGGCATCGTTGGTGAAAATGATTGTGCTCTTTCCGGGCGCGATGGCCTGCCGGTTGAGATAGGAGCGCATGGCGCCCGCCATCATCACGCCGGGAATGTCGTTGCCGCCGAAAACCAGCGGGCGCTCTTCAGCGCCGGAAGCGAGGATCGCCTGTTTGGCGGCGATGCGCCAGATGCGCTCGACGGGTCGGTTCGGATCCACCGACGCCGTGTTCTTCTGCACGCTTTCGACGGCGCCGAAGACATTGCCGTCGTACCAGCCGAAGACGGTCGTGCGCGAGAAAACGCGGACATTCGGCATATCTGCCAGCTCGGCCAGCGTTTGGGCCAGCAGGTCGCCTGCGGATTTTCCACCGACAGGCGTCGTTTCTGACAGCAGTGAACCACCGGGTTCAAAACCTTCATCGGCAAGAATGACACGGGCACCGGCGCGGCCTGCGGTAAGCGCCGCGGCGAGGCCGGCGGGCCCTGCGCCGATGACCAGCAGGTCGCAATGCGCCCAGCATTTCTCGTAGCTATCGGGATCGGGTTCATAGGTCGCGCGGCCAAGACCAGCCGCCTTGCGAATGATCGGCTCGTAGACCTTTTCCCAGAAGGTGGCCGGCCACATAAAGGTCTTGTAGTAGAAGCCGGCGCCGAGGAAAGGCGAGAGCAGGCTGTTGATAGCGCCGAGGTCGAAATCGACCGAGGGCCAGCGGTTCTGGCTCTTGGCGGTCAGGCCGCTGTATAGCTCGACCAGCGTGGCGCGGGTGTTGGCCTCGGTGCGTCCGCCTTCGCCGATCGTCACCAGGGCATTGGGTTCGGCGGCACCCGCCGTCAGGATGCCGCGCGGGCGATGGTACTTGAAGCTGCGGCCGACGAGCTGGCGGCCGTTTGCCAGAAGTGCCGAAGCCAGCGTATCGCCGGCAAAACCCTGCATCGGCTTGCCGTCGAAGGTGAAATCGAGCGGCTTGGCGCGGTCGATGCGGCCACCCCGAGAAAGGCGATAGGACGTCATGCGGTCGCTCCCTCAGCACTGGCATCTGTGACAGCATGGATTGCGTGGGTCATCGTATCGCGCTCGACCACCAGCCAGCGGCGGCAGCCGGATGTGTGGTGCCAATGTTCCTTGTGGCGCCCCCGCGGATTGTCGCGCAGATAGACGTAAGCGTGCCAGGCGTCCTCACCGGCATCCGGCGCCGGGCGGGTGATGCCGGCATCGCCGCGAACGGTGAATTCTTCCTTGGGGCGCGGCCCGCAATGGGGGCAGGCGATCAGGCTGGCCATATGAAGTCCTCAATGCAGGTTGGGTTGCGAGCCGACGCCCTTTTCATCGATCATCCGGCCGCGCGCGAAGCGGTCGAGCCTGAAGGCGCGGCCGGTCTCGTGCGGTTCGTTCCTGGCGATCAGATGGGCGTAGCAGAAGCCGGAAGCGGGCGTGGCCTTGAAGCCGCCGTAGCACCAGCCGGCGTTCAGGTAGAGATTGTCGATGTGGGTGCGGTCGATGATCGGCGAACCGTCCATGCTCATGTCCATCACCCCGCCCCAGGAGCGCAGCACCCGGACACGCGACAGCGCCGGGATCATCGCGACGCCGGCTTCGGCGACGTGCTCGACGGTCGCGAGATTGCCGCGCTGCGCATAGGAATTGTAGCCGTCGATATCGCCGCCGAAGACGAGGCCGCCCTTGTCCGACTGGGAGACGTAGAAATGACCGGCGCCGAAGGTGACGACATTGTCGATGAACGGTTTCAGCCCCTCGGAAACGAAAGCCTGCAGCACATGACTTTCGATCGGCAGCTTCAGGTCGACCATGTCGGCCACCACGGTGGAATTGCCGGCTGCCGCGAGCGCCAGCTTGCCGCAGCCGATAAAGCCCTGGCTGGTCTCGACGCCGGTGACATTGCCGTTTTCGCGGCGGATGCCGGTGACCTCGCAATTCTGGATGATATCGACGCCGCGCATATCCGCGCCGCGGGCATAGCCCCAGGCAACGGCGTCATGGCGCACGGTGCCGCCGCGTTTCTGCATCAGCGCTCCCTGGATCGGGAAGCGGGCATTGTCGAAATCGAGGAAGGGCAGCATCTGGCGCACGGCGTTGCGGTCGAGCAGGTCGGCATCGACGCCGTGCAGCCGCATGGCGTTGCCGCGCCGCGTATAGGCGTCGCGCTGGGCGTCGGAATGATAGAGGTTGAGCACGCCGCGCTGGGAGACCATGGCGTTAAAGTTGAAATCCTGCTCCAGCCCCTCCCAGAGCTTCATTGACAGCTCGTAGAACGGATTGTTGCCCTGCAGCAGGTAATTGGAGCGGATGATCGTGGTGTTGCGACCGACATTGCCGGAGCCGATATAGCCCTTTTCCAGCACCGCCACATTGGTGACGCCGAATTCCTTGGCGAGGTAATAGGCCGTGGCAAGACCATGCCCGCCGCCACCGATGATGATCACGTCATAGTGGTTCTTTGGAACCGGACTGCGCCACGCCGGCGCCCAGCCCTTGTTGCCGCGCAGGGCGTTCAGGAAAACGGAAAAGGCAGAGTAGCGCATGGCAATGGAATCCCGGTGGAGCCTACCGATCATGACAGGATTGCGTTTTGGTACTTGCAGAAAAGAGACACTTTGAGCCATGATTGAGCCATGGCTTCAGATGACCTGAAAAACGTCCAGAAGATCGGCTTCATCCTGATCCCGGGATTTGCGCTGATGTCCTATGCCTCGGCGGTGGAGCCGCTGCGGGCCGCCAATCTTCTGGCCGGCCGGGATATCTATGCGCTTTCCGCGCATGTCGTAGACGGAAACGCCGGAATGACATCATCGGGCATTCCCGTTCCCGCCACGCCGCTGCCGGGCCGCGGCGCCGGTTTCCATACTGTCTTCGTCTGCGCCGGCGGTACGCCGGTCGACTGGAACGTGCCGGCTGTCCTGGCATGCCTGCGCCAGCTTGCCCGCGACGGCGTGCGCATCGGCGGCATTTCCGGCGGTCCCTATCTCATGGCGGCGGCGGGATTGCTGGAGGATCGCGATTTCACCATCCACTGGGAGCATGCCCCGGCCCTGGTGGAGGCGTTTCCGCGTCTTGCGCCCCGTCAGGCGCGCTATGTCCTCGATGGCAATCGCATCACCTGTGGCGGCGGCGTGGCCCCGCTCGATATGATGCACGCGCTGATCTCGGAGCGCATGGGCTCGGATTTCGCCCGCCGGGTGAGCGACTGGTACCTGCATACCCAGGTCGAAAGCTCCGGCGCACCCCAGCGGGCTTCGCTGGCGGAGCGTTATGGGGTCAACCATCCGGGCCTGCTGATGGTGCTGGAAAAAATGGAAGCAACGATCGAGGCGCCGCTCGACCGGCAGGCCATGGGCAAACTGGCCGGTGTTTCGCCACGTCACCTCGATCGGCTCTTTTCCAGCCTGATGGGCTCGTCCTTCCTTCTTGAATACCGGAAACTGCGGCTGGATCACGCCCGACGCCTGTTGCAGCAAAGCCCGCTTTCGATCTCCGAAATCGCCTTCGCCACCGGGTTTTCCAGCGCCGGGCATTTTGCTCGAACCTACCGAGCGGCCTTTGGGGAGCCGCCGCGCGCGCATCGGCAGTCGGTAGTTCCGACAGCTCCGATCGAATTGCCTTAAAAGAAAATAACTTTCCTCATAGTTGAAATCAAAAAACGCACCTGCTATCCATCTTTCATCAACGAAACGAAGGATTGTCCCCATGTGCGGAATTGTCGGATTGTTTTTGAAGGACAGAAGTCTGGAACCGCAATTGGGTGCCCTGCTGTCCGATATGTTGGTCACCATGACCGACCGCGGGCCCGATAGCGCCGGCATCGCCATCTACGGTACGCCTTCAGACGGCCGCGCGAAAATCACCGTTCAATCGGCCAACCCCAAACAGGATTTTGCCGGGCTTGAAGCGCTGTTGAAGCCAGCCGATTCGAGCGTTGCCGTGGAGCTGAAAAGCACCCACGCGGTCATCGAAGCCAGTGCCGACAAGGCTCAGGCGGTGCGCGATCTGCTGGTCCAGGAGCGGTCGGATATTCGTGTCATGGGTTCCGGCGACAGCGTCGAGATCTACAAAGAAGTCGGGCTGCCGAAGGACGTCGTCTCCCGCTTCGGCATTCGCCAGATGGCGGGTACGCATGGTATCGGCCATACCCGCATGGCAACGGAATCGGCCGTCACCACGCTTGGCGCCCATCCGTTCTCGACCGGCGCCGACCAGTGCCTGGTGCACAACGGCTCGCTTTCCAACCACAACAATCTGCGCCGTGAGCTGGTGCGCGAAGGCATGACCTTCGAGACGCAGAACGACACCGAAGTCGCCGCAGCCTATCTGTCGGCCGAGATGGCCAAGGGCAAGGATCTGGGCCAAGCGCTGACCAGCGCGCTCGATGATCTCGATGGCTTCTTCACCTTCGTCGTCGGCACGAAATCCGGCTTCGGCGTGGTGCGCGATCCGATCGCCTGCAAGCCGGCCGTGATGGCCGAAACGGATCAGTACATCGCTTTCGGCTCGGAATACCGCGCGCTCGTCAACCTGCCGGGCATCGAAAATGCGCGCGTCTGGGAGCCGGAGCCGGCCACCGTGTATTTCTGGGATCATGAGAAGGCGGCCTAACCGTGGATGTCAGCGTCAAACGAGAAAGTCTGGAAGCGATGCGCGTATTCGACCTTGCCACAACGCCGTTGCGCGAACTGAACAGCGCGCTTCACGCTATCGCCCCCGGCACCAATGATACGAATTTCGAGGTCGTCAATCCGCGCGGCAGCCATGCCGTTGCCGTCGGCATCGATCAGCCGGTCACCGTCGAGGTGCGCGGCAGCGTCGGCTATTATTGCGCGGGCATGAACGATGGCGGTACCGTGACCGTCCATGGTTCCGCCGGGCCAGGTGTCGCGGAAAACATGATGTCGGGCACGGTTGTCATCGAGGGTGATGCCAGCCAGTATGCCGGGGCCACGGGCCGCGGCGGCCTCCTTGTCATCAAGGGCAACGCTGCCTCGCGCTGCGGCATCTCGATGAAGGGCATCGATATCGTCGTCCAGGGCAATATCGGTCACATGTCGGCCTTCATGGGTCAGTCGGGCCACCTGGTGGTGCTTGGCAATGCCGGTGATGCGCTCGGCGATTCCCTCTACGAGGCCAAGTTGTTCGTGCGCGGTGAGGTCAAGAGCCTTGGCGCCGACTGCATCCAGAAGGAAATGAAGCCAAAACATCTGAAGCTGCTTGCCGAGCTTCTGGAAAGAGCCGGCATCACGGGTGTCTCGCCGGAAGAATTCAAGCGCTACGGTTCGGCCCGTACGCTCTACAACTTCAACATCGATAACGCTGATGCGTACTAAGGCAGGGATCCGTTCATGAGCTATCACAACCCCTATACCCCGCCGCGCAAGTCAGCGACCTTCGACGATTACACGCTGGCGGAAATCCGGCGCGCGGCGGCGACCGGCATCTATGATATCAGAGGCGCCGGCACCAAGCGCAAAGTGCCGCATTTCGACGACCTGTTGTTCCTCGGTGCGTCGATCTCGCGTTATCCGCTCGAAGGCTATCGCGAGAAATGCGACACCTCCGTCGTGCTCGGCGCGCGCCACGCCAAGAAGCCGATCATCCTGAAGACGCCGATCACCATTGCCGGCATGAGTTTCGGTGCGCTTTCGGGCAATGCCAAGGAAGCGCTCGGTCGAGGCGCCACGATCGCCGGAACATCGACCACCACCGGCGACGGCGGCATGACGGACGAGGAGCGCGGCCACAGCCAGACGCTGGTCTATCAGTATCTGCCGTCACGCTACGGCATGAACCCGCGGGACCTGCGTCGCGCTGATGCCATCGAAATCGTTGTCGGCCAGGGCGCCAAGCCCGGTGGTGGCGGCATGCTGCTCGGCCAGAAGATTTCCGACCGCGTCGCCAACATGCGCAATCTGCCGAAGGGCATCGACCAGCGCTCGGCCTGCCGTCATCCGGACTGGACCGGCCCGGACGATCTCGAAATCAAGATCATGGAACTGCGCGAAATCACCGATTGGGAAAAGCCGATCTATGTGAAGGTCGGCGGCGCGCGTCCCTATTACGATACAGCACTCGCCGTGAAGGCCGGTGCCGACGTCGTCGTGCTCGACGGCATGCAGGGCGGCACGGCGGCGACGCAGGACGTCTTCATCGAGAATGTCGGCATGCCGTCGCTGGCCTGCATCCGCCCCGCCGTCCAGGCGCTGCAGGATCTCGGCATGCACCGCAAGGTGCAGCTGATCATCTCGGGCGGCATCCGTTCCGGCGCCGACGTGGCCAAGGCGCTGGCGCTGGGTGCCGACGCGGTTGCCATCGGCACGGCGGCGCTGGTCGCCATCGGCGACAACGATCCGCACTGGGAAGAGGAATACCAGAAGCTCGGAACGACGGCCGGCGCCTATGACGACTGGCATGAAGGCAAGGACCCGGCCGGGATCACCACACAGGATCCGGAGCTTTCCAAGCGTCTCGATCCGGTTGCTGCCGGACGGCGTCTCGCCAACTATCTCAAGGTGATGACGCTCGAAGCCCAGACCATCGCGCGCGCCTGCGGCAAGAACCATCTCCACAATCTGGAGCCGGAAGACCTTGTCGCCCTGACGATCGAGGCATCCGCCATGGCGCAGGTGCCGCTTGCGGGCACCAGCTGGATTCCCGGCAAGGGAGGTTTCTAACCCTTAAAAAACTTCGGCCGTCGTCTGATCTCCCAAGCCAGCGGCGGCCATTTTCTTGAAAAAGTGTCTGAATAATCCAAAGGGGAACACAGTGACACTCGATCTTGCTACCTTTGCCAAGGACCGTGGCATCAAATATTTCATGATCAGCTTTACCGACCTTTTCGGCGGCCAGCGGGCAAAGCTTGTTCCGGCGGAAGCAATCGCCGATATGCAGAAGGACGGCGCGGGTTTTGCGGGCTTTGCCACCTGGCTCGACCTGACACCCGCCCATCCCGATCTCTTTGCACTTCCGGATGCGTCTTCTGCCATCCAGCTTCCGTGGAAGAAGGATGTTGCCTGGGTCGCTGCCGATTGCGTGATGGACGACCAACCGGTCGACCAGGCGCCGCGCGTCATGCTGAAACGGCTGATCGCCGAAGCTGCCAAGGAAGGCCTTCGCGTCAAGACCGGCGTCGAGCCGGAATTCTTCCTGATCTCGCCGGATGGCGGCAAGATTTCCGACGAATTCGATACGGCTGAAAAGCCCTGCTATGATCAGCAGGCCGTCATGCGCCGTTACGACGTAATCGCCGAGATTTGCGATTACATGCTCGAACTGGGCTGGAAGCCCTACCAGAACGACCATGAGGACGCGAACGGCCAGTTCGAGATGAACTGGGAATATGACGACGCGCTGCAGACGGCCGACAAACATTCCTTCTTCAAGTTCATGGTGAAGACGGTCGCCGAAAAACACGGCCTTCGCGCCACCTTCATGCCCAAGCCCTTCAAGGGGCTGACCGGCAACGGCTGCCACGCCCATATCTCCGTCTGGGATCTGGAAGGCAAGACCAATGCCTTCGCCGACAAGAACATGCCATTCGGTCTTTCGGCCAAGGGCAAAACCTTCCTCGGCGGCATCATGCAGCATGCGTCGGCGCTTGCCGCAGTGACCAATCCGACGGTCAATTCCTACAAGCGCATCAACGCGCCGCGCACCATTTCCGGTGCCACCTGGGCGCCTAATACGGTGACATGGACGGGCAACAACCGCACGCACATGGTCCGCGTTCCGGGTCCGGGCCGGTTCGAGCTGCGCCTGCCGGATGGTGCCGTCAATCCGTACCTGCTGCAGGCCATCATCATCGCCGCCGGCCTGAACGGCATTCGCAAAAACGCCGATCCGGGCCGCCACTACGACATCGACATGTACAAGGAAGGCCATACCGTCACCGGCGCGCCGCGCCTGCCCTTGAACCTGCTCGATGCACTCAGGGAATATGACAAGGATGAGGAACTGAAGGCCACGCTCGGCAAGGGTTTCTCCAGCGCCTACCTGAAGCTCAAGCATCAGGAATGGAATGCCTACGCGTCGCATTTCACGGACTGGGAGCGGCAGACGACGCTCGATATCTGAGGCTTGGTGCTGCGGAAAAAGAGACGCCACTTCGGCAATCGTTTGACCGGGAAAGAACCGATGAAAAGCCACGTCCTGACAGTATCGTGCCAATCGACCCGCGGCATCGTCGCCGCGATCACCGGCTACCT
>NZ_JBQVPI010000057.1:0-12576 GCF_052438155.1 Shinella sp. | reverse complement strand
TTTAAGCCCTGTTGGAGAACCTAGCGACTCGCGGTTTCTTGGGCGATTCAGACCCGCGATCCGACCAACTCAATCCTGACCTCTTGGGGGCTGCGGCCATTTCTATATCCTGACCTGACTTGACTGATGAGGTCAGGTCAGGCAGCAATCAGCATACCAAGAATGAAGCTTTGATCGCATTATGGCATGGAAACGGATGTTAGCCCAATAGCCGAGGCTCGTGATGAGAAGCCCGAGGAAGGATCCCCTGGCCGTGCGATGCGGGTTGCTGCCGCGTTGAAGGCAAAGGGCGGCGACGAGTTCGCCAAGCCAGGCAGCATCATCGAAATCAAGTTTGTCAAAGGCGAATCTCTCAGTCTGACAGCTTCGCGACTACTTGCTCTCATGATCCTCACAGCTGGGGGTGACGCCTGGGAGGATCGCCCTCACCGCATACGTAAGGCCGACATTCGGCGAGGCCACAAGGGCAATGAGCGAATTACCGACATGCTTCAGGAACTGCACCGAACGCTGTTTGCCGTCGACGACAAATCCTGGCGGGGAAAGAAGGCGACGCTCCTGTTTTCCCTGATCTCGCGGTCGAAGGAGGAGACAGATGAGGAGGGCGGCGAGACTGGATGGATCGAGTGGGAATTCACTCCTGATGCTCGCAAGCTCATCCAGGCATCAGAAACCTATGCTGTGCTCAATCGGCAAGCGGTGCTTGGCTTCCGTTCGAACTATGCCTTGAAGCTTTACGAGCTGGGAGCACTCCGACTTCATCGTCGACAAGCAACTTGGCGGGGAGACATGCAGGCGCTGCGCGCAGCATTGGGTATTCCACCAGATGTTTACACAGACTTCGCTCAACTTCGGCGCAAAGTTCTGGAGAAGGCAAAATCCGAAATTGACCAGCTAGCTCACTTCCGTGTTGAGTGGCGGGAAATCAGGCAGGGTCGAACAGTCACGGAGATCGAGTTCCGGTTCGAACCCAAAGGCGCACCGGAGGTGCTTGAGACTGTCGACGAGCTTGATCGTCATTCAGCTGGACGCCAGGCGAGGCGTGATGGGGCTGTAGAGAGCGTTACAGTGGGGCAGGGGGCTATTCCGGCACCGCGAGGAGCAGTCTCAGCTAAGAAGCCATCCGAGGCGACATTTCCAGTGGGAACGCTGCGCTTTGGTCATGACGACCTCCTTGAGATAGGCCGTAAGCATGGCGGTGGTTGGGACGTAGATCTGATCGCCAACGGCTTTCGCGAGCATATGGGTGAGCGTTTGGAGAAGCTTCGCGGTGCGAAGCTGATCGCCGCCTGGAAAGGGTTCTGTGAGGGGTGGTTCAATCGCCGGGGCCGACCCTGAACGGCAGAAATTGCACGCGTGCAATTTTCTAAGCCCCCACCGAGTCAGGATAGGGCGCGGCGACCCAGATTTCTGACCGATTATGCGCTCCAACTTTCGAAATTCCCGATTTTCTTGACCGAAAAGCGCAAGTCGGTGTAGCATATGCGGAATTGCGAAAGGATGGCATGTGTCTAACGGACTTCAGATTGAAGAAGCCGAGCGTTTGGTCTCGGTCGCGACGCTGGCCAGTCGAACCTCCTCGGTACTCGAAAAGCTCCGAGATTCCGCGCGAAGCGCTAGGGCAGATGACCGGCGCGAGCCAACCTTTACAATCGGGAAAGCGTCCGAACTTGTGGGCCGCACACCGGCTGCTATCCGTGATGCGGAAAAGGACGGCCGCCTGCCAGAGCCTGCGAGGACCGACAACAACAGGCGAGAGAGATATACGCTTGCCCAGCTGAACGACATGCGCGGCGTGTTCGGGACAAGACCCTATCGGGCTCCAAACGATCCCTGCTGTGTCGTGGCCGTTCAGAACTTCAAGGGAGGTGTTGGTAAGTCGACTTTGGCCGTTCACCTTGCTCAGTATCTGGCCATCAGAGGCTACCGTGTTGCGCTCGTCGATTGCGACAGCCAAGCCTCGGCGACGACCCTTTTTGGGTATGTGCCGGATCTCGACCTCACCGAAGATGATACCCTTTATCCGTTCCTTCGTGAGGGGGAGCGATCATCTCTGGACTACGCGCTCCGCAAGACTCACTTCGACGGTCTGGAGCTCATTCCCGCCAACCTTCGTTTGTTCAACTCCGAATACGAACTAGCCGCACGGATGGCACAGGGGAACGGCGCGCTTCTTGACCGACTGAAGGAGGGAATCGAGAGTATATCGGATCGGTTCGATGTCGTGGTGATGGATCCGCCGCCTGCCCTCGGGGCGATCTCGCTGTCCGTGCTGCGGGCCGCTAACGCATTGGTCGTGCCGGTACCGCCGACTGTTATGGATTTCTCCTCGACGGCTGCATTCCTCTCGATGCTAGATGAAACGATTGAGCAGCTGGCAGACCGTGGTCTCGCTCCAGAATTGAAGTTCCTCCGCTTTGTCGCGTCCAAGGTCGATGAGAATAAATCGATGCAGAAAGAGCTGTTGCAGCTGATGCGGACGCTATTCGGGCATGCGATGGTTCGCACGCCTCTCAAGGACTCGGCCGAGATCGACAATGCTACAGCGCGGCTGATGACAGTGTATGAGCTTGATGGCCCTGCCACGAGTTCGGCGGTTCGCAACCGTTGCCTGAACTATCTTGATGGCGTGAATTCGGAAATCGAAGTTGATATTCGATCGATGTGGCCCAGCCATCAGAAGCGCCTCCGTCAGGAGGCTTTGGTATGAGCCGCTGGAAAATTGCACGCGTGCAATTCTGCTAATGGGAGGCTTGCATGAGTAGGAAGAACAGTGGTTTCGCGGCCGATCTGGCGGCAGGTATTGACCTGACCGAGGATACTGCTGCCCCTCGTAGATCGAGCATTGCCTCAAACGTGCTTACGGGGCGTTCAAACCGTCTTGCTGACCTGGCGTCGGGAGCGATTGTTTCTCGCACACATGAGCTTGTTGACCCAGCAAAGTGTCGGATGTGGGCAGGTCATAACCGCGACTATGCTCTGCTTAATGAGGAACGCTGCGCGGACCTTATTGAGAGTATCAAGGCTCAAGGGCGGCAGGAGATACCCGCGATCGTCCGTCGCCTTTCCGGAGATGACGGGTTTGAGTTTGAGGTCATTTGCGGAGCGCGCCGACACTGGTCGATCAGCTGGCTGCGCTCGCACAACTATCCAGACTTCAAGTTTCTCGTCGACGTACGCGAGATGGGCGATGAAGAGGCCTTCAGGCTCGCGGACATTGAAAACCGGGCTAGGGATGATCTCACCGATCTCGAACGCGCAAAAGACTATCTGCGCGCCCTGACGGCCTATTACGATGGTCGGCAGAAGACGATGGCGGAAAGGCTTAAAGTCTCCGAAAGCTGGCTAACGCGGTATCTCGATCTGGCACGGCTGCCAGATGGGCTGACCAGGGCATTTGCCAATCCGCAGGAGCTTGGCATTCGCAATGCGATTGCGCTCAAAGCGCTCCTCAAGCCTGAGGATCGACGGGAGCGCGCCTTCCGTGAGGCGGAACGTCTTGCTGCAGAGCGCGAGCAGACTGGCAAGTCGATGTCTGTGATTGAGGTGATCAAGGCGCTCGCTCTCGCGGCAGACCCCCCCAAGAAGTCAGGATCCCCCAAGAAGTCAGGAAAGCCTGAAACCGTGGCCAGTGCTAGTGGGAAGCCAGTGCTTCGGATCGATGGGGCTGACCGTAAGGGCGTCCGTGTCACGTTGCTGAATAAGGGCGGCGCGACACGGCAGGAAGCGGAAGAGGCTATTCGCGCCGTTCTAGATCAGCACTGGCCGGCAATATAGCGCCGTCGGTCTGCCGAAGGAGCACCATACTTGCCTCCTGAAGTGAAGCTACCGATTGAGAAGCGGTGCGCTTTGTTACACCCAGTCCCCGAGCGAGCTCAGCTCGGGTAAGTGGGCCCAAGCTGACGATCATCCGCCAGGTTTGCGGAGCAGTCGAAGAGGCATACAGCCCAGAAAGTACATCGTCGGCCTGAACGACAGCCCTTCGCAGGAAGCGCAAATCGACCTCAGCCTTTTCGCTGGCTACCTGGAGCGCCGCGCGAAGCACAACGGGCAACGGCTCTTCATGGAGTTCACGAAACACAGCACGCGGCATGACCCCAGCAAGCACCATTGGAGCCGACCCCAGCCCAAACAAGTGTGGCCGCATGGCCGCCGCAAGCGACGCAGCCCAGGCCGCCCCCCGCGGCGCCGAACGTGTGACCGCGAACCCACCGACCTGAAGCATCTCGCTGCCGCCTTCGAGAAAGTCGATTTCTTCAGTTCGCAGCTCCGCCAACCATTCAAGCAGGGTCCCCATCGGATCACGGGTCGGCAGCACCGCATCGAGCCGTTCGAGTGCACGATCGGCGGGCAAGTAGGCCTCGCTGAACCCTTCAGAGTGACATTTGGCGGCCATGACCAGCTTGGCGGCATGGGCGAGGGGAGGGTGACCTCGCCGGCTGATCCACGACAAGAACTGACGGCGTTCTTCGGAATACCACGAGCGCACAAGCTCGTCGGCCTCAAGCCCCGGATTGTGTTCAATTCCAAGATTATCAAACGGATAATCGCGCACATGCATGCGCCAGAGGCGCCGGAGTGAGGCCAGCGCAAGGCATTCGGACAGCTCGGGTGAGATGAAGGGGAGGGCGCCTTCGATGCGGGCAAGCGTCAGTTGCCAGGGTGCTGGGGCGGATGCCATCGGCCAGATAGTATATAAATGGCCTAAAAAGTATACCCAGCTTGTACGGTGCCTTTGCTGTCCGATAAGAGCCCTTCACGGACGATATGTCTATCGATATAAGGCAGGCGAAATTCGGTGCGATCTCGCCCGTGCGCGAAGGCACAGGGAAGGCACCCCCGTGACAATCAAGCTTCAGGAACGTCGCCGTGGACGATGACAGCAGTAAGACCATAAGGCTTTCAGATGAAGCCGCGCTCGCGACGCGGGGGAATGCGATCCCGCCGCAGCTCGCAGCTGAGATCGAGGCGGCGCGCTCGTACCGGGCGCGATCCAAGGCGGCCAACACTGTGCGGGCCTATGACAGCGACTGGCGGCAGTTCGAAGAATGGTGCTGGGTGCGCGATCTTGAGCCTATGCCGGCTTTGCCGGAGGCAGTGGCCACATACCTTGCCTCGCTGGCGCAGGCGGGGAGGGCGGACAGCACCATCGGGCGGCACCTTGCCGCTATCGCCTGGCACCACAGGCAGGCAGGTCAGGTCGCACCTCAGCATCGCGATCCGCGCGATGTGATTGCTGACACACTTGCTGGGATTCGCCGCGAGCAGCGTGCGCGGCCGACGCGCAAGAAGAGCGCCATTCTGGCCGTCGATCTGGCTCGAATGATCGCAGCGGCCGAAGGCAAGAGTTCGCGAGCGATCCGCGACCGAGCGGTCATGGCACTTGGGTTGGCGGCGGCGCTGCGGCGTTCCGAACTGGTCGCGCTACAGCTGGCTGACCTCGAACTGGTGCGCGAGGGGCTCAAGCTGACGATCCGGCATTCTAAGACCGACCAGGAGGGGGCAGGGCAGGTCATCGCGGTTCCCTCGGGCAAGGTGCTCAAGCCTGGTCCCCGCCTCAACGAATGGCTCAGCGTCAGGGGAGGGGAGGCAGGTCCCCTGTTCTTCCGCACCGACGCACAAGGGATGATGACCAAGGAGCCCATGTCGGATCGCTCGGTTGCCCGCCTGATCCAGCGTTACGCCGAAAAGGTTGGGCTCGATCCTGCCGCATTCGGTGCCCACTCGCTACGCTCAGGGTTCCTGACCGAGGCAGCCAAGGCGGGGGCCTCATTGCCGAAGATGCAGGAGGTATCGCGGCAGAAGAAGGTCGAAGTGCTGCTCGGCTATGTCCGCGACGCAGCCCTGTTCGAAAACCATGCGGGCGAGAGATTTCTGTAGTTCGTGTTTTTGAGCACGCTGCATGGTCCAATTGACCGGGTCTGGGACATTGGACGAACCCGCTCCGCGGGAGGGGCGCTTGCGGTGGGGACACGCTGTAATTGCAAGGGCCCCTGGGCGAGGCGGAGTCGCCATGAGATTGTGAGGTTCCTTCAACACAGAGGAACTCACCATGGACACCACGATTACTTCCGCCCCGATTGGTTCACTGCGCGAGCGGATGCTGCAGGAGATGAAGCTTCGAGGACTTGGGGCGCACACGCAACAGGACTACATTCGCCATGTGCGATCTTTCACCGCGTTTCTGGGCCGCCCTCCCGATACGGCCAGCGCAGAAGACCTCCGACGTTTCCAACTCGATCAGCATCGCCGTGCCGTCGGTCCGGCAACCATCAATGCCGGGGTATCGGCTCTGCGCTTTCTCTTCACCATGACGCTCAAGCGGCCAGAGGTTGCGCTTGGCCTATCTGTCATCCGGAGCGAACCCAAGCTTCGAGAGGTCCTGAGTGTCGAAGAGGCGGCACGGTTGATCGAGGCAGCACCGGGCATCAAGTACAAGGCCGCATTCAGCGTAGCCTACGGTGCGGGCCTGCGCGTGTCCGAGGTGACCCACCTCAAGATCGCAGATATCGACAGCCAGCGCATGATCATCCGTGTCGAGCAGGGCAAAGGACGCAAGGATCGTAACGCCATGCTTTCCCCGCACCTGCTGGATTTGCTTCGTCAGTGGTGGCGCGAGGGCAAGCGCCGCGGGGTGATGCTGCCCAATGGCTGGCTCTTCCCAGGTCGCAACTGCACCGACCCGATCTCGGCGCGCCAGTTGAACCGCGCCGTGCATGAGGCGGCCGAGTTCGCCGGGATTCATAAGCGAGTGAGTCCGCACACATTGCGCCATTCGTTTGCCACGCACCTGCTCGAGCAGGGTGTCGATATCCGCGTAATCCAAGTGCTGCTGGGCCACACCAACATCGATACGACTGCCATCTATACCAAGGTGTCGAGCAAGACCATGCGGGCGGTAGCCAGTCCGCTTGACCAGATCGTTGCGCTTATGGAAGGCCGGAACCGAACGGTATCGCCGCCCGGTTGAACCGGTGCGCACCTCGATCGAGGTCGCCGACATCTTCCGGAGTGCCGGGCCCGCATATCGCGCAGCCCATGCCGGGCATCTGAGCCTCGGCCAGCTTAAGGTCATGACGGCGATTGAGACCTGCCGCACCGCCGCGCTGGGCGGTCACGTCGAGGCCTGCGACGACTGCGGGCACTGGCGGATCGCCTACAACTCCTGCCGCAACCGGCATTGCCCCAAGTGCCAGGGAGCGGCGGCGCACACCTGGCTGGCCGCGCGCGAGGCCGATCTGCTGCCAGTGGGATACTTCCACGTCGTGTTCACGCTGCCGGCCGAGGTCGCGGATATCGCGTGGCAGAACAAGGCGGTGGTCTATGATCTGCTGTTCCGCGCGGCTGCGGACACGATGCTGACCATCGCCGCCGATCCCAGGCACCTCGGCGCACGTATCGGCATCACCGCCGTATTGCATACGTGGGGATCGGCACTGACCCACCACCCCCATGTGCACATGATCGTGCCCGGTGGTGGCATCGCGCTGGACGGCACGCGCTGGGTCTCGTCGCGCCCGGCGTTCCTGCTGCCGGTGCGGGTGCTGGGCGCGTTGTTCCGCCGGCTGTTCCTCACGCGCCTGCTGGCGTTGTACGATGCCGGCAAGCTGGCCTTCTTCAACACCTTGGCCGGCCTCGCGGAACGCAAGGCCTTCCTTCGGCATCTGTCGCCGATCCGGAAGAAGCGCTGGGTGGTCTATGCCAAGCCGCCCTTCGCCGGGCCGCAGGCGGTGCTGGCCTACCTCTCGCGCTACACCCATCGTGTCGCCATCTCCAACCGGCGTCTCATCACCTTCGACGAGACCGGCGTAACGTTCCGTTACAAGGACTACCGTCGCAGCGGTGCCGAACGCCAGCAGGTCATGACGCTGGAGACGGACGAGTTCATCCGCCGCTTCCTGATCCACGTCCTGCCGCGCGGCTTCCATCGCATCCGGCATTACGGCCTGCTCGCCAGTTCGACGCACAAGGACGCCATGCCGCTCGCCCGCAGGCTGCTGGGGGTCGCTGCGCCGGTCGAGGAGCCCGAACCGGAAGAACCACCCGACCATCGCCCGCCATGCCCATGCTGCGGCGGGCACATGACCATCATCGAGGCCTTCGCCCGCTGCTACCAACCGCGTGCACCGCCGCCCCCAGTATCCTCGGCCCGGAGACACGCGGCATGATCCGGCATGGCTCATACTACTGCATGGCCGAGGTCACGGTGTCCCGGCCCATGGGGATATCTGCGCCCGCTCCATGGAAGCGATCAAAACTACAACCACTGCACGCAGAATCAGGGACCCATCGCGGGCAAATCTCACCCGCTGCCCATGCTATCGTGCCGATGATGGGCACGCTGCCACGTCTGACCCAGTCCCCCCAATCCACATCAAAGCCCTTTTACCCATAGACCGGCGAATGGGGCCCGCGGGTTCCTCCATGTCAGGATTCCGTACGCAAGCGCCCGAAATCCTTAGACAAAGCCGCCATTCGCCACTGCTAAAGGGAACGACCGGTTATGTTTATACCGGCCATTTCCGAACGTTTGAAGATGTTGAGAGAAAGACAGGTTTGGGCGGGTTTAGAATGGAAGCCGTTGGCGATCCTCCCCTCGGGAAAGCGCATACATATGGACTTCAACAAGGTCTGGATTGGATGCCGCTATCGCGTTTGGTTGCCTACGCCTGCAACCGGATGTCATCGGCGTGCGCAGGATAGGGTGCCGTCTTGCCCGGTTCGAATGGCTTGCCGCCCAGCTTGCTGGCAAAGCCGTGGTTGACGTCGCGGTGGTGCGCCTCGTCCGCCCGGACGAGCAGGACGACATCGCGCAGCGTCGCATCGCCTGCCATCTTCCAGTAATGCTTGGCAATCGCAGGGGCAGGTACGTTGGGCGAGCGGCCTTCGTCGATCTCCTGAAGGTATAATGTGTAGCTGATCACCGCTTCTTCCTCGAAATAGCCCACGACGCGGTGCGCGGTGCGAGACGAAACCAGATAGAGGATCGAGAACAGCACCAGGAAAATCCACTGCGCCATCAGGATGACCAGCCGCTCGAACAACGTCGGCTTGGCAATTTCGATAAACGTCATCAGGTGCATGCGCTCGTTCTCCGCCTCTTCCATCAGGGTGCGGATCCAGCCTTCATCATCCTTCATTGCGCGCAGGCTGGTCAGATGGGTGAACATGGCACCGACCATGCCGGGCACCGCGGCGACCGTCTCGAGCACTATGGCACGGTGCCCGTAGCGCTTGGCGAAAAAGGTGTCGGCCGTGAAGCGCAGCAGCTTGGTGAAGCCGAGCGCGAACCGGTCCGAAAGGCCCTCGGGGGCATGATGGATCACCGGCTGGGCATCATGCTCAGCGGCCAGCGCCTGCCGGTCGGGCGTAAGAATCGTGTTGACCATATTCGGTCCTTTCAGGACACGGAGGGTGCAATCGGGGAGGGAGTGCCTGTTCAGTCGCGTGATGTGCACGCAGCGCCAGCGGCAGAATTTTTGACGGCTATGACGAAACGTGGTGGGTGAATGCCCGATTGCAAGGCGATGCTGGGCGCCTTGCGACCAATCGAACGGGCAGGCTTGATGTTAGCGCGTTGACGCAATGCGTTCCAAAGCGTTGCTCTCGGCTTGCGCATACATAGCCGCTTCCTTGCCGATCAGGATCTCGGCCAGTGCCCAATACGCCTCGCCCCAGGCCGACAGGACCTCATCGGTGGCTGCGTCGCCCAGAATGTCGCGGATCGCAGGCAACAGGGCATTTGCGACCATTGGATAGTGCTCGGGCCTGACGCCTGTCTCAACGTGCCGCGCGGCCATACGCATTACCGGGGCCGTCAACGCTTCGAGCTTGTCGATGTTCTGCGCATAGGCGAGAATGGCTGCGGCAAGCCGGCGCGGCTGTTCGCCGCTTTCCTGCGCGGCCTCGTCAAACATTGCCTTGACCGCAGGATCGACGAACAACCGCTCGTACATCCGTTGGGTGATCGCCACGCCATGCTGTTGCAGCGCAGGCGCGGTCGAATTGACGATTGCCCTAGTCTCGGTGCTCAATATTCTGCTCATTTATTTCCTCCTCAGGAATAGCCAGTGTGACAGATTGGTGCTCACGGGCACGGGTGATGTCAGGTCAGAACAGACCGTGGCTGCCACCGACCGCGCCCCCCAGCGTGATCAGCGAAAGCATGATCAGGATGTGGTGGACGCGTTCCAATCGCGCGAAATCGGCTTGCGGGGTCCGCGACGTCGCGAGGTGGCGGTGTAGAAACAATGGCTCGATGATGAACAGCATCAGCGTGAACACCGCCCAAAGCGCGACCATTGCGTGCATCCACCAGAAGCTCGGATCGGCAAAACGACTCCACATCTCGGCCCGGTGCACCATCCAGAAGCCGCTGGCCCCTGCGAGAAGGACCCAGATTTTGGCCTGCCCTGCGAAGCGCTCCTCGATCGCATGGAATTTGCCAAGCCTGTCAGCAGGGGTTTCACTGTGCCGGATTGTCGGCATCACCACCCGAGTGACAAAGCCCACACCGCCGATCCAGAACAACACCGCCACGACATGGACGACGCGCGCGAGCGCAAAATCATCCACCGGACCGCTCGGACGTCAGGTCACCGTCAAGGACGGGTTCTGACCGGTAAAACTCGACCTGCATCGACATCTTGCCCAGAGGGACCACGTAATGCGTGGCCAGCGGTGCAATCGGTGCAGGCGTATCCGGTGTGACCAGCACTTCGCGACGCGGGTCGGTGAAGATCAACTGCACCTCGCCTTCCAGCACGCGCAAAAGACCCCAGGTCCCGTCCTTGGTTCGATGATCGTTGCGCAGTTTATCGGGCAGCGACTGCTCGTCGAAAACAGGCGAGGATGCATAAGGTGTCAGCGTCATGGTTTGGTCTCCAGGGGGACAGGCTCAGTCGTTCGGTTGCGCAGCGCCGCCAGCCCACCGCGTTCGGCCAGCACCCCGGTCACCAGGCTGTCGGCAATCCGGTGGGCCGATGTTCGGAACCGTTCTGCTGCTTCTTGATCTCCGACGTCCTGCGCAACAGTGGCATCCCAGAGCGCCAGCCAGCGCTCGAAATGGGCCTTGGTCAAGATGCCCATCGCTATGTGCTTCTGCATCGGCCGGCCGTTGAAGCGGCCAGGTTCGATCATGATAGAGGCCCAGAAATCCTTCATTCGCGGCAGGTGATGCGACCAGTTGGCGACGTGTTGGGCAAAGATCGGCCCGAGCAGGTCATCAAGCTGGATGCGGGCATAGAAGTGGTCGACCAGTTCCCCAATTAGGGTTTCGTCGATGCCAACCTCGGCAGCCTTTGCGCGTTGTTCCGCACGAACGCGCTCGGCATGTGCTGTTGCGTTCATCGCGCGCGTCCTGATAAGATGTATTGCATTTGCATCTTATATTGCGACTGGCGGCAAATAGCAATATTTGATATGCATGTTTAATGAGAATGTCGTTGCATGCCGATTACGCCCTGCGCACCTTGATGTATCTGGCGGTCCATGATGGCCACAGGTCGATCGGCGAGATCGCGCAGGCCTATGGGATATCCAAGAATCACCTGATGAAGGTGGCACAACGTTTGGTGGCGGAGGGTTTTCTTGAGGCCGTACGCGGGCGATCCGGTGGCCTTCGGCTAGCGCAGGCCGCAACTCAGATCAATGTCGGCCAAGTCGCGCGCAAGATGGAAGAAACCGGCAGCTTCGTGGAGTGCTTCGATCCCGCCACAAACAGCTGCGTAATCACGCCAGCATGCCGACTGCGCCACGCCCTGGCCGGCGCGCTTGAGGCATTCTTCCGGCACCTCGATCGCTATTCACTTGGCGATCTGGTCAAAGACCCCTTAGCACTGCAAGAGAGCCTGCTCTAAATGGGTTTGGTCGGTTATCTGGAAGATGGCCTGGTCAGCCTTGTTAATTGGGGACATACCGCAAGCAAGTCTCTCGGCTATGATCCTGGACCCGAGTTGTAAGTACGCGCGATAGCCTGACCGGATTTGCGAGCAGCGCTGACGATGCCGGCGCCGATTAACCCCATGCCAATGAAATGGTACCAGCCGATAGGCTCCATCAAGAACACAGCCGCAAGCAAGGCCCCGATGACGGGCATGATATTGAGATAGAGACTAGTTGCCGTCGATCCAAGCAGTTCGACTCCGCGATTAAAAAACAGATAGGCAATCAGTGAAGGAAACAGACTGACATAGGAGATAGCCAGCCAGCTTTCCGGCCGGTTTTCAATTAAGCGACCGCTTGCGATTTCGGCGATATAGAAGGGCGAGATCATCGCAATGCCGACGACGAAAGTTGCCGCCAGAAAGCTTAGCGGATGCACAGCGGGACGTTTACGCAGCAGCACAGAGTAGATCGACCAGACGACGACCGCCACACAGATCACAAGATCACCTGAATTGAACTCGAATCTGACGAGCGCAGACAAGTTACCACCAAGGATAATCATCAAAGCCCCGCTGATGGAAAGAACTATCCCTGCCAGCTGCGGAAGGCCGACCTGTTCGCGGAAAACTGCCGCTCCAAGCAGCAGGATCAAAACTGGCTGCATCGACTGCAACAAGAGACCATTGACCG
>NZ_JBQVPI010000056.1:0-12677 GCF_052438155.1 Shinella sp. | reverse complement strand
TGTCGTAGGCTTTTGACACTTCGTGGCCCGCCGAATCACTTAGCTGATGGAAGGGGCCAAGTTGAACTGCCTGGACGAGTAAGTCCCGACAAATCCTCACTTCGTCAGCTCGATCCTTCGCTGACTGCCCGGTATGCACGCAGTATAGCGGTTTTGGCGATCAGGCCCTTCGCCTTCGGTCTTGCCCGTGGGTTCAACACGGCAAACACGTCCGTCGTGGTCGACGCGAAGCGAAATCCGACCGAAATCTCTAGTGGTTGGGCCGTCGATGGTATTGATCCAAAGGCCCGCTTCGACGAGCCACCAGCTTTCCCGATCATCCGTGCGAAACGTCGCCCAAGGCTGATTGACCTCGACATAGGTCAACCTGGCGTCGCGCGCCGCGTTGCGCAGGTCCTGATAGCCGCCGTCATAGAGCTTTACATCACGGAAGAGCGTGCGCACCATGTCACTCTCGGCCGGATAGGCGGGATAGGTCGCCTGCCTGTTAGTCAGGCCGATCGCGTAAGCCGTCGCCATGGTTTTCGCGGTCTTCGCGCCGAGAATTCCCGGTGACAGCCGCGCGTCGCCGCTAGCGGTGAAATCGCCGGGTGCCAGAGCGATGCCGTTCGCATCGCGCTTGCGGCGGGTGAAGCACAGGTCAAGCGAGCCCGACACTGGCGCATCGAGGGCAAGCCTCGCGCAATATGCGAACACGCCTCGCTGCCACGGACCAAGGCGGTCTACGCGGCGCTCGACATACGAGTTGGTGACCGTACCTTCGGGCAGTGCCTTGCTCAGCGTTTCGACGATGTCACGGCGATAAGGGTGCGTTCGATATTGGCCTTTGATTGCGACTGGCTGCGGCGGTCCGTCGAGCGTGAAGGGATCAGTCTCGGACCGGGCGTGGCGCGCCACCGTCACCGGATTACGCGCAGGCCAGCTGGGCCAGAACGGATCGCTTCCGGTCATGATCGCCGCCCGCAAAACATATCGACCGACTTCGCCTTTGTCGCACATCATGGGTGCGTCAGCAGGTGCGCAGTAGATACTCCGACCGTCCCAACTCACTCGCTCATCGCCGCTCGCTTTCCCCCCGAGCGTTCCGGGCGCTACGGCACCATACGCCCCCATGTACTTCCACCGCTCCCCCGCATGCGCTGCATTACGCGACCACACGCGGATGTACGCGCCTGCCGGAAGGTTTCGCCACCGCACCCGGTACTTTACTGGGGTGCCGATCGCGATCGTTGGCAACCCCATATATTCAATGCAGAGTTGCGGCGCGTCACCAACACCGAAGTCGGCACACGGCGTCGACTGAACCTGCTCCCATTTGGCTTCCTCGCGCAGTTCGCTCGACCGCCGCTCCTCAGACCACTGCTCATATCCCTCGCGCGCGTTCTTGCGGTCGCCGGCACGATGGTCGGCCATGATCCCCGCCATCGACGTCGCGAACGCTGCTTCCTGACCGATGAAGCCGGGATAGGCGGCACCTATCTCCTTCGTGAGATAAGCGTCATCCGGAGCCACCGGGATAAGTTCTCGCTTCGTAAGGGTGACAGTGGCGGCGACGCCAATCGCGCTCAGTGCCCCAATGGCCACAAAAATTGTGCGCGTCCGCATGCGCCTTCCCTGCCTCTCGATCGATGAGCCCGATCAATAGTGCCTATACTGAACGAAAGCGTTAACTGGCGCGTTTTCCTACGTCCGTTCGGACCCGCTACCCTCGGTCCGCGCCGCAGGCTGTCACGCTTGTGTTGGAATGGATTTTCGGTGTCACACCCGGACGGCACTGATACCGCCTAACCGTCTGCTTTCTTGTACTTCGCAATCGAAAGCAAACGATCAGCTTACCACCCAATTTCGGTCATAGGGCACACACGCACCGCATCCCAAAACTTGACGGGCAGCTATCCGGGCATTGCTGAAAAAAGCTGCCGTGCGGCAAACGACCCCTTAGCGGACGTTAGAAGCGAAGTGGCAGGTGGTCCATTCGGGCTTTCACAGGCAGCTTCCTACCAGCTCACGTTTCTGCGGATGGAGCCGCGTCAAGCTAAGGCCCATCGTGGTTTTGCGGCAGGCGCGGTGCGAGGAGGCGGCGAATACCCGACGGGCGTGCGAAGTTCGGAAATGCCATTACACGGTCTCCCGCTTATTGGCGGCGAAGGCCGTTAAATCAAGCGCAAGCAAGGCTTCCGCAGCCTCATCGGAAGCGTAAATGCCGCCCCCCATCAGGTGCTTGTCGCGCCAGAAATGATATCCTTCGGTCTGCGTCTTGCTATGGTAAAGTTTGGCGTCATGTATTCGCACTCTTTTGCCATCCTCCAGCCAATTCGACATCCATAGTGCCCCCTTCTTGAGCACCAATGTCGTATGCTCTCTATCAACACCGTCGATCCGGTTGCAGACCACCCACAGCCAACGCTGCGCGATCTTTTCTTTTGCCTTGTTCACTACTGTAATCGGGAAGAATTGATGCACATCTGGCTCGAACCGCTCGACCACTTCCTTGAAGCGCGAGGAGACGCAAGGAAAAGCATGAGGAGTGTAGTAGTCGGGCAATATGCGAGATGAATTCCACTGCCAGACAGTCGGGACATTCTCGCTCATGATACGAAAACCCGCATTATATTGTTGCCTGTAATAGAGATTTATCGCCAGAAGTTTTTCTTCCGTCTCCGGCCCTTCAACCTTAATTTTTTTGGGATCACCATCGAGAAATTTCTCACGAGGATACTGCCCCATCTCTTGTTCGCTGCCGATCAGATAGACCATGCCATACTCCCACGAAGATTCGCGCAACTGTTTGGCTTAGCTTGTTCTGATTAAGCAATGATTTGTTGGGCATGGCAGGAATCCACCCAGTTTCCGTCGAACCTGAGGTTTTCCGCGCTCACCGATAGCGGCCATCGAGCAATGCCCGACGGCCGCATTCAAAGTCAGATTTCTGTGCGCTCAGCAAGGATCAGCGCATCCTCCACGTCGACACCCAGATAGCGAACGGTGTTTTCGATTTTGGTGTGCCCCAAAAGGATCTGCACCGCGCGTAGGTTGCCTGTGGCACGGTAAATCATCGCGGCCTTCGTTCGCCGCATCGAATGCGTTCCATAGTCTTCGCGCCGCAGTCCGATGGCTGTAACCCATTCATCTACTAGCCGGGCATATTGGCGCGTGCTCATTGGAGAGTTGTGATCGAGCCGACTGGGGAACACATAGTCCTCAGCTGTACCGCGACGGCGTTGGAGCCATGTCGCAAGGCTCCCGCGAGCGTCGGCGGTGATCTCGAACTGCACAGGTCGGCCCGTCTTCTGCTGGATCACCAGTGCCCGTGTCCGGAAATCCGTCCCGGCTACCAGGTCGCCGATCTTCAGCTTCACGAGGTCGCAGCCGCGCAGCTTGCTGTCGATGGCAAGATCGAACAGCGCGCGGTCGCGCAGTCGCTCCTCGCGGTCGAGGAAGAAGCGGATCGCCCAGATCTGCTTCTGAGTGAGCGGCCGCTTCGTGCCGACGTTTTTGCCAGCATTCCAGGCCACGCGATTTTGCATCGCAGGGTCAAGGTGAGAGTAGGTCATCGTCATTCTCCTTGGCCGTAATTGGCCAAGAACAAAGAACGGGCTCCAACTGGTTCGCGCGAAATAAAGCGGACGTTGTTGCAGCGAAGCCTTTATGACCGCTCACATGACGAGGACGTTGGTCAAGGGTAATTTTCGTGTCTACATTGTTCGTCTCCTTGGCGCCGGATCCAGGCTTGGCCCGATGCATGACACGGCTCGACAGTTCGAACCTTATCCAGCTCACATACGGTCGCCACTCGGGGGTGGCCGCACCATTATCCCGCTTGCGGCGGTTACGGGCACAGGAAAGCGAGACCAGTCTTTCGGGCGGCGCTGAACGCCAACAGACATTTCGGTTCGCTTACCTGGATCCACGGAGCTGATCGGGCTCCGGGAGGGCGTAAAGGGTCGGATCAGGCAGCCTTCATCACGGCTCCCTGGATCACCACACCTGCAGTGGCGTATTTCCACAGCGCGATAAGAAGCTTGCGGGCGAGCGCCACGATCGTCGGCTTCTTGAGGCGGCCGCCGTTGTGCTGCACGCGTTCCTGGAACCAGCGGGCAAGTGCCGAGTCAGGCTGATACCGGATCCACAGCCAGGACAGCTCGACCATGGTCGTTCGCAGGCGGCTGTTGCCGGCCTTGGATACGCCCTGCTCCTGTCTGATCGATCCGCTTTGCCAGGGTGTGGGAGCAAGTCCGGCATAGGCCGCCAACTGGCGCCGGTTATCAAAATGGCGGAACAGCCCTTCTGCGTAAAGGATGGTGGCGAACTCAGGGCCAATGCCCTTGAGGTTGAGAAGCATTGCCGCTGGCGTGTTGGCAGCTTGCTCCGCGATGAGCGTAGCGCGCGCGGCCTCGACGGCTTTGATCTGTTCAATGATCAACTCGAGCCGGTCGAGCTCTCGATCGATCTGCGATCTGACGTGAACTGCAAGAACACGTCCATCGCCAGTTCTGAGATCTTCGAGCCGTTCGCGCCGGTCGCGACGTATCGGCTCATATCCAGTAATGCCTTGCGCAAAGAGCAAGCCCTTGATCCGGTTGATATGCTGGGTCCGCTCGATGATCAGCACCTGGCGCTCACGGCAAATGCGACGTCTATCTTCGTCTTCGACGCTCGGCGGCCTGACCATCGCGCACACGCGCGGCTCGCCGCGCTTATAGGCGAGCAGCGCACGAACCAGCGCTTCGCCATCGATCTTGTCGGTCTTTGCCCGGCGGCGCCGGCGCGATGTTGCGATCGACGCCGGGTCGACGACATAGCTCTCGATACCTTCGCGCTCCAACACGCGGTGGATCCAGAACCCGTCCAGGCCGGCTTCCTGAATAACGATGAAGCCGAACTCTTGCCCGGTCCGAACCCGCGCCTTCTCGCGCAACAGAGCAAAACGCTCCATCAACCCGGCAACGTCACCGGCACGGACAATATGCTTCGACATCCGCTCGCCAGCCCCTGGCGACAAGGACGTGACCAGCCAAGTCGATTTACTCAGTTCCATCGAAACGAAGATCGCGCCAAGATCTATACGGATAGCGGCAGGCGCATGGGGTTGATCAGCTGCAAGCATGGTTACCTCCACAGAGTTAAGGATCAGCAACCGCACTCTGACAGAGTGTCAGCCGCTATCCACCCTCGACATGGGATCTTTCGGGACGCGATGGCGATCAGCCTAATGACCGATATTAGGGGGCAAAGCGGACATCCCATGCCGACCATCGGCGGTTGATGACAAAGCTAACGAAGAATTTGATGTGACTGAATTTCAGTCGCCAATGGCACGCATTGTCTGTCCGGGCCGCGCGGATGCTGCTCGGGTAAGTTGTGGCTCTAGGCTGGGACTGCTGCAACGATGCCTCTCGATCAGCTGGCGCAAGCTCTCGGTCAGTACAAGCGTGGCAGCTCCCATCTTGACGACCTCGACCTCGCCCCGCGCGATCAGCAAGTACAGCGTGCTACGGCTGATGCCGGTAAGCCGGCATGCGTCGGGAATCCGCATACTGATCGGTTCAATCGACAATGACGAAGAGGGCGGGAGAGGCGGAGCAGGCATATCGGCACCAATCGTTTAAGAACCGGGAGACAGGATCGGCTGAAAGCAGCAGCCGTCTGACAGCGGCAATCATCCACTTTCGGCGCACTACATGCCACACGACATTTCTGCTCTATACTAGCCGTGTGTGCGATTGCGGCTCGGCATCCCATCAAGCCTTCGCAGGCCAAGGGAACTAGATTTTAGGCCGCGCTGGTCCTGCTCCACGACTGCGCCTTGGGCCAATCCGCTAAAGGCATTCTACTCGCCGAAAGGGGTGACGTTGGGTCTCGAAAGCCTCAAATCTGACGTTGCCGTTCCCCTTTATCGTCCGTCATTCCCAGGTCCGATGAGGGTGCTATGCGCTGCCTCGAAAAGCGGCAGAAAACCGCCACATTTTATAGGTGAGCAGCGCGAGCTGCCTGAGCGCTGCCTCGAAAAGTGGCGGAAATGCTGCATGCACCCGTGCGTGAGGTGTGTATCCTAATTACGGGTCCGATGCGAAGCATCGCGGCCCCTGTTACTCCGCCAGATTGGATGCCGGTGAGGTGGCAGAAAATGGGTGCCGGTGGGGCTGGCGAACGGACAGTTCTAGCGGTCATCAAGGGGGCGGATTTGGGGTTGATGGCAGCTGGGATGCTGCCAGAGGCCGTTGCCCGGGTCCTGCTCCCGAAGCTGCGCTCTCAACCTGTCGCGAGAGCCTTTGCCTGAAGGTCGGCTATCCGCTCCGAGCAGATAGCGTGGACCGCCCGACCAAGCTCCTCCACACACCCGCCAAGCCACAAAAGCTCTTCTTCGGTAATTCGGTAATGCTTCGAGTAGCGGGCTTTCACATACGCCTCTTTCAGCTTTTCAAAGAGGGCGCGGTCAAGCCGGGTGTCACGCGGCCAGGCATCGACCAAGCGCATATCGATCCGCTCGGCCTGGGTGCGAAGGACGCCAAGGTTGTGCACGTGAGGCGAATAGAAGGTACAGACGAGCAGCACGCAATGGTACAGCCGGTCCGTCGCCTGATGCATGTTGAAGGCCGCTTCTCGCATCCCACCTTCGCGCATAAGGAAGTCGGCAGCGCTCTTGAAGCGGGCAGAACTAGGGTACCACTCGTCAAAATACTCCCGCGCCATCGCCAGCGCCTGCTCAGGCGTCTTGGGCTTGGGCGTATGCAGAACTCTTTCATCAGCTTCGTGTAGCGCGATGCCGTCCTTAGCCACATCCATGAAAAAATATCGGCCATGGGCCAGCCCGTCGTTTACCTCCTGCAAGGTGTGCACGATGAAATTGACCGGGGTGTGCAGTGTCCGGTCGATGGCCAGCTCGCGGATCAGCCGATCCTCCAGTTTCAGCCAGTAATCGACGCGTTCGGTCAGCCGCTTGTCGTTGACGATGATCAGCAGATCGAAGTCGGAGCGATAGCCCTTGGCCGTGTGCGGCTCATCGACCCAGCCACCACGCGCGTAGCTGCCATAGAGGATCAGCTTCTCGATCCTGCCCTTCTTCTTCCACTGGTGCGTGGCAAGCGCCAGGGCATCTTCGAACTCTTCGAAGATGATCTGCTTCACGCGCTCAAGCTCGCGCTGCTTGTTGGCCGGAAGATGATCGATGTCGGTTCGCATGGTCCTGTTTACCCTGTAGATGGACGGGTCGATTGGCAAGGCGGAAGCTGGCGTTCATCGCCAGAACTGCCACCACTTGTGGTGGCGTTCATGCATGTGCCGGTCGAGAATGCGCAGCGCGCCTGCAAAGTGACGTTCGACGTCTGCAACGGTGATGCCGTGCGTTGCTGCAATCTCGATGTAGCTGAGCTCATCGACGCGGATACCAAGGAAGATCTCGCGCTGCATCGGCGACATGTTATCGACGGCGCGCTCGGCGCGGCGCAGCTGCCGCCGCTGCGCTCGGGTGGGACGCATGCTCATGCCGCGTCTCCCGTGAAAGCCAGCAGATAATCTGCGGCCTTGCTGGCTGCGCTCGCGGCGCGGAAGATGGCCTTGCCATCTTCACGAAGGGCGGTGAGCCAGGAAGCGATGTAGTCGCAGTGGCGTACTGTTGGTGCAATGCCCAGCGATGCGCAGGTGAACGCGGCTGCCATCTCGGCGACAAGCTCTTCACGGGCGTAGGGTGCAGAGCCGAAGCTGCCCTTCTGATCGCGGTCCAGCCTGCTGGCGTGGCCGGTCCAGTGACCGAGCTCATGCAAAGCGGTGCGGTACCAGTTAATCGGTTCGCGATACGCCGCCTGCGGCGGAACCTGCACGAAGTCGTGCGCCGGACTGTAGAATGCTGAATCGCCGCCGACGTTGAACGTAGCACCGCTGGCGGTGATGATAGCGTCAGCTTCGGCAATGGCGAGCACCGGATCGGTCGTAACTGGGGCTGCGGTCATGTCTTCGGGCAGACCTTCGCACTGGTCGATGTTGAACACCGTAAACCGCTTGAGGAAAGCAACGGTCCTGGCTTCGCGGTCTTCGCCGCGTGCCTGCTCGGCTTCTGCCTTCGGAGTGAACCGGTCGGCATAGCAGACAGTAGTGCCCTTCTCACCCTTGCGGACATTGCCGCCTGCGGCCTGTGCCTGGCGGTAGGTCAGCCAACGCTGGGAACCGTAGCCTCTCATGACCACTTCGGCCCAGAGGATCAGGACGTTGATGCCTGAGTACCGCCGGTCTGTCGCTGCGTTGTGCGGCATGGTGCAGCCGCAAAGCGATGTGTCCCAGGGCTGGACCCAGGGGAGGCGTCCCTGCTCGAGCTCAGCGATGATGCGTTGTGTGACCTCAGTGTAGAGGCTGTTGCGGGTAGTGTTTTCCATGACCTTGTCTCCTTCCATCCGGCCCCGGCCCGGAAGGGGCGCTGGGGGGCGGCGAAGAAGAGCTGGCAGCCACGCTGCAACGGACGGCGCGCATGCGCTAAGCACCGCAACGAATGTGTGGACGGCCATTGCAAGTCGCTTTCCGCCTTACCCTTCTCACCTTCCCGCACCAGAACCCCCGGAGTGGGGTGGGCGGCGAAAATCGAACGGAAAGGCACGCCGCAAAGGCTGGCTGCACCCGCAGGGCCGCAACAGGGTGGAGGACCCGGCACAGCCGGGTTGCGGCTTGCCGAGGCGGGCCTAGCAGGGAGAGCCGGCCATCCCGCTTCGGGGGTCAGGCCAACAGATACGCCGCCGCGCGACAGCGCGGTGTCCGCTCGAACCCATAATAATTACGCGAGGTGACACCGAGCATGACATCGATCGGTCGGGTGCAGTCATGTGTCCGGCCTATTGCTGCGGTCATCGACCGCTGGCCCTGATGAAATCCGCGGATCGCCCGTTCCATCAGTGAAACGGGCTCACAGGCTCCCTTCGTTTTGCGAACTGAGCGATCCCCGGCTCAACCGGTTCGTCATCATGGCTTGAGCACCACCTCGCTTCCTTCGGAGCCAGGCTCCGCTGGAAACTCTAAAACCGCGTCATGATGCCATCGTCGGCGCGCGGTACGTGCCACCGCGCGTCATAATCGCCCAGATTATACGCGCCATCTTGTTCGCTAGCGCGACGGCCGCGACCAACGCGGGCCGACGCTCCATCAGTGCCATCAACCAAGGCGACGCCCTTTCCGGGGCGACGCGGGCTCGCTTGATCACCGAGAAGGCTCCAAGCACCAACAGCGTTCGCAAAGTCTGATCACCTGCCTTGGTAATGCGTCCGAGCCGAGCCTTGCCGCCGGTCGAGTTCTGGCGCGGTGTCAGACCAAGCCATGCTGCAAAGTCGCGGCCAGATGGAAATCGAGAGACATCCCCGGCCAACGCGATGATCGTGGTTGAGGTCACCGGCCCCACGCCGGGAATAGTACTCAGGCGTTTACAGGTATCATCGGACTGCGTGTTGGCCGCAATCTGGTGATCGAGGTCCGCCAAATGAGCCTCGACGTCACGGATCGCATCAGCGAGCAATCGATAGGGATCACGGATCAACTCCGGAAGACGATCGTCGCCGGTGCTCGCAATGCGAAGAATCTCGGTCGCGCCGCCTAGCCCCGAGTTGGTCACAATGCCAAACTCGGCCATCCCGGCGCGAAGAGCGTTCAACATGCCGGTGCGCTGCCTGACGAACTGCGTACGCAGCCGGTGCAACAGCGCGAGGGCCTGCGTGTCCGGAGCCTTGATCGGTACAAAGCGCATGGTCGGCCTCGTCACCGCTTCGCAGATACCCTCCGCATCGGCTGCATCGTTCTTGCCCCGCTTCACGTAGGGCTTGACGTAATGCGCTGGCATAAGGCGGACATCGTGCCCGAGTGCCTCAAGTCGGCGCCCCCAATAATGCGCTGTACCGCATGCTTCGATACCAACGAGGCATGGCGGGAGCTCTTCGAAAAACTTCATGAGCTGCGCTCGAGAATAGCGTCGGCGGATCACTACCGCGCCATCTGCATCAACTGCGTGCACCTGGAACACGTGCTTCGCGATATCCAAACCAATCGTTGCGATCTCCATCTTCTGTTCCTCCTGTCCTGCTGCGAATCAGCAGGTGATGGTATCAACTGCGACCCCGCAGCCGTCCCACTTCATCAGAGGAGGACCCGCAACGCGGGTTGCGCGCTGGCCTGGCGTGGCTAGAGGCGATTGACGGCCCCCGGTGTCCCGCCCGAGCGGGGCAAACGCCGCAGCTTTGCTGCGACCGCAGATGCGCTGCTGAATGCTGAAACACAGTGAGATGCCGTGAGCAGAATTATTCTGCTTACGCTGCCATATCCGGCGATCAACCAGCAGCGCTCCCCTGCCCTATTGCCTGCGAAACTGCAGCATATGGCTCGATTGACGCGCAGCGGCACATCGCCAATCTGTGTCGCAGGCAGGGGCAGATCACATCACAGGATGGAGACAATCGCCATGGCATCCCATGCACCCGACAGGTTTCTGAGGCTCAACACCGTGCTCACTCGCACCGGACTGTCTCGGGCGACGTTGTACCGTAAGATTCAGGCGGGGACGTTTCCCAAACAGGTCAAGCTCGCCGAGCGATGCTGCGGATGGCGAGAGTCGGCTATAGAGGAGTGGCTGCAGAACCCGATGTTCTATGAGGTCAGCAACTGAGAAGGCAGACCCGACCAAGGCCTAGGACGTTGCTGGAGTTTTACCTCGCCGCAACGATCACAAGCGGTTGATCATATCTCGCGTGCCAAGGCCGTACAGAAGGCGATCATTCGGTAAGCCGCCAGTCAGCTTTGCGCCCTCATCCCGGTCATTAGGGGGCTGCGCCGCACCTCCCAAAACCGGCCATTGGAAACGCAGCAGTTATGTCGGCTTCTGGCACCGCATGCCTGGGCGCTCTATGACCGCAGATAGGTGGATAGCTGAAAGGCGATTTTTTCCACCCAATCGCAGCTTGTTGCCAACCTCCGCGCTCGGTTCGATCAGCTCTGCATCCTCAACCGCCCCTCCCCGAAGTTGGATCGCCTGCCGCAGTCTGGGTCTTCACGGCCGCTTCGGCGCTGGCTTGCGCTTGCCGAATGCACTCGCGCTCGCGGCGGATGTTGTGCGGCAGGCTTTCCAGCGCCTGGCTTTTGCACATCGTCCATGCCGCGCGATGAATGCGCGTCGCCAAGATGCGTTGCCCTTTGTTCGAGCCGAGATCGAGGTCGCCAGCTTCAACTGCGATGCTCTGCGGAACAGGGGCAGCGGCCGCGGCAGCTGAAGCCGCCATGGCGGCGACTGCGAGCAGGGCATGGAGGCTCTTCATGATCATTTCCTTCGAGACTTGGCCACCCACCAATTTGAGCGACAAGCCTCAGAATTTGCAGCTCGGCGCGCCTGCGGCTGCCTGGTTTCGAAATTGGACTGGTCGTTTTCGGATCACGCGATGCTGATGGAATCCGGAAAGGCTGAGTGATTCCGAAATCAGCTTGTCGCTCCGCCCGCGCTCTGGCAGCCAAGCACCCATGACAGCATGGGAACAGGTCGATCAGATAGCGCGCGGTGGGTCGATCGCCTTGCTGGCGCAGTGGAGCTGGATCCTGATACGCGACCATTGGCGCGACGTGCCGGCCCGGCTTGCGGTGGCGATGAATGTCGGAATTTGCAGCTATTTCATTGTAACGGCAGGTATCCTGGGCAGGCCAAGCCTGATTGGCCTGTTGCTCGCGCTGGGTGCGGGTGCAACACCGGGGCTGTTCTGGCTGTTCGCCAAATCGTGGTTCAACGATGAAAGGCAAGTGGCCCCGATCAGCGCGTTGCTGGTGGGCCTGTCGGTTGCCAATACGTTGGTGGTCCAGCTGACATACCCCGGCGGCGGGACCGCCAACGCCATTTCTGCAATGCTGTTCAGGGCATCCATGCTGGCCTTTGCAGGCGCTGCTTTATGGGAAGTATGGCGGAGCCGGGAAGGCGATTTGGTCGAACGCCGGCGGCGAATCAGGCCCGTGCTGGTTTGTGTCGTGGCGATTTGTGTCATTGTTATCGCCTTTGTCGAAGTGGCAGCATCCCCCGGCACACCTGCCGCTTCGTGGAGGCTGGCGGTGGCGACCGGATCACTGCTGGCAGTGTTCAGCTTTTGCGCGGTGTTGCTTCGGATGCGTCAAGGCGACATGTTCGGCCCGGCAGAGGCCGCGGGCGCGCCGGTGAAACTTGCGCGGAACCTGGGCGAAGATCCACTGGCTGCCCGTTTGCTGCAGTTTATGGCAGCGCAGATGCCCTACCGCGACGAGACCATGTCTATCGCAAAGCTCGCCTCGCTTCTGGGCGAGCAGGAATATCGTCTGCGCCGCACGATCAACGGCCAGCTGGGCCACCGCAATTTTTCGTCGTTTCTCAATGGCTATCGTCTTACCGAGGTGAAGTCCGCACTGGCCGATCCTTCGCAACGGGATGTGCCGATCATCACCATCGCGCTAGACGCAGGGTTCGGCTCGCTGGGCCCTTTTAACCGCGCCTTCCGCGAGTCCGAAGGCATGACCCCCAGCAAATATCGTGCCCGCCAGCTGACCGATTCCAGAATCGGCTAGCCGGATTTGGACAAGGCAACGCCGCAGTTACCGGATGCAGGCAAGGGGCGACGATCTCCTGCAAGAAAGGCACCGCCATGACCACTGGAATTCCCCCGCTCGATATCCTGCTCGAAAGGGGGCATTATGTCTTCGCC